>JAHFUS010000045.1 GCA_023264975.1 Actinomycetes bacterium | reverse complement strand
TCCCACCGCCGCCCGCCAGGCGCGTCGCCGTGGCGCCGCCCCCGATGCGCCCGCCGCACCGGCAGCGGCGATCGACCCCGCTCCCACCGCCGCCCGCCAGGCGCGTCGCCGTGGCGCCGCCCCCGATGCGCCCGCCGCACCGGCCGTCGCCGACCCCGCTCCGCCGCCCGCCAAGCGGGCCGGTCGGAAGGCTGCTGTCGCGGCCCCGCCCGGCCTACCGGCTGTCTCAGATGCGCCGCCGGCCGCTGCGAAGCGGTCGAGCAAGCGGGTCGCCGTCGTGGCGCCTGCGCCGGCGCCCGCCAAGAAGTTGACTGCGGCACCCGTCGCCGGCGTGGAGAAGCAGACGCCGGCGACGAAGGCGCCCTCCCGGAGAGCGCCCACCAAGAAGGCGCCGGCTGCTGCCACGCCCGCAGCCTCCCCCAAGGACGCGCTGGCGGCCAGGAAGCCGGTGCCCAAGAAGGTGGCGGGCGCGACGAAGGCGGCACCCAGGAAGGTGGCGGCACCAAGGTCCCCCCGCAAGCGGGGCGCCGACCCCGCCTGAGTCGGCGCTGCCGACGTCTCCCTTTCGTTTGGACTTCACCGCCGACCACCCGCTGCCTCTCGCCAACGTCACCCGCATCGTGGTGCACGGCGAGACGCGCCCCTTCGAGTACCTGCGGCTCACCGTCGGTCCGCGTGACCCGGCGCTGTCAGCTGGGAGCGGGTGCGGGCGCCGTGATCGCCTCCGACCGGCCGTCCGGACCGGCCGAGGGGCCGTAGGGTGGGCGGCCGATGCGAATCGCCACCTGGAACGTCAACTCGTTGAAGATCCGCCTGCCCCGGGTGGAGGAGTGGTTGGGGTACGCCCGGCCCGACGTGCTCTGCATGCAGGAGACCAAGCTGGCCGACGCCGCCTTCCCGGCCCTCGCCTTTGAGGCCCTCGGCTACCGGACCGCCCACCATGGCGACGGCCGCTGGAACGGGGTGGCCATCGTGAGCCGGGTGGGGATCGACGACGTGGTGGACGGGTTCTGTGAGGGCCTCGAGGCCGACACCGACACCCGGCTCATCTCGGCCACGTGCGGCGGCGTGCGGGTGTCGAGCGTCTACGTCCCCAACGGTCGCGGCCTGGAGGACGACCACTACGCCTACAAGCTGTCGTGGTTCGACCGCCTCCGCCGCCATTTGGAGGCCACGGCCGACCCGGACGTTCCGGTGGCCGTGTGCGGCGACTTCAACGTGGCCCCCGAGGACCGTGACGTGTGGGACCCGGCCGCCTTCGTCAACTCCACCCACGTGAGCGCGCCGGAGCGCCAGGCACTCGCCCATCTCGAGGCCTGGGGCCTGGAGGATGCCTTCCGGCTGGTGCACCAGGAGGACAAGCTCTACACCTACTGGGACTATCGGGCGGGCGATTTCCACCAGCACCGGGGCATGCGCATCGACCTGGTGCTGGTGTCCAAGCCGTTGGCGGAGAAAGTCACCTTCGCGGTGATCGACCGCAACGCCCGCAAGGGCAAGCTGCCCTCGGACCACGCGCCCCTCATCGTCGACACCGCCGACTGACGCCCGAGAGGCCGGCGCCTAGCGGCTGGCGGCGAGGCGGTACTGCTGGATGTCGCGGGGGAGGGCGCCCCAGACATCGTCGTCGAGCATGTCGACGAGGGGTATGGGCAGCGCGGCGGCACCCGACCCGCTGAGCAGCGGCCGGCGCCGGGGATCACGCGTGCCCGCGCTCCCGCCCCGGCCCCGGGAGATGACGAGCCCGAAGTTGGGATCGGGCACGGCGTCGAGAGCGGCCCGCACGCCGTGCAGGAAGCGGTAGCGCTCCCAGGCGGCCTCGTCGGCGAATGCGACCTCGAACACGACGCCCCACGAATGGTGGTGCCAGGCCCAGTCGGACGCGCCGGACGAAAGGGCTGCTTCCACCAGGCTGTCGCCATGGGAGTCGGCCCAACGTGAGGCGGAGAACACCCCGTCGAGCACCTCAATGGACATCCAGTACGGCATGGGTAGCTGCAGCATCTCATGATCGTCGAAGATGCACAAGAGGGCAGTCACCCACGGACGGTGTAGTGGACCGACCCATCGGATCAGCCGATGGGCAGCTCCTCGGCCACGCCGAGCGACGCCAGGTCGGCGGCCGCCCGGCCCGCCACCCAGCCGGAGTAGTTGGAGATGTTGGTGCCGTGCTCGACCATATCCGGGAAGGCCTCCTCGATTGCCTCCCGCACCGCCTCCGCCCGGCTGACGAGCACCGGGAGCAGCGCCTCCCCGTGGCGCTCGGTTCCCTCGGCGACGGCGCTCGCCGAGGCGGCGGCGAGACGCTCGCCGATCCGGCTGGCGTATGCCACGAGGAACGACTGCCGGAACGACCGGGTCCGCGACGTGCCGTAGCGGTCGATGGACCGGCCGGCGCGCAGCATGGCGTCTGTGCCCTGGACGAGCAGCGAGGTGAACAGCAGCTCGACCATCTCGAGATCGGACCGGTCGCCGAACACGGTGGTGAACCCGAGGTCCTTGGACCACACGGCCCGGCACCGGTTGGCCCTGGCGATGCGGTCGAGGAGCAGCGACTTGGCCGCCGCATAGGGGTCGTCGACGCCGATGCGCCAGCCCACCACGGCGGACGGGCCGGCCGCGTGGTGCTTGGCGTCGAGCATGGCGGCGTCGATGGCGTGGCGGGCCATCAGCTCCTGCGCCTTGGCGGTGAGCGCTTCGGCCTCCTCGGGGAACGTGGTCGACTCGGCCTTGGCCAGCAGCGCCCGCACCCGGTCGAGCATGGCGGCGGAGCTCGGACCGCCCGACCGACGGGTGCCACCGGACGGCGACGAGAGCCTCGGGAGCGGCGCCAGGTAGAGGAGGCGGGAGAGCGCCTCCACCGCGAGCGACAGGCTCGGGGACGGCGGAGCGAAGTCGGGACGGTCCCGGTCGTCGGCGGAGAGAGACGCGACCTGGTCCGCCCACCGGTCGTCGACGGCCGCCTCGGGCCGGGCGCCGCCGCTGGCTGCGATAAGACCTGCCACCGCCGCCGCATGCCTGGCCGTGAGCGTGCGGCGCAGGTGCCGCAGAACGTCGGCCGGTTGCCAGCCGTTCGTCCATGCCGCGTCGAGGACGAGCCCGAACCAGTACGTGACGGCACGGTGGATGACGCCGGGCCCGAGCCGGTCCTCAATGATGGCGAGGGCGTCCAGCAGCAGCTGGTGGTCGCTCTCGGTCTCGGTCCAGAGGCACTCGGCCGCGGCCAACACCCCCGCCCGCGCCACCTGGTCCCTGTCGATGTGGCCCTCGTCGAGGCGACGCCCGTCGAACCACTCCCGGCGGGGAGCGGCGCCGCAACGGAACCGCTGGCCCGTCCGCTGTTGCTTCTGCTGCTTCTTGGCCTTCCGTCGCTGGCGTTTGTTCACTCCCATGGCTCCAGACAATCAGGACCTGCCTGTGGAACACAAGGGTGAAATTCCACCTTTGTGATTCACACGGGCCCCACCTCCGTCACCAGCCTCACCAGCACCATCCGCCCCGCCGGCCGACCCCCCGTCAGCGTTCGCGGGCCACCCGCTGCCAGTCCTTCCAGACGGGGTCGAAGCCGGCGGAGCGCAGCACGGCGGCCACCTCGGCCGGGGAGCGGGTGTCGGCCACCTCGAATTGCGGCTCGGCCCCGTCGGGTGCCGCGTACCCGCCGGGCTCGGTGGACGAGCCGGCCGACAGGTGGGTGACGCCGAGGCCGAGCAGCCTGTCGCGCAGGGCGGGCGCCTCGCGGGTGGACAGGACCAGGCCGAGCTCGGGCAGGAGCAGGCGCAGGGCGCACAGCAGGTGCACGAACGAGCGGTCGTCCACCGGGTGGGCGGGCGTGACGTCGCCGGCGGCCGGGCGCAGGCGGGGGAGCGACACCGACACTTCGCAGCGCCACCAGCGGTGCACGAGGGCGCGGGCGTGGGCGGCCACGGCCAGCGCCTCGGTGCGCCAGTCCGGGTGCAGGCCGAGCAGGGCGCCCACCCCCAGCCGCCGCATGCCTGCCGCCGCCCCCCGATCGGGCGCCGACAGCCGCCAGTCGTAGTTCCGCTTCTTGCCCTTGGTGTGCACCGCCGCGTACAGGTCGCGGTCGTAGGTCTCCTGGTAGACGACCAGCCCGTCGCACCCCGCCTCCACCAGGCGGCGGTAGGTGGCGGTGTCCCACACCTGCACCTCCACCGACAGCGACGGCACGTCGACCGCCAGCGCCCGCACGCACTCGACCAGGTAGTCCTTGCTCACGATGCGGGCGTGCTCGCCCGCCACCAGCAGCAGGTGGCGCAAGCCCTGGGCGGTAAGGGCGCGGGCCTCGGCCGCCACCTCATCGGGCGACAGCGTGCGGCGGGCGATCTCGTTGCCGGCCGAGAACCCGCAGTAGGTGCACACCGAGACGCATTCGTTGGACAGGTAGAGCGGGGCGAACAGGTGGATCGTGCGGCCGAACCGCCGGAGCGTGATCTCCGATGCCCGCCGGGCCATGTCCTCCAGTCGGTCCCCGGCCGCCGGCGACAAGAGGGCGGCGAAGTCCTCCAGCGTCGGGCGGGTGGCCCGCAGCGCCCGGTCCACGTCCCCCGCCGTGGCCGTGTCGATCCGCGCCCGCAGCCCGACCAGGTCGGTGCCCACCAGGTCGGCCGCCGCTGTCCCCGCCGGCACCCCGTCCGGCCGCGACTCCAACGCCACCGGAACCGGACTGTTCCCGAGTAAATAGGGTGTCAATTTGACACCCTATTTACTCGAAAGCGGGTGAGGGCGGTCACGAGAGGAAGCCGGTGAGCGGCGAGCTGGCCTCGGCGCCGGAGTGGGCCGAGGGCAGGCCGGCCACGAAGGCCCGGCGGCCGGCCTGGACGGCCAGGCGGAATGCGGCGCCCATGGCGGGCGGGTCACCGGCGGTGCCGATGGCGGTGTTGACGAGGACGGCGTCAGCGCCCAGCTCCAGCGCCTCGGCCGCCTGGCTGGGGGCGCCGATGCCGGCGTCGACCACCACCGGCACGAGCGACTGCTCCACGATGATCTCGAGGGCGGCACGGGTGCGCAGGCCCTGGTTGGAGCCGATCCAGGAGCCGAGCGGCATGACGGTGGCGCAGCCGACCTCCTCCAGGCGCTTGCACAGCACGGGGTCGGCGTTCACGTAGGGCAGCACGGTGAAGCCCTCGGCGCACAGGACCTCGGCCGCCTTCAGCGTCTCCACCCCGTCCGGCAGGAGGTAGCGGGGGTCGGGCGTGACTTCGAGCTTGATCCAGTCGGGCAGTTCGGCGGCCCGGGCCAGGCGGGCCAGGCGGACGGCCTCGTGGGCGTCGACCGCCCCGCTCGTGTTGGTGAGCAGCAGGACGCCGGGCGGCAGGGCTTCGAGGATGTCCTCGGCGGCCGTGGGGTCGACCCTCCGCAGCGCGACCGTCACCATCTCCGTGCCGCACGACGCGATGGTCTCGCTGAGCGACCGGGCCGACGGGAACTTGCCCGTGCCCAGGAACAGCCGCGAGTAGAAGGTCCTCCCGGCGATCACCAGCGGGTCGTCGATCATCGTCACGCCTCCTCGATCCGCATTACCGGACCGGTTGCTCATCGGAAGGGTCGTGGGCGACGCCCCACCTCTCAGCCCGGACCGCCGAGCTCCCCTGCGTGGTCGGTAGCCTACCCGTGTGGAGCGCCGGGCAGCCCAGAACCTCTGCATCGTCCGGTGAGCACGCGCAAGCTGATCATCGCCGCCCTCCTCACGGGCCTTCTCATCCTGGTGGCCGGCGCCCTCCAGCTGTTCCTCGCCGGCCGCTGAACGCGAAAGACCGCCGGGCTCGTGACCAGCCGGGCGGTCCCCTTCGCTGTGTGGCGGTGGCGCCGGACCTACCGCACGGCGGACAGGCCCGGGCGTCGTGCCCGGACCTCGACCTGGCGCGACCGGCTGCTCGTGGTCGACCGGGTGCTGCCCACCGTCACCGGTGCCGTCATCTTCGGCGTCGGGACGGTCCTGGCCGCCCAGACCTTCACCGAGATCTGAGCCCGGCCCGCCCCGGCCCCCCGGAAGCCGACCCGACAGGCCGTCACTAGGCTGGCCCGGAAGGGGAGGTGGTCCGCACGGCACAGCAGTTCGACATCGTCGTCATCGGGGGCGGGCCGGGTGGGTACGCAGCCGCCCTCTACGCCGCAGGTGCCGGCCTGTCGGTCGCCGTCGTCGAGAAGGACAAGGTCGGGGGCACCTGCCTTCATCGGGGCTGCATCCCTGCCAAGGAGTTCCTGGAGACGGCCACCGTGTTCCGCACCGTGGCCGGCGCCAAGGAGTTCGGTGTCCTGGCCGACCCGCCGGCCATCGACTTCTCCGTGAGCCAGCAGCGCAAGCAGAAGGTGGTCGACCAGCTCTGGAAGGGCCTCGAAGGCCTGATGAAGCGCCGGAAGATCACCACCTTCGCCGGCACGGGCCGCCTGGTCGGCAATCACACCGTCGAGATCGAAGACGGCACCGTGCTCACAGGCACTTCCGTGGTCCTGGCCGCCGGGTCGGTGCCCCGCACCATCCCGGGTTTCGACGTCGACGGCCGCATTGTGCTCACCTCCGACGAGGTGCTCGCCCTCGAGCAGCTTCCCGCCACCGCGGCGGTGATCGGCGCCGGCGCCATCGGCTGCGAGTTCGCCTCCATGATGAGCGACCTCGGCGTGCAGGTCACCGTGCTCGAGGCCCTTCCCCGCATGCTGCCCGGCTGCGACGAGGACGTGGTCGCCGTGGTGGCCCGCTCGTTCAAGAAGCGGGGCATCGACGTGCGCCTCGGCGTGCAGGTGTCCGGCCACAAGCCGCAGGACGGCGGCGGCACCACGGTGCTGTTCGGCGAGGGCGAGCAGGTCACCGTCGACGCCGTCGCCGTCTCCGTGGGCCGGCGCCCGCTCTCTGACGGTCTGCTCGGCGACGGCGCCGCGGTCGAGGTCGACGACCGGGGCTTCGTGAAGGTGGACGAGTTGTGCCGCACGACCGAGGCCGGTGTCTACGCCGTCGGCGACCTGATCGCCACGCCGCAACTGGCCCATGTGGGCTTCGCCGAGGCGATCGTCGCCGTGAAGGACATCCTCGGCGAGTCACCGCTGCCGGTCGACTACGGCAAGGTCCCGTGGTGCATCTACTGCCATCCCGAGGTGGCCTTCGCCGGCATGACCGAGCAGGCGGCCAAGGCGGCCGGCTTCGATGTCGTCACCAAGAAGGACCCGTTCGCCGGCAACGGCCGGGCCATGATCGTGGGTGACACCGAGGGCCTGGTGAAGGTGATCGCCGAGAAGGGCCCCGACGGTCGGGCGGGCCGCATCCTCGGCGTCCACATGGCGGGGCCGTGGGTCACCGAGCAACTGGGCCAGGGCTACCTGGCCGTGAACTGGGAGGCCACCCCTGACGAGGTGGCGGCCTTCATCCAGCCTCACCCGAGCCTCTCGGAGACGTTCGGGGAGACGATGCTGGCGCTGACCGGAAGGGGGTTGCACGCCTGATGGCCGACATCACGATGCCGCAGCTGGGCGAGACCGTGACCGAGGGAACCATCACCCGGTGGGCCAAGAAGGTGGGCGACACCGTCGACGAGGACGAGGTCCTCTTCGAGGTCTCCACCGACAAGGTCGACTCCGAGGTGCCGTCGCCGGTGGCCGGGGTCCTTGCCGAGATCCTCGTGCAGGAAGGGGAGACGGCCGACGTGGGCGCCAAGCTCGCTGTCATCACCGACGGCGGTCAGCCGGCATCCGCCGCCGGCGGTGCAGAGGCGGCACCGGCCGCAGCGGACGCGGGTGTCGAAGGCAACGGCGCCGCCCCGGTCGCTCCGGCCGGCGACGAGGCGGTCGGAACCGGGACGGCAGGCGCCGGTGGAGCCGTCGTCGACGAGCAGGAGCAGGACGTGGCCCCGCGGCCGGCGCCCGTCCCGGCTCCTTCGCCCACCCCGCAGCCGGTCTCCGCCACCGGCGGCGCCGACACCACGGCAGGCGCCGAGGGCCGGGTGCTCTCGCCTGTCGTGCGCCGCCTGCTCAACGAGCACGGCCTGCGGCCCGGCGAGATCAGCGCCACCGGCGTCGGCGGCCGCATCACCCGCGCCGACGTGCTCGCCGTCATCGACCGCCTCGGGGCGGGCGGCCCGCCCCGGCCCGCCTCGACGCTGACGGCGGCCTCTGCCGCCGACGCCGCGCCCGCCGCCACGGGCGCACCTGCTCCCACCGCGCCCGCTCAGACGGCGGCCGCAGCCGCTGGGAACGGGGTCGCTCCCGGACGGGTCTCGGGCCAGGACGAGTCGGTGCCGTTCTCGAAGATCCGCCGGCGGACGGCCGAGCACATGCGCCGGTCGCTCGACACGTCGGCCCACACGCTGGTGGTCATCGAGGTCGACTACGAGGCGGTCGATCGAGTCCGCCTTCCCGCCCGTGCCCGCTTCAAGGAGGAGGAGGGCGTCAGCCTCACCTACCTCCCCTTCATCGCCCGGGCCGTGGTCGACGCCATCCACGACTTCCCCTCGGTCAACGCGACGGTGGGCGACGACGAGCTGATCGTGCACCACTACGTGAACCTCGGTGTGGCCGTCGACCTCGCCCACGAGGGCCTCATCGTGCCGGTGGTGCACGACGCCGACGACAAACGGCTGCGGGCGCTGGCCCGCGGCATCGGTGATCTTGCCGGCCGGGCCCGGTCCAAGAAGCTGAGCGCCGACGACATCTCGGGCGGCACCTTCACCATCACCAACCCGGGTGGGTACGGCACCTTCCTCACCGCGCCGATCATCAACCAGCCCCAGGTGGCCATCCTGTCCACGGACGGCGTGAAGCCGAAGCCGGTCGCGGTCGCCCTGCCCGGCGGGGGCTACGGCGTGGCCGTCCACCCCGTCGGCAACCTGGCCATCGCCTTCGACCACCGGGCATTCGACGGTGCGTACGCCTCTGCATTTCTCGCCCGCCTCCGCGAGATCCTGGAGACGAGGGACTGGGGCCAGGAGCTGGTATGACGTGGGGCCGGCTCCGGGCCCGCTGGCTCGGGCGGGTCACCTTCGCAGACGCCCACGCCCTCCAGAGCGCCCTGCACGCCCGATCGGCGGACGACCACCTGCTGCTCCTCGAGCACCCGAGCGTCTACACGCTCGGCGTTCGAGGGACCCTCGACTCCGTGCTCGTGGCGCCGGCCGACCTGCCGGGGGACCTCGTGCGCACCAACAGGGGGGGTGACATCACCTGGCACGGGCCAGGGCAGCTGGTGGGCTACCCGGTGCTGTCCGTGCCGCCCGCCCCCGGCGCCACCACCTCCCACGTCCACGCCGTCGAGCAGGTGGTGATCGACGCCCTGGCCGACCTCGGCCTGGCCGGCGCCACCCGCTCCCCGGGCTTCCCCGGCGTGTGGCTGGGGGAACGCAAGATCGCCGCCGTCGGTGTGCGAATCACGCGCGGACGGTCGATGCACGGCTTCGCCCTCAACGTCGACCCCGACCTCTCGTGCTTCGACGGGATCGTGCCGTGCGGCCTTGTCGGCCGCGGTGTCACATCGCTGGCGGCCGAGGGGCTGCACGTCACCATGCGCGAGGTCGTCGACGCGGTTGCTGCCCGCGCAGGCGAGCGGTGGGGTCGCTCCGGGGTGGAGCGCCAGGACGTGGCGTGGCGTGCCGCGTCCGCCGGTGTCGAGGCGCTGTCGGGCAGGGCCCGACCGTCCGCCGGTGCCGAGGCCGCGCCCTGCGGATCAGCGTCATCGTCAGCCGTCGCGGCGTCCGCCGGCCCTGCTGCGGCTGCCGTCGGCGTTCCTGTGCGCCTGCTGGGCCGCCTCGCGGCCGCCGGTGTCGACGCGGCCGCCGGCATCTCCCTCGACCGGCGCAAACCGGACTGGCTGCGGGCCAAGGCGGAGATGGGCCCCGCCTACCAGGCCCTCAAGCGCGACCTGCGGGACCGTTCGCTCTCCACCGTGTGCGAGGAGGCGGGCTGCCCCAACATCTACGAGTGCTGGTCGGCCGGCACGGCCACGTTCATGATCAACGGCTCCCGCTGCACCCGCGGCTGCGGGTTCTGCCTGGTGGACACCCGCCATCCCGAGGTGCTCGACGAGGCCGAGCCCGATCGCGTCGCCGACGCGGTGGCGGCCATGGGTCTCGGGCACACGGTGATCACGGCCGTGGCGCGCGACGACCTGGCGGACGGCGGCGCCGCCGCCTTCGCGGCTTCGATCCACGCCGTGCACGACCGTTGCCCCGGCACGGCGGTGGAGGTGCTGATCCCCGACTGCAAGGGCGACGCCGGCGCCCTGGCCACCATCTTCGCCGCCCGGCCCGAGGTACTGAACCACAACCTGGAGACGGTCGCCCGCCTGCAGCGGGCGGTACGGCCCTCCGCCTCCTACGCCCGCAGCCTGTCGGTGCTGGCCCGCGCCAAGGACGCCGGGCTCACCACCAAGTCCGGGCTCATCCTCGGCATGGGCGAGTCCGAGCCGGAGGTGCTCGGCGCGCTGGCCGACCTGCGCGGCGTGGGGGTCGACATCGTCACGCTCGGCCAGTACCTGCGCCCCACGGCGGGGCACTTGCCGGTGGCCCGCTGGTGGCACCCCGACGAGTTCGACAGGCTGGCCGCCGCCGGCGCCGCCATGGGCTTCGCCCACGTGCAGGCGTCACCCCTCACCCGCTCCAGCTACCACGCCCGCGAGGCGGCAGGCGCGGCAGCCCGCTGAATCGCCTCGCCCGGTCGCCGCGCTAGGTCCCTTACGCTGCCCCAATGAGCCGGGTCGAGCGGGTGGCGCGTGTGCGGGCGCGCATGGAGGCAATCGGCGTCGACGCCCTGCTGCTCTCGCTCGGCGCCGATCTCCCGTGGCTCACCGGCTACGAGGCGATGCCGCTGGAGCGCCTCACCATGCTGGTGCTCCCGGCCGATGGCGATGCCACGCTGGTGGTGCCTCGACTGGAGGCGCCCCGTGTGCAGCACGACCCAGGCCTCTTCCGCCTGCGGCCGTGGAGCGAGACGGAGGACCCGGTGCAGGTGGTGGCCGAGCTGGTGGGCGCCCGCCCGCGACTGGCTGTGTCCGACCGCACATGGGCGACCTTCGTGCTCCAGCTGCAGGCCTCCCTGCGGGGTGTCTCGTGGCAGGCGGCGTCCGTGGTCACCGGCCCGCTGCGGGCGGTGAAGGACCCTGAGGAGGTAGCCGCACTGCGCCGGGCCGCGGCCGCCGCCGACCGGGTGGCCGCCGCCCTGGTGGCCGGCGAGGTGAGACTGGTCGGGCGCACCGAGGCCGACGTGGCGGCCGACCTCCACGCCCGGCTGCGGGCAGAGGGCCACGACCGGATCAACTTCGTCATCGTGGGCAGCGGCCCCAACTCGGCCAGCCCCCACCACGAGCCGGGCCCACGCATCATCGGCGAAGGTGAGGCCGTCGTGTGCGACTTCGGGGGCACGGTAGACGGCTACTGCTCGGACACGACCCGCACCGTCTTCACCGGCCTTCCCCCGGCCGAGTTCCGCGACCTCTACGCCGCCGTCCAGCGGGCCCAGGCCTCGGCCGTCGAGGCCGCCGTGGTGGGCACACCGTGCGAGGACATCGACGGCGTCGCAAGGCGGGTGATCGAGGAGGCCGGCTACGGCCCGCAGTTCGTGCACCGCACCGGCCACGGCATCGGGCTCGAGGAGCACGAGGACCCCTACCTGGTGGGCGGGAACTGCGACCCCTTGGTGGCGGGCCACGCCTTCTCGATCGAGCCCGGCATCTACGTCGACGGGCGCTGGGGAACCCGCATCGAGGACATCGTGGTGGCCACAGGCGCCGGGCCGGAGTCGCTCAACACGGTGTCGCACGACCTCGCCGTCGTGGCCTGACGTGGACCTCGGGCTGGCCGGGCGCGTCGCCCTCGTCACCGCTTCCTCGAAGGGCCTGGGATTCGCTGCTGCGTCCGCCCTGGCCGCTGAGGGGACGCGGGTGGTCATCTGCGCCCGGGGCGCCGACGCCGTGTTCGAAGCCAAGGCGGCGCTGCTGGCCGCCGGCGCTCCCGATGCGCTCGGACTGGTCGACGACGTCACCGATCCCGCCGCCCCTGCGCGTTTGGTAGAAGCCACCATGGGGAGGTTCGGCCGCCTCGACGTGCTGGTCGGCAATGCCGGCGGACCCCCGCCCGGCCGGGCGCTGGAGGTCGACGACGAACAACTGCTGGCGGCCATCAACGCCAACCTGCTCACGTCGGTCCGCCTCGTACGGGAGGCTGCGCCCCACATGCGGACCGCCCACTGGGGCCGGATCTGCCTCATCGCCTCGTACTACGTGCGCCAACCGGCGGGCCACCTGGCCCTGTCGAACACGGCGCGCACCGGCCTGTGGGCCTGGGCCAAGACGGCGGCCGCCGACCTCGCCGGCGACGGCGTCACCCTGAACCTGGCGCTCCCGGGCCCCCACGACACCGAGCGCATGCGCCAACTCCGCGGCGGTGGCGCCCTCGGCGACCCGGCGGACTTCGGCAAGGTGGTGGCCTTCCTCTGCTCGCAGGCCGCCGGCTTCGTCAGCGGGGCGGCCCTCACGGTCGACGGTGCCGCGACCACGGCCCTTTCGTGACGGCTGCCATTGGCGAGGCGGCCCGGCTGCCTCCGCTCGTGCGGTACCAGCCGCCGGAGTTCGGGCCCTCACGCCGCCGAGACCCACCACCACGGTTTGTGCGGCGGTCGCCCTGGGCCGGCCCCCTCCGTCGGCGAGGTTCGCCGTCGCGTTCGCGACAACTGGTCGAGGCGGCGAGGTCGGCGCAAGCCGGGTCGGGTTGCCGATGATCCGCCTGGACGCGGCCACGGTGCTGCTCCAGTGGGCGACCGGGGGACTGCTGTTCCTGTGGGTGACGACCCGGCGGCGCCAGGTCGGCATCGGCTACGGCTGGCTGCTGCGCGCCACCTACATGGTGATGGCAGCCGGGGCGGCGGTCGTGGGTCGGGTGTTCGGACCGGTGCCGGTGCGTGACGCGAGCGCGGCACTGGTGGCGCTGACCAGCGGCGCCGCCCTCGTCCTGTCGATCGTCCGGCGGCGGGCCGGTGTGGCGGGGGAGCGGGCCCGCCACGCACGACGCACGGCCCGGGTGGCGGCGATGACCGGGATCGAGCGGGAGCCGTCGGGGCCCGATGCCAGTGTCCCCGAGTTCCCGCCGGTGGCCGACCTTGTCGCGCCCGTCATCGGCGCCGTGGGCCTGGTGGCCGCCGGCATCGCCGCCGGCGGCCCCGACGTGCTTGCCGTGGCGCGCACGCTGGTGGGCGCCGCTTTCCTCGGCGCCGTCACCGACGCCATGCTGCTCGGCCACTGGTACCTGGTGCAGCCCGGGCTGGGCCGGGCGCCCCTGCTCGAGCTGAACCGGTGGCTCGCCCTGGTGTGGCCGCTCGAGGTGGCCGCCCTCCTCTGGCCCACCGGCATGTTCTCGGTCTTCTCGGGCACCATCGACGACGGCTACGGCGGGCTGCTGGGCTGGTTCTGGGCCACCTGTGCAGTGTCGACGCTGATCCTGACCGGCGTGACCAAGGCTGCTCTCAAGGAGCGGGCGTACTCGGCCGTGATGGCGGCCACCGGCCTGCTCTACCTCGCCATCCTGACCGCCTTCGGCACCGACCTGGTGGCCCGGGCCGTGTTGTCGTCGGGCTGATCCGGGAAACTTCGTTCGATTGCACTCATCGAGCGAGCTCAAAGAAGCAGGAACGGTCCGCCACCGACTCGCCGACCGACCTCCCAGTGGTGCCCGGAGGGGTCGGCCGGCCGCCCGACCCATTGCAGTCACAGGTCGTCGATGGGGCCGGGAGGGCCGTGACGCATGAACCATTCCCAGCCGTAGACAGCCGCGAACTGCTCCAATCCCAGTTGCAGCGCAGACGTGGTCTCGGGGATCTGGCTGGCGTGCGCCGCCATCGCCGACCGCTTCCGGTCCAGCTGCGCCGTCACGTCGACGGTCGCCGTCAGCATGACCGTCGGCACGCCGATGTGGGAACGGGCGAGGCCGAGATCCCCAGCGAGGATCGCCTCCTCGACCAGGTGGGTCTCCACGAAATGGAGGTACTCGCGGTCGATGGTGACCTCGTAGACGGTCGCCACGCCGGCCAGCGCCGCCGCCCGGTGGCCGGCCCGGTGTACCTGGACATGGTCGGGATGGCCGTAGATCCCGGTCTCGTCGTACACCACGATGGCATCGGCCCGCTCCTCGACCAGCAGGGCGGCCAGGCGCGTCGCGACCTCATCGACGTCGACCGACGCGAAAGCCCCGGGCGTCGCGTTGGCTGCGTCGCCCGCCAGGCCCGAGTCCGGATACCCGAGGAAGTCGACCCGCGAGACCCCCAGCAACGCAGCGGCCCGGCGGGTCTCCTGCCGGCGCACGTGGGCCAGCTGCTCGGTGGAACCTTCGGGGTGTGGGATACCGAGCTCGCCGCTGGTGGCGACGACGAGCGTGACCCGGTGCCCGAGGGCGACCAGACGGAGCACGGTGCCGCCCGTGAAGATGGCCTCGTCATCGGGGTGCGCGTGGAAGAAGACGATGACGGCGATTCCACAGTCTGCCCCTCGACCAGCTACGAGGTCGGTGGCGACGACGTTCGCAGCCCGCTGAGGTCGGGCGGCAGGTCCCGCCCGGTCGCACTGTTACGGTGGCCCGGCCGGCGCGTCGCGGGGCGGCGCGTCGAGGGGCGACCTCGACCGCGCCAGCACGACCACGGCGGTGAGGACGAGCACACCGCCGGCGACCTGGGCACCCGACAGCCGTTCGTCGAGGACGGCCCAGGCGAGGACCACGGTCACCACCGGTTCGATGGTCGACAACGTCGAGGCGTCGGTCGCGCCGAGGCGCTCCATGCCCGCGAAGAAGGTCGTGATCGCGAGCACCGTGGACACGAGGGCGATGGCCGCGACGGCCGCCCAGCTTCGGCCCGTCGACGGGAACGACGGCCGCTGCACCAGCGCCACGACCGTGTAGACGGCCGCAGCCGAGGCCATCACCACGGCGGCCGACGGCAGGGCGCCGGCCAGTGGGGTGAGGCGGCTGCCGGCCAGGATGTAGACGGAGTAGATGACCGCCGCGGCTGCCCCGAGGGCCACGCCCAAGGGCCGCCCCGTCAGCTCCGGGCCGACGATGAGGGCGTTACCGGCGAGCGCCAGCACCAGCGCTGCGATGCGAACCGGGGTGAGGCGGACGCCGAGGAGCACGGCGGACAGCACGGTGACGATGGCCGGGTAGGCGTAGAGCAGCAGGGCGACCAGGCTGGCCGACGCCAGGGTCAACGCGGTGAAGTACGACAACGACTGGCCCACGTAGCCGACGCCACCCATGGCGATCAGACCGGCGAGGACCCGTCCCCGGGGCCACGGCTGTCGGCGGAGACGGAGCAGCACGACCATGCACGGGGTGGCGATGGCGAAGCGCAGGAACAGTACGGCGGTGATGTCGGCCCCGCCTTCGTAGGCCAGCCGGGCGAAGATCGCCATGGCCCCGAACGACGCCGCCGACACGGCGACCAGCCCGACGCCGAGGGCCCGAGGCGACATCACGCCCCCGCACCGCCGGTGCTCGCCCACCCAGGCTCTGCGCCCATCCACGTCCGCCACCGGGACGTCGGGGTGTACCGAGCCTGCATCCGGTCAGTCTGGCCGCATCGCCAGCGTTCTCCGGCCGCCGCAACGCGCCCCGCCGATGCCCGCCGTCCGAAAGAACGGGCGTGCGTCCGGCCGCGCGGCGCGGTCAGGCGAGCTTGGCGAGGATGGCGCGGGCCTCGGCCGCGTCGCCGGCGTGGCGGGCGTCCTCGGCCACCGTCGTAAGCGACGCCAGGTCGTGGCGGCGTAGGAGGTCCTTCACCTCGCCGAGGGCGCCGGGCACCATCGACAGTTCCCGGACGCCGAGGCCGACGAGGGCGGCGGCGACCTCGGGGTCGCTGGCCGTCTCGCCGCACACGCCGACCCAGGTGCCGTGGGCCGTGGCGTTGTCGACCACGTGGGCGATGAGGTCGAGCACGAGCGGCTCGCACACGTCGGTGAGCTCGGCCACCTCGGCCACGAGGCGGTCGACCGCGAACAGGTACTGGAGGAGATCGTTGGTGCCGACCGAGAAGAAGTCGACGTGTGGGGCGATGCGGCCGGCGGCCAGGGCGGCCGACGGCACCTCGATCATCACGCCGACCTCGATGCCATCAAGCGACACGCCCTCGTCGCCCGCCACGCGCTCGAGCTCGGAGCGGGCGGCGACCACCTCGTCGACCCGGCTGACCAACGGGAACATCACGCCGGTGACCCCGCCTCCGGGCCGGTCGCGGTGCGCCCGCACGAGTGCACGCAGCTGGTCCTCGAACAGCTTGGGCCGGCGCAGCGAGAGCCGGATGCCGCGCACGCCGAGCGCCGGGTTCGGCTCGGGCTCGCGGACGACGAAGGGCAGGGGCTTGTCGGCGCCCACGTCGAGGGTGCGGAACACCACACGGCGGCCGGGGAAGGCGGCCAGCACCTCGCCGTAGTAAGCCGCCTGCTCGTCGACCGAGGGCTCGGTACGCCGGTCCTGGAACAGCAGCTCGGTGCGCACCAGGCCGGCGCCCTCGGCCCCGGCCGCCACCGCGGCGGCGAGGTCGTCGCGGCCGGCGACGTTGGCCACCAGCTCGACGGCCACGCCGTCGGCGGTTCTACCGGGCTCATGCGACGCCGCCTCGAGCGCGACCCGGCGGGCCTCCTCCTGGCCGGCCCGCGCCGTCAATGCCGCCAGCACGTCGGCATCGGGCTCCACGTGCACCTCGCCGGTGCGCCCGTCGACGGCGACGATCGAGGCGCCGGCGGCGACGGCCAGCACCCCGGTCGCGCCCACCACGGCGGGGATGCCGAGGGTGCGGGCCAGGATCGCCGCGTGACTGGTGGGGGACCCGGTCTCGGTGACGACGCCGGCGATGCGGTCGCGGGGGATCTCGGCCGTCTGCGACGGTGTCAGCTCACGGGCCAGCAGCACCGACCGTCCTTCGGGCAGGTCGTAGCCGCGGGACACGCCCGACAGGATGCCCACCACCCGGGCGCACACGTCATCGAGGTCTGCGGCGCGGGCGGCCATGTACTCGCTGGACGACGCCGCCAGCAGTGCGCGGAAGGCGCCGAAGGCGGCGGACACGGCCGCCACGGCCGAGCGGCCGGCGTCGATGAGGGGCGCCGCCTGGTCCTCGACCTCGGGGTCCGTGGCAAAGGCGGCGTGGGCCTCGAAGATCTCGGCCTCCTCGCCGGCCACGGCCCTCATGCGCTCGGCCATGGCGTGCAGCTCGTCGGCCGCCTGCACCAGCGCGGCGTGCAGGCGGGCCTTCTCGGCGGCAGGTGGGCCGCTCGGCCCGGGGTCGGGCACCTCGGTTGCGGGCGGCTCCACCACGAAGGGCCGGCCGATGGCAACGCCGGGCGCCGCACCTATACCGGTCAGCTCGGCGCTCATGACGGAGCTCCGCCCTCTCCGAGGCCCGACTCCACCAGGCTGACGAGCGACGCGAGCACGCCGTCGGCGTCGTCGCCCTCGACCTCGATGGTGATCTGGTCGCCGTTGTGGCAGTCGAGCGTGAGGACCGAGAGGACGGAGCGGGCGTTCACGGTGGTGTCGCCCTTGGTGAGGCGGACCTGGTGGCCGCTCGCCGAGACGGCCTGGGCGAAGACCTTGGCCGGGCGGGCGTGCAGCCCGGTCGGGTTGGCGAGGGTGACGGTCTGGCTACGCATGAGCGGTCACGGCGCGGCCGACCTTCCCTTTGGGATCGGCGGCGCCGGCATCGTCGGTGAGGTCGATGGCGGGCTCTCGGCCGAGCGACTTGAGGAGCACCACCAGGCCGGCGGTGACGGCCGTCCCTGCGAGGCCTGCCAGCAGGAAGCCGATCTTGCCGTCGATGAGGCCGAGCACGAAGATCCCGCCGTGGGGTGCACGCAGCTGGGCGTCGACGGCCATGGAGATTGCGCCGGCGGTGGCCGAGCCGGCCATCAGGGCCGGGATCACCCGCAGCGGGTCGCCTGCGGCGAACGGGATGGCCCCCTCGGTGATGAAGGAGAGGCCGAGCAGCCAGGCCGCCTTGCCCGACTCCCGCTCCGGCTCGGTGAAGCGCTTGGGGCGCAGGGTGGTGGCCAGGGCCAGCCCCAGCGGGGGCGTCATCCCGGCGATCATCACCGCGGCCATCACGGCGAAGTTGCCCGAGTCGAGCGAGGCGAGGCCGAAGGCGTAGGCCGCCTTGTTGACCGGGCCGCCCATGTCGAAGGCCATCATGGCGCCGATCAGCAGGCCGAGGAACACGGCGTTGGTGCCCTGGAGGTCGGTGAGCCAGTTGGTGAGGCCGGACTGGGCGGAGGCGATCGGGTTGCCGATCACCAGCACCAGCAGGGCCCCGGTGACGAGCGTGCCCAAGATCGGGTACACCATCACCGGCATCATCTTGGACAGTGACCCCCGCACCTTGATGCGCATGAGGAGCATGACGACGGCGCCGGCCAGGAGGCCGCCGGCGATGCCGCCGAGGAAGCCGGCGTTGAGCTGCACGGCGATGAGGCCGGCGACCACGCCCGGGGCGATGCCGGGCCGGTCCACCATCCCGAAGGCGATGAAGCCGGCGAGGATCGGTACCAGCATGCTGAACGCCACGGCGCCGATCTTGAACAGCAGGGCGCCGAGGAGGAGCTTGGACGAGAACACGTCGCCGAATGTCGGCCAGTCCTCCACGCCGGTGACCCGGGTCGCGCCGCCGACGGCGAAGCCGAGGGCGATGAGGATGCCGCCGGCCACGACGAACGGGAGCATGTAGCTCACGCCGGTCATCAGCCAGATGCGGAACTTCTCGGTCGGGGTCGCGCCCTCGGGCGCAGCGGCGGTCATCGGGGAGGCGGCGGCGCCGGAGCGGGCCGGTGCCTGGCGGGCGACCTCCTCGATCTGGCTGATCACTTCGCCCGGCCGGTCGATGGCCCGGCGGGTTCGGACCTCGACGCTCGGCAGGGCGTCGAAGCGGTTGCGGTCCCGGACCCCCGCGTCGACGGCGAAGATCACGGCGTCGGCAGCGGCGATGGTGGCTGCGGAGATGCCGGGGCCGCCGGCGGCTCCCTGGATCTCGACCTCGATCTCGTGGCCCGCCTCGCGGGCGGCCACCTCGAGGGCCTCGGCGGCCATGGCGCTGTGGGCGATGCCGGTGGGACATGCGGTGACGGCGACGAGCCTCACTGGATCTGCTCCTTCAGGATCAGGACGACCGCTTCGGCGTTGGGGGCCTGGCGGAGGGCGTTGCGGAACGACTCGTGGACGAGGCGGCGGGCCAGCTTGGACAGGACGGTGATGTGGACGTCGTCGGCGCCGGCCGGCGCCGCGATCAGGAAGACGAGGTCGGCGGGGGCGTCCTCGGCGCCGAAGTCGACCCCGCCCGGCACGGTGGCCACCACCACGCTGGGTTGCGTGACGCCGGCGTGCTTGGCGTGGGGGATGGCGATGCCGGACTCCATGCCGGTGCCGCCGGTCTCCTGTTCCCGGGCCCAGACCGCCTCCACGAAGCCGGTCCGGTCGGTGAGGCGGCCGGCGGCGACGAGGAGGTCGGCCAGGGCCTCGATGGTGGACCGGCGGTCAGTTGTGGCCAGGTCGAGGGCGACGAGGTCGGTGGTGACGAGATCGTCGACGGCGAATGTCATGGGTTCTCCGATCGGGGTTTGCGGGCCGGTGGCCGGGACGGGATGGGGTGGGTTCGAAAGGGCGGGGCGGAGCGGGGCGGCGGGGTCGGGCGGGACGGCGGGGCGTTGCGGGACGGCGGGGCCGAGGGTGACGTCGGCGAGGTGGATGTCGGCCGGGCCCGGCATCTCGGTGCCGGGCAGGGCGACGGCCGCTGCGGCCCAGGCGACGCCCGTACGGAGGGCCGCGGCGCCGGCGCCGCCGGCCGCCAGGAAGCCGGCGAGCAGCGTGTCGCCGGCGCCCACGTCGCTGCGGGCGGCGACGGCGGGGGGCACGGCCAGCACAGGGTCGCCGCCGTCCACGAGCAGTGCGCCGCGTGCGCCGAGGGAGACGACGACGGTGCCCACGCCGGCGGCGCGGACCTCCTCGGCCGCCGCCACGGCGTCGTCTATTCCGTCGAGGGGGCGGTCGACCAGCTCGGCCAGTTCGGCCAGGTTGGGCTTGATGAGGTCGGGGCCGGCGGCGATGGATGCGGCGAGGGGGGCGCCGCTGGAGTCCACCGCCACCCGCACGCCGGCGGCGCGGGCACGTATGGTGAGAGTGGCATAGAGGTCGACAGGGGCGCCGGCGGGCAGCGAGCCGCACAGCACCAGCCAGCTGGCGGCGCCGAGGTTGGCGACGGCCTCGTCGACCAGGGCGACCATCTCGGCCCGGTCGAGCGGCGCACCCGGGGCGTTCACCTTGGTGACGGTGCCATCGGGCTCGCTCAGAGTGATGTTCGACCTGGTCCCGGCGCTGGTCGGGACGGGCCGGTGGGGGATCCCGCCGTCGACCAGCAACCGCGAGAGCACGTCGCCGTCGCCGCCTCCGAGGGGCAGCACGGCGACGGATGCAAACCCGTTGGCCACGAGGGCCCGGGTGACGTTGACGCCCTTGCCGCCGGCGTCGATGCGCGTGGACGACGCCCGGATGACGGCGCCCCGCTCGACCCGCTCGACCTCGAGGGTGCGGTCCACCGACGGGTTGGGGGTGACGGTGACGATGACAGGCTCGTGGCCGGACCATCCTCCCGGCCCGCTCACGGCGCCACGACCACGTCCAGGCCGGCCAGGCGCAGTGGGAGGAGGTCGGCGTCCTCGGTGCGGCTGTCGGTGACGACGGCGTCGAGGTCGGACAGGTCGGCGAAGCGCACGAAGTGCTCGTCGCCGAACTTGGTGTGGTCGGCCAGGAGCACGACCCGGTCGGCGGCGCCGACCATGGCCCGCTTCACGGCCGCCTCCGCCGTGTCGGGCGTGGAGCAGCCCCGCTCGGAGACGCCGTTGGTGGCGATGAAGGCGACGTCGACGCGGAGGTTGCGCAGCGTCTCCACCGCGAAATCGTCGACGTTGGCCAGGGTGCGGGCCCGGAGCCGCCCGCCCACCACGATCACGGTGACGGTGGGGATCGGGGCCAGGGCCAGGGCGTGGGAGACGTCGTTGGTGACGACGGTGAGGCGGCGGTCGGTGGGGAAGACGTGGAGCAGGGCGCCCGTGGTGGTGCCGGCGTCGACGAGGACGGTGCCGCCGTCGGCCGGGAAGTGGGCCACGGCCGCCGCTGCGATGCGGGCCTTGTCGGCCGCCATGTGCCCGGACCGCTCGGCTACCGCGGACTCGACCAGCGCCCGCTCGAGGGCGACGGCGCCGCCGTGGACCCGGCGCAGCTCGCCCCGCTCCTCCAACTCGATGAGGTCGCGGCGCACCGTCTCGGGGGTGACATCATGGGCGGCGGCCAGGTTGCGGACCGAGACCCGGCCCCGCCGACGCAGCTCCTCGGCGATCAGGTCGCGGCGATCCTCTGCGTCCATGTATCGAAGTATGTTGGATCATGCTCCAAAAGTCAACATCAAACCAACGTCAATCGCAGATTCTGCGTTCCGTCAGCCGGCTATGCAGCCGCCGAGCGTGGGGCGGCGGGCCGGGTGGCCTCCGGTGCGGGCTCCCGGACGGTGTGCCACTGCGAGACCTCGCTTCGCTGCCGGCGTAGCAGTTCGGGAAGTGTCGAGCGAACCGTGACCAGCGACGAGAACAGCCAGTACCCGAGCGGGTACAGCGGCGCCACGAGGAGCGCCCGGACGACGGAGCGGTCGTACCGGCGGTCGAGCCAGACGCCGGTGGCGAGCTGGGCGAGGCACAGCGTGGCGATGAGCATGCCCCAGCCGTTCGGGAACGGCGAGGCGCCGCGGGTGGGAATGCCGCTCAGCGCGCTCAGGGCCCAGAAGCCGAGCAGGGCGACGAAGACGTGGGCCCATAGCACCGACAGGCACGTTTCCACGAACACGGGCCAGTGGCGGCGGTTCCTCCAGTGGGCCAGCACGACGCGGTGCCGGCGCAGCACCTGCACCAGCCCCATGGACCAGCGGCGTCGCTGGCGCCAGAGCGCCTTCCACGTAGCCGGCACTGTCATGTCGATGAGAGCCCGGGGCTCGTAGCGGACGTCGTAGAAGCGCCGCTGGAGGCGCCAGGACACGTCGATGTCCTCGGTGGCCATCGACGGGTCGAACAAGCCCACGTCCTCCAGGGCGGTGCGGCGGAATGCGCTGATGACGCCCGACACCGTCAGGATGCGGCCCCACACCACCTGGGCCCGGCGGAGGATCGAGACGATGGAGGTGAACTCGAGCGTCTGCAGCTCAGTGAGGAGGTTCAGGCGGTTGGTGACGCGGGGGTTGCCCGTGACGGCACCCACACGGGGCAGCCGCACGAAGTGGGCCACGATGGGCCGCAGGGCGCCGGGGTGGAGCCGGGCGTCGGCGTCCACGATGACGACGACCTCGCCACGGGTGAGCGCCATTGCGTCGTTCATGGCCATGGCCTTGCCCTCGTTGACCTCCTTGCGCAGGAGACGGAAGCGCCCGTCGCTCGCCAGGTGGCCGCGCGCGATCTCCGACGTTCGGTCCCCCGACGCGTCGTCGACCACCATGACCTCGTAGTCCGGGTAGTCGAGGTGGTGCAGCGCCTCGAGCGTGGCGTCGAGGACGACCTCCTCCTCGTAGGCCGGGACGATGATCGACACCGACAGGAGGTCTTCATCGGGGATGGCCGCGAACGAACCGTCGTCGCTCACCTCTCGCCGGAGGGCGTACATCACCGAGGTGACTACCCAGACCACGGCCATGACGACGGGATAGAGGGCGAGGAAGGCCAGGGCGATGCCGAGGACCGGGCTGGCGGCAACCGACTCGAGGATGCCCGTCACGACACGACCTCGTAGCGCTTGTCGCCCTCGGCCGTGACCCGGACGACGATCTCGCGGGCCGTGCGGGCCCTGGTGGGGTCGTAGCGCAGCGGCCGGGCCCGCCGGTCCGTGAGATAGGGCTTGGAGGAGGCGGGCCCGGCCCCTCGCGGGCCCTTGCGGCGGTAGATGGCGAGGTTGTGGCGCACCCACCATGTCGTGATGACGGCCGTCAGCGCAGCCACCAGCACAGGGACGGCGATCATGGAGGCGGTCGGCGCGTGGCCGTCGACGACGACCTTCCACCAGCACCAGGCGAGCCCCGGCCAACCGAGGGCCGCGCCGAGGGTGACGCCGAGCTTCGTTCGCATCTGGTGAGCTTCGGCACCTCCGAAGGCGCCATGTAGGGAAACCCCCCGTCGCCGCCCAGCCGGTGACCGATGCCGCCACCCGCCACCACACCACCCGCCGGCAGTGGTGACCGGCCACCCGTCGTCAGGCGATGAAGTACTTGGCCTGCGGGTGGTGGAGCACGATGGCCGACGTGGTCTGCTCCGGGTGGTACTGGAACGCCGTCTCCTCGCTCACCTCGACCCCGATGCTCGACGCGTCCAGCAGGCGGGCGACGGCGACGTTGTCGGTGAGGTCGGGGCAGGCTGGGTAGCCCCAGGAGTAGCGGCCGCCCCGGTACTGCTGGCGGAACAGCCCGGTGAGGGTGGGGCCGTCCTCGTCGGCGAAGCCCCACTCCTCGCGCATGCGGCGGTGCCACAGCTCGGCCAGTGCCTCGGCCATCTCGACGCCCAGGCCGTGCAGGAGCAGGTACTCCTGGTAGCGGTTCTCGGCGAAGAGCGCGGCGGTCGCCTCGGAAACGGTGGCGCCCATGGTCACGATCGAGAAGGCGACGTAGTCGGGCTCCGAACCGAGGGGCCGCACGAAGTCGGCGATGTCGAGCCAGGGCTCCTTCTGCTGGCGGGGGAAGGAGAAGCGGGCCTCTTCGGTGGTCCGGGTGTCGTCCTCCCACACCACGATGTCCTCGCCGTCGGCGTTGGCCGCGAAATAGCCGTACACCAGCTGTGGCACCAACAGGCCCTGGGTCTTGGCGGTGGAGAGCTGGTCGCGCAGGATCGGCCGGATGCGCTCCTTGAACGCCTCGTCCGTCTCCGCGCCGCCCTTCTCGGGCCGGAACTGCCACTGGTTGCGGAACAGGGCGGTCTCGTTGATCCAGCCGGCGATCTCGTCGACGGCCAGGCCCTTCACGACGCGTGAGCCGAGGAAAGGTGGCTTGAACACCTCGTTGTCGGTGGCGACCGATGGCGACCGGGCCGGCACGGGCACGGCCCGGGCGTCGTCGCCCGCCGGCTCCGGCTTGGCCCGACCCGATTGCAGCCGGCCGTAGTCGGGGTCCTCGGCGCCGGAGCGCTTCAGGTCCATGAGCTTGTCCATGGTGCGCAGGCCCTCGAAGGCGTCCTTGCCGTAGAAGACCCGGCCATCGTAGACGCCCCGCAGGTCGTGCTCCACGTAGCGCCTCGTCAACGCGGCGCCGCCCAGCACCACCGGGATGTGGGCCAGTCCGCGGTCGTTGAGCTCCTGGAGGTTCTCACGCATGATCAGCGTGCTCTTTACCAGCAGGCCGCTCATGCCGATGGCGTCGGCGCCCACCTCCAAGGCCTTCTCCACCATCTCGGTGACGGCCACCTTGATACCGAGGTTGTGCACCTCGTAGCCGTTGTTCGAGAAGATGATGTCGACCAGGTTCTTGCCGATGTCGTGGACGTCGCCCTTCACCGTGGCCAGCACGATGCGCCCCTTGCCGCCCTGGTCGCTCTTCTCCATGTGGGGCTCGAGGTGGGCCACGGCCGTCTTCATGGTCTCGGCCGACTGGAGGACGAATGGCAGTTGCATCTGGCCCGAGCCGAACAGGTCGCCCACGACCTTCATGCCCGCCAGGAGGGTGTCGTTGACGATGGCCAGCGCCGGCGTGGTGGCGAGCGCCTCGTCGAGGTCGGCCTCGATGCCCTCGCGGTCGCCGTCGATGATGCGCTGCGACAGCCGCCTCTCGATCGGCCAGTCGCTGCGGTCCTCCTTCACCAATGACGCCGAGGAGACGCCCTCGAACAGGCCCAGCAGCACCTGGAGCGGGTCGTAGCCGGGACGGCGGCGGTCGTAGATGAGGTCGAGGCACACCTCGAGGGCGCGCTCGTCGATCTTGTTGAGCGGCATGATGCGCGCCGCGTGCACGATGGCCGCGTCGAGGCCGGCCTGCTGGCACTCGTGGAGGAAAACCGAGTTCAGCACGTGGCGGGCGGCCGGCGTGAGGCCGAACGACACATTGGAGAGGCCGAGGATCGTGCGCACGCCGGGCAGCTCGGTCTTTATGCGGCGGATGCCCTCGATGGTCTCGATGCCGTCCTTGCGGCTCTCCTCCATGCCGGTGGACAGGGGCAGCGCGAGGGCGTCGAAGAACAGGTCTGTCGGGTCGATGCCGTAGCGATCGACGGCCAGGTCGTGGATGGCTTTGGCGGCCCGGAACTTCCAGTCGGCCGTGCGGGCCTGGCCGTCGGTGTCGATGCAGGTGCACACGACCGCAGCGCCGTATTCCCGCGCCAGGGTGAGGAAGCGGTCGAGGCGGGTGCCGGGCGCGTCGCCGTCCTCCAGGTTCACCGAGTTGAGCAGCGGCTTGCCGCCGATCCATTGCAGGCCCGTCTCGATGACCTCGGGCTCGGTGGAGTCGAGCATCAGGGGCAGGGTGGCCTGGGTGGCGAAGCGCGACGCCAGCTCGTCCATGTCGGACACGCCGTCCTCACCCGTGTAGTCGACGCAGAGGTCGAGGACGTGGGCGCCTTCGCGCACCTGGTCCTTGGCCATGCCCACGCAGGTCTCCCAGTCGCTGGCCAGCATGGCCTCGCGGAACTTCCTGGACCCGTTGGCATTTGTGCGCTCGCCGACCACGAGGAACGACGGCGACTGGTCGTAGGGCACGTGGCTGTAGAGCGACGCGACGCCCGGGTCGCTGCGCGCCGGGCGGGCCGCCGGCGTGAGGTCGCGGCAGCGCTCCACCACGGCGCGCAGGTGGTCGGGCGTGGTGCCGCAGCACCCGCCGATGACCGACACGCCGAGTTCGGTGACGAACCGGGCCTGGTAGTCGGCCAGCTGATCGGGCGTGAGGTCGTAGTGCATCTTTCCGTCCACCACCGACGGCAGGCCGGCGTTGGGGATGCACGAGATGGGCGTGCGGGCGTGCTGCGACAGGTGGCGCAGGTGCTCGCTCATCTCCTGGGGACCGGTGGCGCAGTTAAGGCCGATGACGTCGGGGCGCAGGGCTTCGAGGGTGGTGAGGGCGGCGCCGATCTCGGTGCCCGGCAGCATGCGCCCGGTTAGCTCCATGGTGACCTGGACCTGGATCGGCACGTGGCGGCCGGCGGCGCCCATGGCCCGGCGGCTGGCGATCATGGCGATCTTGGCCTGGAGGAGGTCGAACACCGTCTCGATGACGATGAGGTCGACGCCGCCTTCGAGGAGGGCGGTGACCTGCGCCTCGTAGGCGTCGCGCAGGTCGACGAAGCGGATCTGGCCGAGGGACGGGAATTTGGTGCCCGGCCCGATGGAACCAGCCACGAAGCCGCCATAGCCATCGGCCACCTCGCGGGCGATGCGCACCGCCTTCAGGTTGAGCTCGTGGACCCGGTCGGCCAGGCCGTACTCCGCCAGCACGGGGCCGAAGGCGCCGAAGGTGTCGGTCTCCACCACGTCGACGCCGACCTCGAAGAACGAGCGGTGGAGGTCGGCGATCACGTCCGGGCGTGTGTCGACCAGCACCTCGTTGCAGCCCTCCAGCGCCGGCCCGCCGAAGTCGTCGGCTGTCAGGTCCCGCAGCTGGATGTTGGTGCCGGTGGCGCCGTCGAAGATGACGACGCGCTCGCGGACCGCGTCGAGATAGTTCCTGGGCGCCACGCGGCACAGGCTACCGGCCACCTGTGAGGCCCCCTCTGCGAATTGGAGGACTCCCCATCGCGTGGAACACGGCGTTCGTTACGACGTCCGATGCGGGGCCCCTCGGCGGCGCCCGTCTGCGGGGCACTCCAGGGCGGCGGCCCTGATGGCCGTGCTCTCGGTTGTGGCGGGGGCGCTCGATTCCTACGCCTCGGTGCGACCGTCGAGTTCGCAGCCGACGCAACCGGCATCGTCCGGCGGGAGACCTTTGAGGTCTCCGTCACGGACCTGGACAGTCGGACGAGCGCGTACATGGAGAAGGCGGTCGCCGCGGGGTGGGAGCCGGTCCCCAACCGGCGCCGGTAGTGTCCGGACCCCATGCGGATCTACACCCGGCGGGGCGACGACGGCACGACGGGCCTGTACCTCGGGGGCCGGCTGCGCAAGGACGCGCCGGCGGTGGAGGCCTACGGCACGGTCGACGAGGCCCAGGCCTTCCTCGGGTTGGCCAGGGCGGAGACAGCGCCCGGCTCGCCTCTCGACTCGGCCCTCATTGACCTGGAGCGTGAGCTTTGGGTGCTGATGGCCGATCTGGCGACCGATCACGCCAACCGCCACAAGCTGGAGGAGGGCCGCACCCTGGTGACGGCGGCCATGGTGTCCGCCCTGGAGGTGCGCATCGACGAGGTGGGCGCGGGCTTCACCATGCCGGCCGACTTCGTGGTTCCCGGTCAGGGCCGGACAGCAGCGCTCCTCGACGTGGCCCGCACGGTGGTGCGCCGAGCCGAGCGCCTGTCGCTCGACGTGGTGGCGGAGGGCTCGCAGGTCGTTCCCTACCTGAACCGCCTGTCCGACCTGCTGTGGACACTGGCCCGCAGCCAGGAGGCCGAGTCCCTCTACACCCGCCCCGCCGCACACGACCACGACCACGACGACAGGGACGCCCGATGACCCCGATCACCTTCAGCGCCGCCACCGGCGCGCCCGCCGGCGGCGTCGTGGTCGTGCCCGTGTTCACGGGCCTCGAGGCGCTGGCCGGGGCACCGTGGCCGCTGCCGTTGGACGCCTCGATCCTGGCCGCCCTCGGCTTCGAGGCGACGTTCGGCCAGGTGCAGACGCTCGTGGGCGGGGACGGACAGGTGGTGCTGGCGGTCGGCATGGGCGAGCCGGCTGAGGTCACCGTCGACAGGCTGCGCCGCGCCGCGGCCTGCGCCGTGCGTTCCGCCTGGCGGGTCAAGGCGCTGGCCCTGCGGCTCCTCGACGCCGTGCCCGACGGCGTGGACCGGGCCGCCGCCGCCCAGGCCCTGGTGGAGGGCGCTGCCCTCGCCGCCTACCGCTTCACCACCTACCGCTCGTCGCCCAAGGCGTGCCGCATCGCGAGTGTCGTGATCGTCGCTCCCGATGCCGAGGCGCTGGAGGCGGCAGTTGTGTGGGGTGCCGAGGTGGCCGGCGCCGTGTGCCTGGCCCGCGATCTGGTGAACGAGCCGGCGGGCGTCCTCACGCCGACGCGCCTGGCCGAGCGGGCCGAGGCCGAGTCGACAAGGGTGGGCCTGGGCTGCCGCATCTTCGACGAGGTGGCCATCGTCGAACAGCGCTTCGGCGGTGTGCTCGGGGTGGCGCGTGGCTCGGCCGAGCCGCCCCGGTTCGTGGAGTTGACCTACGAGCCCCCGGGGGATGGCGCGGTGCCCACCGTGGTGCTGGTGGGCAAGGGCATCACGTTCGACTCCGGCGGGCTGTCGTTGAAGACGGCCGACGGGATGATGACCATGAAGACCGACATGTCGGGGGCGGCGGCCGTGCTCGGCGCCATGTCGGCCGTGCCCGCGCTGGCGCCCGCTGTGCGCGTGGTCGGCCTGCTGCCGATCACCGAGAACATGCCGGGCGACAGGGCCATCAAGCCTGGCGACGTCCTCACGACCCGGAACGGCACCACCGTCGAGGTGCTCAACACCGACGCCGAGGGGCGGCTGGTGCTGGCCGATGCCCTCGCGTACGGGGCGGAGAAGGCTCCCGCCGCCATGATCGACCTGGCCACGCTCACGGGCGCCCAGGTCGTCGCCCTCGGCCGCAAGGTGTGCGGGCTCATGGGCACCGACGACGGGTTCCTCGCCCAGGTGCGCGCCGCCGGGGACCGGGCCGGCGAGCCCTCGTGGCCGCTGCCCCTCACCGCCGACTACCGCTGCCACATCGACTCGGATGTGGCCGACATCAAGAACATCGGCCGGGCGGGTGAAGCGGGCACGGTGGTGGCCGGGCTGTTCCTGCGCGAGTTCGTAGGCGACGTTCCTTGGGCCCACCTCGACATCGCCGGTCCTGCGCGCGCCGGCGATGACGACGGTTTCTTGGCCAAGGGCGGCACGGGCGTCGGCGTCCGGACCCTGCTGGAACTCCTCCGCACCTTCACCGTTCCCGAGTAAATAGGGTGTCGAATCGACACCCTATTTACTCGAATTCGGTCAGTTCGGCGGGTCGGTGAGGAGGGTGGCCAGCTCGGCGGCGAGAGCGTCGGCCATGGCCAGGGTGGGGGCGATGCAGGTGGCGCCCATCTTCCCGAACTCGGGGACAGCGCCCAGCAGGTGGAGGGCGACGCCGCCGCCGGTGGAGGGGTCGAAGGCGAGTCCGGCCCGGTCGACGGCGGCGATTACCTCGGCCGGTGTCCGCCCGACCAGGCGGGGCGACTTCATGTTGTCGCTGGCCACGTAGGTGATGGCGCAGTTGCCGGCTGTGAGCTCGCCGGTCGTTGGTTCGTAGGAGGAGCCGGTGAGCAGCCGGGCGGCCCAGTAGGGGTGGCTGGTGCCGCCCATTCGTAGGTTGATCTCGCTGAGGACGATCTCGTCCACTCCGCCGGCGCCGGGGATGACGAGGAAGTCGATGCCGAAGGACCCGATGACGCCCTCCGCCGCCAGGACAGCCGCCACCGCCTCGGCTTCGCGCTGGATCTCCAGCCGGTAGCGGGCGTCGGCCGGGAACCGGCAGCCCAGGTAGACCTGGTTGCGGGGGCCGCCCAGCACCTGGTCGTGGGTGGAGATCACCTCGGCGGCTCCGCCCGGGGCGATGCGCACCTGGGCGCTCGGCGACACCAGTCCGTCGGCCCGGATCAGCTCCTCGACGATGGCGCCGCCGGAGGTGATCTTGGCGCCGAAGGCGGGCCACGACTCCTCGTCGGCGCAGAAGGTGGTGGCCGACAGGGGCAGCGGCGAGGCCAGGCCGCTCAGGTCGATCAGGGCGTTGCCCTGGCCGGAGAAGCCGTCGTTCAGCTTGATGACCACCGCCTCGGCGGTGGGCCGCCCGTCCCGGATGCGGGCGATGGCCGCCTCCACGGCGTAGAGGGAGAACAAGCTCTCACTGCCGTCGAGGACCCCGACGCCGGCCCGTCGGGCAACCTGCCGTGAGCCCGTCTTCGACCCCAGCGCCACCAGTGCGGGGTCCGGGCCGAGGATGGGCAGGTCCAGGGCGGCGGCGACGGTGTACTCGGCCGGCGTGACGTTGAACGGGAGGATCGACGCCGGACCGAAGGGCGCCACCAGGTCCTGGACCTGCTCGATGACGTCGGAGCGGTGGACCAGCTTCTCGGTGAGCGGCAGCGACGAGCGGTCGTCAAGGGCGAGGAGGACGAGGCGCCGGCGGGCGTCGTCGGGGTCTGGGAGCAGGCGCAGGTAGTACTCGACGATGGCCTCGTCGACCGGGAGCGACGTGAGGTACACCATCCGCACATCGGGGCGGGCCAGCAGCAGGGTGGTGCACAGCAGCCGCTCCTCGTAGTACTGGATCCCGGTGATCTTGCGCAGCTCGCTCACTGCGAACGTGGCCGACGGCAGCACGACCAATGTGCCCGTCGCTAGGTCGGGGAACGAGGGTGCGCCATTGCCGGCGGCGAAGGCGCGCTGGCGCTCGTCCCACGACGAGGTGGCGTCGGCCGCCTGGTCGTAGGCCGTCAGTCGACGACCCCGTGCAGGGCCCCGTCGACGGCGGCCAGGACGTCGGCCGAGAGCACGACGCCCGAAGCGGCCGCATTGCCGATGATCTGTTCGGGGCGGGTGGCGCCGATGATGGCCGACGAGACGACGGGCCGGCGCAGCACCCACGCCAGCGCCAGTTGCGCCATGGTGAGCCCGGCGTCGGCGGCGATGGGGACGAGCCGCTGCACGGCGGTGAGCACGTCGTCCTTGGGCCAGTCGCCCATCCAGTGGGCGACGCTCGGGTCGGCGGCCCGGCTGCCCGCCGGCGGTGGCGACCCTGGGCGGTACTTGCCGGTGAGGACGCCCTGGGCCAGGGGTGACCAGACGATGTTGCCGATCCCCTCTGGCTCACACAGCGGGAACACCTCGGCCTCGGGCTTGCGCCACAGCATCGAGTACCGGGGCTGGCTCGACACGAAGCGCTCGACGCCAGGGACGGCGAGGGCGGCCTCGACCTGGGGGGCCGTCCACTCGCTGAACCCGATGGAGCGGGCCTTCCCCTGGCGCACCACCTCCGTGAGCGCCTCCATCGTCTCCTCGAGGGGTGTATCGGGGTCGTAACGGTGGCACTGGTAGAGGTCGACGTGGTCGGTGCGCAGCCGCGTCAACGAGGCGTCGATCTGCTTGGCGATCTGGGCGGCCGACAGACCCCGGTCCGTGTCGGTCATGGGGAAGAAGAGCTTGGTGGCGAGGACGTAGGACGAACGGTCGAGGCCCGACAGGACGTCGCCCAGGAACGACTCGGCTGCGCCGTGGCCGTAGATGTTGGCCGTGTCGATCAGGTTGATGCCCACCTCGAAGGCGGTGTGGACGCAGGCCCGGGCCTGCGCGCTGTCCACCGACGCGCCGTAGGTGAGCCACGACCCGAGACTGATCTCGGACACCTCGAGGTCGCTTCGCCCCAGCCGGCGGTACTTCATCCCCGATGCCTACCAGACGGTCTGCTCGTCGGGGATCACGCCGCCCCGGGCGCCGGCGGTGCCTCGTAAAGGTCCAGCGGCTCGAGCTCGGTGTCGACGGCGCCGGCCGCCCGCAGTGCCCGGCGATGGCGGTCCCACGCCCAGGCGGCCGACTCGCGGGCGAGGGCGGGGTGGTAGCGCCAGCGCAGGAGCTGGCGCTCGGCCGCCTCCAGGTCCTCGCCCAGCTCCAGCAGCGACAGCGCCAGCTGGCGGCCCCGGCGGCGCAGCCCGTCGACGGCCGGCGTGCGCAGGTCGGCCTCCTGCATGGCCAGGTGCTCGGACTGCAGGGGGGCGGGAAGGCGCATCACCTGGCGGCGGTTGAGGGGTGGGACCTTGCGGCGCACGGCCAGCACAGGATCGCCGTGGGGCTGGGCCAAGTCGAACTGCACCAGGCGGGTCAGGGCTCGCATGAAGGGCGAATTGCGCCCGCCCTTGTCGCCCAGACCGAGGCAACGGGCAGTGTCGCCGAGGGGCAGCTCGAAGCCGGCGGGGTTGGCCTCGAGACCGAACACCAGCCGCCGCAACAGCCAGGTGGTACTCGGGCCGAGGATGCCGAGCCAGTAGGTCTCGACGTAGTGGGAGCGGGGATCGTGGCCCAGCGAATCGATGACGGGATCGGGCCAGGGACGGATGGTGAGCGTCTCGGCGGCGGG
>JAHFUS010000044.1 GCA_023264975.1 Actinomycetes bacterium | reverse complement strand
ACTAGCTGCCGCATCTGCCTGACACGCTTGCGGAGGCTTTGCGGGGTCGGCCACATCCGGAAGCAGGTCTTCGGGGGGTTGCCGCGTCTCTTTTTCTCGCTCTCGCTCCACCTGCGCCAGCGTGGTCTTCTCCGACTGGAGTCTCTCGTCGAAAGGCGGTACGTCTGTGCGGGCGGACTGGAGGATCGGCTCATCCTTTGCGCTCGACGCATCGAGTGATTCTGCCGGTGGAGAGTCATTGGCGGTGGTCGGATCCGCCTCCCCGCCCGCTCCAGGAGAAGCTCCGCGGCCGCTGAGGCAGGCCGGTGTGCCCTCTGCGGCGAAGGGCGGAGCAGGGAGGGATTCCGAAGAGGCGATGGCGTCCCGTTGGGCACAGGGAGGGATCGTCGTGCTCGAATCTTTGCCCGGCTTGCTCTTCTCCGAATGCGTGCTCCGCGACGCTCGACTTCCACGGGACTGCTTCGGTCGCTTCGTCGCTGGACCTACAGATGTCTGCGGCTGCGGAGGCGAGTCCTCTTTCTCGCCGGTATCCGCCAGCGGAACGTCGACCTCGGGCGCCAGCGGCTGGAGCCACGACGGCGTCGCGGCGCCGACGGCAGTAGCGGCCGTGGTGGTGCCGATGTTGGCCAGCCAGGCGGCCAGGTCCTCGGTGTCGTCGTCCGAGGACCACCCGAGCATGGGCTGGTAGTTCGGGGCGTCTATGTCGAACTCCCGGTAGCGGGTCATCCCGGTGCCGGCCGGAATGAGCTTGCCGATGATGATGTTCTCCTTCAGCCCGGAGAGCAGGTCTGACTTGCCCTCGATGGCGGCCTCGGTGAGCACCTGGGTGGTCTCCTGGAACGAGGCGGCGGACAGCCACGACTCGGTGTCCAGGGATGCCTTGGTAATGCCCATCAGCTCCGGGCGACCCTCGGCCGGCCGCTTGCCCGCCTGCACCAGCTCGCGGTTGAGGTCGGCATAGGCGCGGGACTCGACCCGCTCGCCGGGCAGGAAGGGGGCGTCGCCCGGCTCGGCCACCGAGACCCGGCGCAGCATCTGGCGCACGATGAGCTCGATGTGCTTGTCGTGGATCGACACGCCCTGGTCCCGGTAGACCTTCTGGACCTCTTCCACCAGGTACTGCTGGGTCTCGCGGATGCCTTTGATCTCCAGCAGTTCCTTCGGGTCCTTGGGCCCCTCTACGAGGGCGTCGCCGGCCTGGACGTCCTTGCCGTCGGCCACCTCGAGGTGGGCCCGCTGGGACACGCTGTAGGTGTCCTCGCTGCCGTCGTCGCCCATGATGGTGATACGGCGGCCTTTCTCCTCCTCGCTGATGCGCACCACGCCCGAGGTGCGGGCCAGCACGGCTGCACCCTTGGGCGTGCGGGCCTCGAAGAGCTCGACGACACGGGGCAGGCCGTGGGTTACGTGGGTGACGTCCTCACAGCCGGTGTGGAAGGTGCGCATGGTGAGCTGGCTACCGGGCTCACCGATGGACTGGGCGGCGATGACGCCCACCGCCTCGCCCATCTCGATGCCCTTCAGCGTGGCCAGTGAGCGCCCGTAGCAGGTGGCGCAGATGCCGTGGATGGCCTCGCAGGTGAGCACGGTGCGCACCCGGGCCCGATCGACGCGGGGATCGTCGCGCAGGGCGGCCATCTCCTCGTCGCCGATGTCGGCGCCGGCCGGGAAGTCCCCGGCCGGCTCCGCCAGCACCCGGCCGAACAGGCGGGTCTCCAGGTAGGACCGGCGGTTGGCCCGGTCGGGCCCGATGTCCTCGAGCCAGATGCCGCGGGTGGTGCCGCAGTCGTCCTCGCGGATGATGAGCTCCTGGGCCACGTCGACGAGGCGCCGGGTGAGGTACCCGGAGTCGGCCGTGCGCAGGGCGGTGTCGGCCAGCCCCTTGCGGGCGCCGTATGTGGAGTTGAAGTACTCGAGCACCGACAGGCCCTCACGGAACGAGGACTTGATGGGCCGGGGGATCATCTCGCCCCGCGGGTTCGACACCAGGCCCTTCATGCCGGCGATCTGGCGCACCTGCTGGCTGTTGCCTCGGGCGCCGGAGTTCACCATCATGTCGAGGGGGTTGAACTGGATGAGGGCCAGGGTCCTGTCCATGGCCTGGCCGACCTCGGAGTTGGCCTGCGTCCAGATCTTGATCTCCTTCTGGCGCCGCTCGTCGTCGGTGATGATGCCCCGCTTGAACTGGCTCTCCGCCAGCTCCGCCTCCTTCTCGAAGCGGTCGAGGATGGCGGCCTTCTCGGGCGGCGTCTTCACGTCGTCGATCGAGATGGTGAGCCCGGACTGGGTGGCGTAGCGGAAGCCGAGGTCCTTGATGCGGTCGAGGCACTGGGCCACGTCCACCTTCGGGTAGTTGTCGGCGATCTCCTCGACAATGGAGGCGATGCTGCGACCGCGCTTTGACACCAGCTCGTTGACATAGGGGAACCCGGGCGGCAGGGCGGTGTTGAACAGCAGCCGCCCGGCGGTGGTCTCGACCTCGTCGTACCCCAGGCCCTCGACGCCGTTCACCTCGGTGTCACCGCCGGTTGAAGCGGTGCGGACCTTGACGGTCGCGTGGAGGTCGATGTCGCCCGCATCGTACGCCTGCTCCACCTCGTAGAGGTGACGGAAGAAGCGGCCCTCCCCCTTGGCCCCCTCGTCACCCTGGTCGTGGCGGGTGAGGTAGTAGGCACCGAAGACCATGTCATGCGACGGCACGGTGATGGGGCGACCGGTGGCGGGCGACAGGATGTTGTTGGCCGACAGCATGAGGATGCGAGCCTCGGCCTGGGCCTCGGCCGACAGGGGCAGGTACACGGCCATCTGGTCGCCGTCGAAGTCGGCGTTGAAGGCGGCGCACACCAGCGGGTGGATCTGGATGGCCTTGCCCTCGACCAGCACGGGCTCGAAGGCCTGGATGCCGAGGCGGTGCAGCGTGGGCGCCCGGTTCAAGAAGACGGGGTGCTCGTTGATGACCTCATCGAGCACATCCCAGACCTGGGCCCGGCGCCGCTCCACCATCCGCTTGGCCGACTTGATGCTCTGGGCCAGCTCGGTGTCCACCAGCCGCTTCATCACGAACGGCTTGAAGAGCTCCAGCGCCATCTGCTTGGGCAGGCCGCACTGATGCAGCTTGAGCGTGGGGCCGACCACGATGACGGAGCGGCCCGAGTAGTCGACGCGCTTGCCCAGCAGGTTCTGGCGGAACCGGCCCTGCTTTCCCTTGAGCATGTCGGACAGGGACTTGAGCGGGCGGTTGCCGGGCCCGGTGACGGGGCGGCCGCGGCGGCCGTTGTCGAACAGGGCGTCGACCGTCTCCTGGAGCATCCGCTTCTCGTTGTTGACGATGATCTCGGGGGCGCCGAGGTCGAGCAGGCGCTTGAGCCGGTTGTTGCGGTTGATCACCCGGCGGTACAGGTCGTTGAGGTCCGACGTGGCGAAGCGGCCGCCGTCGAGCTGCACCATCGGGCGCAACTCGGGCGGGATCACCGGCACCGAGTCGAGGATCATGGCCCGGGGGTCGTTGGACCGCTTGACGTTGCCCTCGTCGCGCCGGTTGAAGGCGGTGACGATCTTCAGCCGCTTGATGGCCTTCTGCTTGCGCTGCACCGACAGCGGGCGACGGCCGTCGGCCGCGTCGATGGCCTCGCGGAGCTTGATCTCCTCGGAGTCGAAGTCGATGCGGTTGATGAGGCGGGCGATCGCCTCGGCGCCCATGCCGCCCTCGAAGTAGTCGCCGAAGCGGTCACGCAGCTCCCGCCATAGCAACTCGTCCTCGATGATCTTGCGGCCGTGGAGGCCCTTGAACTCGTCGAAGGCGCGCTGCACCAACTCGAGCTCGGCCTGGCCGCGCTCACGCATGGCCGCCACTTCCTTCTCAGCCGCCTTCTGCTTGGAACGGATCTCGGAGTCCTTGGCGCCGGCCCTCTCCAGCTCGGCCACCTCGTCCTCGAGGGCCTCGAACCGGCGGTCGATCTCGAGGTCGCGGGCCTTGGCGATCTCGGCCAGCTCCTCGCCCAGCTCGGCCTTGATTTTGGGCAGGTCGTAGTCGCGCTTCCACTCGTCCACCCAGGTGACCAGGTTGGCGGCGAAGTAGATGACCTTCTCCAGCTGCTTGGTTGTCAGTGTCCCGCGCGAGTCGATGTCCGTGAGCAGGTAGGCCAGCCACGGCCGGGCGCCCCACAGGTACCAGATGTGCACGACGGGGGCGGCCAGCTCGATGTGGCCCATCCGCTCGCGCCGCACCTTCGACCGGGTGACCTCCACGCCACACCGCTCGCAGATGATGCCGCGGAAACGCACCCGCTTGTACTTGCCGCAGTAGCACTCCCAGTCCTTGGTGGGACCGAAGATCTTCTCGCAGAACAGCCCGTCCTTCAGAGGGCGAAGCGTGCGGTAGTCGATCGTCTCCGGCCTCTTCACCTCGCCGTTCGACCACGTCCGGATCGAGTCCGCCGTGGCCAACCGGATCCGCAACTGCTCAAAATCATTGGCGCCCAGCATTCGCGACTCAGCCGTCCGAGCAGCGCCAACGCGGTCGTCGGTCATCGGCAGGGGCGTCGACCTGCGTATGGGCCCACGCTGGCCAGTCGGCGGCAGAGGATGCCCTTGAGAATCTGCAGACTCGAGCGTGTGTCGTGGCCTTGCGGTGCGTTAGGGACAGCGAGTGACTACCTGCTCGGAAGAGGCGACGCTGGTTCGCGCCTGACTTTTGGGCCGGACTACAAGAATCGCTTGTGCAGCAAGGCTTTCTCGTTGGCCATCCCGGCAGGAGGGCGCGAACCGGCGTCGCCTCTTTCCTCACGTAGTTCGCTCGCGGTCCCTTAGCGCTGCCACCCTTTGTTCAGCTCCGCCTGGTAGTAGATGACGCCGACGAATGAAACGTACAGGGAGAACCGCGCCGATGAGGCCGACAGCGGGTGAGTGCCGGAGCGCTTCAAGAATCTCGTCGCCGACTGCCACGCCCCCGCCCCTTCCTGCGTCCTTCTGCAACGCAAGGGTGCCACGTTCTACCTCCGGGCGATAGGCGACTCCTGAAATACGTCGAACGCGACCTGCATCCCCAAGGGCGTCTACGGGAGCGACAGGTGTTACTCGTCGGGCGCATTTGTCAGCTCGAGGCGTTGTAAGTACGTGTTCAGGTGCCCGCCGTCGGCGGCATCCCCGGATCACCGCTGAGGGGGTATCGTTGTATCTGCGCAGCGCCCTCCATCTTGTGTGGGCGCTCGGGCTGACTTCAGGAAAATCGACGCCTGGCCGATGAGGATGAGTGCGGTGGCGCTTCAACGACGAGGGCCAGGCCGCTGGCCCGGCATTACCCGCGTGACTACCGCCAGTTCGAGGCCTGGTTCGACACGGAGTCGGCGGCCCGGGCGTACCTGACAGATGTCCGGTTCCGTGCCGGTCTGATCTCCGTGAACCCCAGGCCGGACTATTGCTACTATGTAGTCATGTTGCCTTCTCCGCCGAAGTGCATGTGTGGACTCTATGCGTCAGGCGAGTGCGTCGAGTGTAGTTTAGCTGTTTGTCGCCAGCATGGCGACTATTATCGGAAGAGATTCCGCTGTTTGAGATGCGCAGCTAGATTCAAGGAAGCGCAGATTGTGCGACGTGCCGCTGAAGAAGCCAAACGTCAGGCGGCTGCTCAACAGAGGGATCGAGAGAAGGAACAGGCTCGTATAGCCTCGATCATTGCCACCCACATTGAGGATGTCGTTTTTCACTTAGTTTGGGATAATCAAACCAGATTTCATCGTCGCGTCATCGGAACCAGTCGAGCAATGTGCAGCGACGAGTTCAACGCTCATATGCCTGACGACGACAGTGACGACGACAGTGTTCTACCACGTTGTGAAAACTGTGAGGAAGAGCTTCAGTCGTGGATACTTTCCGGAGAATGGAAGGATCAGGGCGCCGACGAGGATTCAGACGATGACGACAGCGATATGGAGGAGTGCGATGATGAACAGACCCTTTGGGAGGAAGAACAATCCCGCGAAGCCGTTACGGCATTGTTTGAGCACCATGAGATGATCCATAGAAGACAGCGGGAACTGGCAGAGGAACGGAGCCATCAGCACGCGGAGTATCGGCATCTCCAATGACGCTCGTCGCTCGTCGAGTGCAGGGCGATCCCGGAGGGTCGATTCCTCCATCTCTGGCACAGCACCGCATCCGTCGAGTTTCGATCCTCTACATCGCTCTCTCCTTCTGCGTTCGTGGCACACGGGGGTCCTTGCGCGTCCAGGACGTCCTCACGCTGTCGTCACCGCACCGACACCGCAAGCAGCGGCTCGCCCCGCCGACGTGCTGGCGTTCAGTGACGCCTGGCCAGCCCCGCGTGCTCAATGAGCGTGTCGCTCAACACCCGAGGGAGCCGAATACCAGGGCAGCGGCGCCGACGTGGTCGGAGCGGATCGGTGTTCGGCCATTCAGCACGTTGTCCCAGGATGTGTAGCCAATCCCGGGAGTCTTGGACGCGAACTCCTTGAGGTGCCGGCGCGTGTGCTAACCGTCGCCGTTGGGGGCCGCCGCCCAGCAGCGGGCCAGGACGGGCTCAAGGCGCAGCTCGCCCTCGGTACCGAGCGCCGTCTCCAGCACCCCAAGGCCGCGCAGCATGGCCACCACCGCCGCCGGGCGGTCGCAGTCCTCTACGAACACGGCCAGGTCCTCGGGAGCCAGGCCGGCGCCGGGGGAGGCGGCGAGGGACTTCACCAGGGCGACCAGCGGGCCCTCGCGGCCGAGGCCGACGGCCGCGATCAACCCGGCCATGCCGACGTCTGCGGCCAGGCGGGTCGCCATCTCGGCCAGGATCTCGCCCGTGCCGAGGCCCTTGCGGGCCAGCTCGCCCGCCTGGTCGATCAGCACGGGCCAGCCTCCGGTGATGTCGGCCAGCCGCCGGCGGGCCTCGTCGTCCTGGAAGGCCGACTCCACCTCGAGCGCCCATGCCCGCATGCCTCGCGAGTCCAGGCGGCGAAGGGGCAGCACCTCGACCCCTGCGACGGCCTCGCCGGCGGGGTCGACCAGTCCGGCCACCGCCTCGAAGTTCGAGGCGTCGGCCACCACCAGCACCGAGCGGGTCCCGCCCCTGGGCACCCGGGTGACGGCGGCGGACAGGGTCTTGGCGAAGCTCTCGTCCGACACCCCCCGCAGGTCCGACACGACGACGAGGTGCTCGCCCACACTGCCCTCGCCGAGGTTGCGCCGGAAGGTGTCGTAGTTGCCGGGAAGGCGGACCCGGAACCGCCCGGTGGCGTCCGCCACCGATCGCACGGCATCGGCCAGGGCGCCCACGCAGGTGGCCTCGGAGCCGATGACCACCCGCACCTGGTTGCGGCCCTCGCCCACCAGGTCGGCCAGCTGGCCCTCGGTCACCGGCGAGCGCCGGCCGTCGGCCAGGACCCGGCGGGCCTCGGTGGCCACCAGCCAGGTCGGCAGGCGGGACTCCTCCTCCAGCAGGCGGTCCTCGACCTGGGCCACGGTGCCGAGCATGCGCAGCACGTTGGGCGAGCGCAGCCGCCAGCCGGTGCGGCCCGTGGAGGCGGACAGCACGCCGAGGGAGGCCATCTCCTCCAGCAGGGCCCGGAACTCCGCAGGGTCGAGGCTGGCGAAGCCCGTCGGCCACCACCGCTCGCAGGCCGCCCGCAGTTCGGAGGCGGGCAGGGCCACCTCGATGCCCCGGTTATGGGCCTCGAAGGCGACGGTGTAGGCGATGACCCGGTAGCGGGGGTCGAGCTGGAGGGTCCACTCGAAGCGCTCCCACACCTCGTGCTGGAGGCCGGGCGAGGACGCCACCGCCTCGACGTCGGTGGCCTCCACCACCACCGGCGGCGGGGCCTTGGGCGGGAACAGCATCTGCTCCACCAGGGCGGAGCCGAACAGGTGCAGCAGCACCGGCTGGTAGTTGCAGTAGGCCAGGACCCGGTTGACCAGGTCGGGGCTGGCGAACGTGATCCCGAGCGCCCGCATGGGATCGGCGATGAGGCGGTGTGCCGAGCCGGGGTCGAGGGGGCCGATGGGCATGGGCCGACCCAGGTGGACCAGCGGCTGGTTGGGGATGTTGGCGAAGCGGGCTACCTGATGCAGGCCGGCCCACACCACCTTGAAGCGCCGGCCGGTGGTGTCCATGAGGTCCTTGAGCCGGCTGGTGGTGGCGAAGCTGGTGGCGGCGTCGACGTCGAAGAACTCGTCGCACTCGTCCAGGGCCACCAGGATCCTCCGGCCGGCGTCGGCGGCCAGGTAGGCCTTCACCGCAGCCTCCACCTTGGTGGCCGGGTCCTTGCCCACGGCCTTGCCCGCCGGCACCACGCCGTGTTCGCCCAGGCGCTTCCACAGCAGGTCCCACACCACGTCGGCGCGGCGGGTGGAGGCGATGGAGGAGGGCTTCAGGTCGATGTAGCAGGCGACGTTGCCGGGCACGGCGTCGAAGTCGCGCACCGTCGAGCGCAACAGGGCGGACTTGCCCAACTGGCGGCCTCCGTAGAGCAAGCACGACCCGGCGGTGTCGATTAGGGAGCGCCGGGCGTCGGAGCGGCCGTAGAACAGCTCCGGGGGGCAGTCGCCCGACGGCGGGAGGTAGGGGTTGGTGGCGCACCACGGCAGCACGGCCCGCATGAGCGTCTCGAAGCGAAACTCGCCCCGCGCCGCCGCCCACGCCAGCACCGCGTCGTCCACCACGGCCACTGTGGGCCGGGCGCGGCGCTGGCGGCAGGACTGGGAGAAGCGGTCCCGGAACTCCGCCGGCAGGGTCCCCAGGTGCAACACCAGCACGGGCCGGTCAGTGTGCTCGGGGGTGGCCCACTCCAGCAGGGCCGCTTCCGAGGGGGCGGCGGCGGCCACCAGCACCCGCAGGCGGGGGCCGGCCTTGGACCCGAAGGCCGGGACCAGGGCCCGCGAGCCACGGCGGTCCACCCCGGTGAGCTCGATCCACTGGCGCTGCGGGGACGAGGGCAGGGCCCTGGCGGCGGCGGCGTCCAACCCGTCGGCATCGATGCCGAGCAGGCGAAGCACCGGGCGCAGCTCCTCCAGCCAGTCGTTGCGCCGGGCCGCGCCCCGGCCCAGGCGCCGCCACCGGCGCAGGGCGGCCGCCCCCCGCTCGGCCGCCTCCGGGGCCAGGGCGGAGAACTGCAGCGACCCGTGGTCCCGGCGGGCGGCCGCCGCCTCGACCAGCTCGTCGGTGATGGACGGCCCCACCGCCTCGACGGCGCCCGGCCAGATCTCGCCGAGGTCGAAGTCGACCTCGGCCGCCTCGGCCAGCGAGCGGCCCTCGGCCGCCAGGGACCGCCACTCGGCCGCAGTGGCCAGGTCGGTGACCGCCAGCGTCGCGATCCGGTCGCGCACGGCGGCCAGCGCAGGAGCGTCGGCGGCCGCCCGGTCGAGTTGGGAGAGGAACTGCTCGACGGCCAGGCGACGGTCCTCGCCGACCTCGACCTCCACCGCGGCGAGCTCTTCCTCCAGCGCGTCGAAGTCCTCGCGACCGGGCCGGGCCGCGCCCTCCAGGCGCGCCGCCAGCTCCGCGTAGCGGTCCTCGGAGACGAACAGCTGGCGGCGGGCCTGGTCGAGTTGGGTGCGGGCCACCGCCACCGCCGCCTCGGTGGCGGCCCGGGCCGCAGCCACCATCTCGGTGCGGCGGGCGTCTAGCGCCCGGGCGTCGTCCGGGTCGGTGGCGGCCAGCGCCTCCACGATCAGCCCCGAGGCCAGGTGGTCGCCCCGCCGGGACCGGGCCGCGAAGGCGTCGCGCAGGTCCCGGGTGAGGCCCGGGGCCAGCTGCTCGGGCTCAAGGCGGCCCACCGGCGCCAGCTCGGCGTCCACCCGGGAATCGCCGAGCAGCAGGTCCAGGCCGAGGATCATCGCCGGCGCCTCCAGCCCTGCCTCCGGCGGCTGGCCCGCCAGCAGGCGGTAGATGTCGTCCAGCACCTCGCCGGCGGCGCCTGCGGCCGCCGCGCTGACGGGATCGGTGGCGGCCCCCCGCAGCTCGTTGCGCACCACGACCTCCACCTCGGTGGCGGCGGAGCGCAGCTCGGCGGTGGGGACGTCGAGCCAACCGGCGTCGCGAGCCGAGCGCGACAGCTGGGCGACGTCGTTGCACCAGGCCAGGGCCCGCCCGGCGGCGTCGGCGGCGGCCTCCAGCAGGTTGTTGCGGGCCGAGCCCTCGATGCGCTTGGACCCGCTGCCCCGCAGCCTCCCGTCGGCGTCACGCAGTGCCCGCTCCGCCGCCCCCCGCTCCCGCAGGGCGGCGGCGACGGTGGCCACCTCCCCGACCCTGGACCTGTCGTCGGCCGCCACCGGGGCGAGCACGGCGCCGAGCAGTCCGTCGGCAGCGGTCCACATCCGCCAGATCTCGCTGGCCCGCTGGAAGTTGAAGCGGCGCTCCTTGCCCAGCAGGCCGGCCGCTTCGGCGGCGTGAGCCCGGATGCGGGTATCCAGCCGGTCGGCGTCGCCCAGGCCCGACAGGGTGTCGCCGGCCAGGGCCACGCCCCGGTTGGCGGCGGTGACCGCCGCCTCGGCCAGTCGGCCCAGGCCCGGTAGCTCGAGCATACGGGCCAGCTCGGCGGCCACCGAGGAGGTGGCGCCCGTGGGGGCGACCAGCGAGGCTCGCACCGCGGCGAGGGCGGCGAGCACCTGGATGCCGGGGAACGACCCGTACGACGCGCGCGACAGCCCCAGGGTCTCGTCCCGAAGGGCGTCGGTGGTCGGTCCCGTCGAGGTGTGCACGGAGGTGGCCAGGGCCACCAGGCGCAGCAGCCGCGCCGGGGCGCCCGAGGCAACCGACGCCCACCACGCCAGGGCGAAACGGCGCTGCTCCAGGGCGGAGAGCACCAGTTGCTCACAGGCCCAGATGCGCTCCTCCGCCTGGGCCTCGACGGCGGCTTCGTCGCTGAGCGAGGGCGCCGGGGCGGGGACCGGGCTCACCACGGGTCTGCCCGGTGCGTACGGGCCGGACGCCGGCTGCGCCCTGGTGGCGGTCGGCGCCGGCGCGGGTCGACCCACCTCGCCGGTGGGGGCATGGGACGCGGCCTCGGGTGGGCCTGCGTGGTGATCCGCCGCGGCTGGCTCGGAGCCGATGCCGGTCCCCGACCGGCCAGCCTCCACGGCCGTGGTGGGCGGCGCAGCGGGGGCCTCGGCGACAACCTCGGGGGTGGGCGGCGCAGCCGGCGGCTCGGGACCCTCGGCGACAACCTCGGGGGTGGGCGGCGCCGCCTGGGGCTTCGATGCATCGCCAGCCGTGGCGGCGGCCCCGTCGGGCGCCGAGGACGTCGGGGAGGTGGCCGTGGGGAGGTGGAGATGCCCGGTGGCGGCCAGCACGACGGCGGCGGTGAGCTCGCCCGGCGCCACCTGGCGGGCGGCGGCGTCCAACTCCGCCACCCGCAGCGGCCCGGCTCCGACGGCGACGGCGTCGATGAGGCCGACCAGGGCCAGGGCGAACTCGCGCCGGTCGGGGTCGCGGGCCGCCTGGACCAGGCCGGCCATCAGTGCGTCTGCGCCCGGCGGACCCTCCACGGCCGCCAGGCGCCGCAGCACGGCCGCACCGGGGTCCACTGCGTCGGCGATGGCCGACACCGCCCGCTCCAGGGAGGCGATGTCGTCGCCCGCCACCGGCGTCCCGCCGGAATGCTGCAGGGCGGCGTGGACCCGCCGGGCTGCCCGGCTGATTACGGCGATGCTCATCATCACGATCCGGGCCGAGTCGAAGTCGGGAGTCGCCCCGGCGTCGACGGCGGCCACCACGGCGGCCCCCGCCTCCCGCGCCTCGGCCAGGGCACCACGACAGGCTTCGACCTGGGCTGCCGCCCACGGCGCCAGCTCCGCCGGCTTCAGTCCGGCCAGCTCCTCGGCGATGGTGGCCCGCTCCATCTCTTCCACGTCGACGTCCTCGAAGTCCTCGTCCTCGTCCTCGTCCGCCCCGGCCAGGGCCCCGATGGCCTCGTCGCAGACCGCCTCGAGGTCGTCGCGGTGCGCCTGCCAGGCCTCGGGGAGCAGGTCGAGTTCGAGCAGGGAGCTTACGCAGTACGGTGCCAGGGCTGGTGAGCGTTTCCGGTTCAGCGCGCCGGCGACCAGGGCCAGCTGACAGAGGGCCGGACCCCAGCGCACGAGCGCGTCGTCGACGCCCTGGTGGCGTACCTCGGAGATCACCGGCGTGCACACGAAGTGCACCGCCCGCTCCAGCCGGCTGGGGCTGAGGCTGCCGACGGCCCGGCGCAGGTGGTGGGCGGTGGCCCGGTTGGGGCGGCGGGGGGAAGGGGCCGAAAAGTCCCGGAGCATGGTCTCGACGCGCGGCCCGCAATCGCGCAGCAGGCGCTCCAGCTCGGCGGGGTCGAGGCGCGTCCACAGCTGACGCAACGGGTCAGGGAGCCCGTCGAGGAACTGGCAGGCCGCTTCGATGGCGGCGATCACCTCGGCCATGGGTTCGTCTACGGGAGCGTCCTCGCCGTCGTCGGCCTTGAAGACGTCGCTGTGGTCAACCACGGTGCTCCTCCTTGCCTCGAGTGCCAACGGGAGCTGGGCCGCCTCCAGTGCCCGCCGTACCCGACGGGACGGCCCGGTCGCCCCGCCACCACGGCCGGCCGCTCACGAGCCCCGCCGGTGCTCGGCCACGAAGGTGTACCCGTCGGGCAGCTCGGGCGGGAGCAGGTGGCGGTTGGGGGCGTCGGCCCGCAGCACGCGGTACTCGGCCCGGCGCTCGGCGCTGGCTCGGGGGGACACCGGCAACTGCCGCAGGTGCAGGACGACCCAGTGCAGGCTGCGGACTCCGGCGTGCAGCCGCGACAGGCCGCCCCCCGTGGGGGTGTCGGCGCCTGCGAAGGCCCCGCCGGCCGGGCCGGACCGGCCCTGGCGGGGGGCCTCCACGGCGAAACGCCCGTCAGCGGTGACCGACACCCGGCCTCGCCCGGCGGCGGCGTCCAGCGCCTCGGACAGCGCGGCTGTCACCACGGGGTCGACCTCGGGCCCGAACAGGCACCTGGCCAGGTCCCCCGAGCCGAGCGCCAGGCGTCCCTGGCCGTCGTCGGCGCCGTGGCGGCGCAGGACCCGCACGGCCAGGTCGGCCAGCGTCGCCTCTCCCCCGCTGGGGCGGCGGGGGTCGAGCACGGAGGGGTCCAGCGCGAACCAGTAGGGGACCCCCTCGACCTCCACCGGCTCGGCCAGTGCCGCGGTGGCCAGGTGCACCACCGGGCTGCCGGGCGCCGCGATGCACCACAGGCGGATGCCGGGGAAGAAGTCGAACGGCCACACCAGGCCCTCAAGGCGCCGGCCGCCCTCCGTGACCCGGGCGCACTGGGACGCCTCCTCGGGAGCCAGGTCGCCCTCATGGGCCAGGCGCACCACCGCAGTGCCCTCCGTCAGCCCCGCGGCCTCGGGCACCACCAGGTAGCCCTCGGCGTGGTGCGAGCGGCGCAGCGCCACACACCAGTGGACATGGCTGTCGGCGAGGGCGGGCTCGTCGGGTTCGGGTTCGGGCTCGGGTTCGGGTCCCGGGTCGGGCTGGGGTCCCGGGCCGGGCTCGGGCTCCGGTTCGACCACCGGCAGCGGGGAATGGACATCGGCCGCCTCGCCCGAGGCGCCCAGGCCCAGGGGCCGGGTGGGCTCGACCGCCAGCAGCGGGCAGGCCGTGGCGGCGTCGAGTAGCTCGGCCCGCCACACCCCGCCCGCCTGCCAGGTGTCGTCGAGGCGCAGGTGCACGGCGTGGCCGGCCCGGGCCAGCACCCCGTCGGGGGCGGCCTCCGCCAGGGTGTCGGCCACCATGCGGTTGGCGTGGCACACCGTGGCCGGGTAGGCGGCGAAGCGCAGGTCGGCCTCGCCGGCGCCGGCCAGCTCCACCAGCCGGGGACGCAGGGCCCGGTAGGCAACCCGCGCCGGCGGCCGAGGCGGCGATGCCAGGGAGGCGGTGAGGTGGCGGGCGTCGGCCGCGCCGAGGGGGATGTCGTGATCGCCCAGGCGGACCCGGTAGCCGGCCTCCACGTAACGGTAGGCGCCCCAGGCGGCCAGGCCGGGCACCTCGTCGAGCAGGGAGTCCACCGTGGCGAGCGAGCCGACCAGGGCGGCCCACAAGGCCTCGTCGTCGCCGGCGTCGTCCAGGCAGGCGCCCAGCCATCCCTCCCGCAGGGACTGGCGCTGGGTCCTCCACAGCCACCGGGCGTAGAAGGCCCGGTCGTCGACCTCGGCGTCGGCCGGAGGGGCGTAGACGGCATCGACCACCACGTGCCCGGCGGCGTCGAGGTGGCGGCCCTGGCGGGCGAAGCGCTCCAGGCGGTGGCCCCGGCGCTCGTCGGGCCCGAAGGCCTCGAAGTCCACCACCAGGCGCTCGACGACCACCGCCACCGGGCCGTCGGTGCCCCACGACGCCGTGGCCGCCCCACCCGAGATCTCCGGGGCCACCTCACCGTCGGCGCCGATGCCGGGGTGGGCGCCCTCCTTGTAGACGACCTCGCCCCAGCACACGTCGTTGCCCAGCGCCACCCAGCACAGGGTCCCCACGGGCACGGCGTCGGTGGCGTCGCCGTGGCGCAGGGGCGGGCAGGCGTCGAGGTCCACCCCGTGGGCGCCGTAGGTCCCCTCGACAGGGTCCCAGCCGAAGTACAGGGCGTTCCAGGCCACGTTGGGATGCACGAGCCCGCCCCGGCCGGCCGCCACCCGGCCCAGGTGCGCCACCAGCCGGGCGCGGTCGACCGGCGCCAGGGCGTCGACGCCGAGGACGAGCTCGGGCACGAAGAGCACCGGCATTTCGAGTTCGGCCACCAGCGGCGGTGCGGGCAAGGAGCCTCCGGGACGACCGCCGCGCACATAGTTGCGGCCGTCTTCTCCAGCTTACGGACCGGGTGTGACGGTGTCGGCTGCGGCACCGGGGGCGGTGCCCGTCCGCGCAGCCCGGCGGCGGTCGGCCTCGACGTGGCCGGCCCACCGCCACAAGGTGGCGTCCACCCGCACCGCCGCGCCGGCGTCGGCCAGGCGCTCCAGGCTGTCGACCACGGCCTGGGGCCGCAGGCCAGGCTTGCGCCCGAACGCGGCGTGGTAGAGCAGGCGGGGCCGCAAGGGCCGGCGGTCGCCCGTGCGGGCGTTGAACACCGTGTCGCGTCCCACCAGCACCGAGTGCAGCAGGGTCGGGCCGAGCCCGCCGTGGGTGTCCCACAGCAGGCGGGTGACCAGGCGGTCGACCTCGGCCGCCTGGCGGACCTCGGTGGCCGCCGACACCGGCCGGGGGCGGGCCGCGAAGAAGGCCCCGAACAACGGCGGCTGGGGCGAGGGGTCGCCGGCCAGGGCGGCCGGGTCGAACCAGCACGTCGAGCACCGGCAGCCGGCGTCGGCGCAGGTCTCGGCGGGCGCGGCCACGTCGAAGTACCGGGCCAGGCCCTCCTGGGCGCAGGCCCGGTCGTCGAACCAGGCCCGCAGCTCGGCCAGCTCGCCGGCCGCCCGCACCGCCCGGCGCCCGACCAGCGCGCCGTAGGCGTCGGGCAGGGTGGTGCGGCGGACCACCACGGCGGTCAACCAGCGCCGGGTGGGCGCCTGGGACACGTCCAGCCACCCGGCCGCGTGCGCCTCCACCAGCGCCGACCACACCTCGGCCGGGCCCCACCCCGCCTCCACCGCCCCGCCGGCGCGCAGGTGGCGGGCCAGGTCCTCGAGGCGCACGGCCCGGCGCTCGTCGGCCTCCACGCCGAGCACGCCGGCCACCAGGGCGGCGTCGGCCGCCTCGGTGGGCGCCACCTCGCCGGGCTGGAGCCGCACCACCTCGGGCAGGTCGCCGCGGTCCTCCACCGCGCCCAGGAAGGCCAGGGCGGCCAGCGCCCGCAGCACGGCCAGCCGGTAGGCGTCCCGGGTGCGCCACAGCATCGCCCGCCTCGCCGCCATGCGCCCCGCTGCCACCTCGGCGGCCAACAGGCGGTCCCCGATGGCTGAGGGGTCCACCAGCCCGCCCGAGCCCAGCACGGCCCGGCCCGCCGCCTCCAGCGCGGCGGCCGGCAGGTCAGCGGTGGTGAGGAAGTCCACCGTGCGCCATCCCCGGGCGGTGGCCAGGGCCATGCCCACCGCCCCGGTGCGTCGGGGATCCCCAGGCGGTAGCCCGGCCTGGGCCCGCCCCGCCCGGCCGATGGCCTGGTGGAGGGCGGCCAGGTCGGTGGGAGGCGAGGCAACCAGCACCGCGGCGATGTCGTCGCGGTCCACGCCCAGGCCGAAAGCCGAGGTGGCGACCACGATCATGGGGGCGTAGCCCTCCTCGCCGGCCCGGGGGGCGGAACGGAAGGCATTGAGGACGTCGGCCTTCTCCGCCCCGGGCAGGCGGCCGTGGAAGCGCCGGACCCGCCAGGAGCCCTCGGGCCCGGCCCAGTCCCGCAGCTGGGCCCAGGTCGTGTCGGTCTCCCGGATGGTGGTGCAGTACACGATGAGGTGGCCCGGGGCGGCGTCGGCCACGGCCTCCACCAGCCCCGCCACTCCGAGCGGCCCGCCCCGGGCCCGGCCGAGCGAGCGCCGCCACACGGCGATCTCGGGCCGGATCGGGTTGGCGGCCACGGTGGCGAAGCGAGCCCGGTCGGGGCCGTCGGGCGGACATCCGAACAGCTGGGACCGCAGGCCGTCGCGGACGCTGCGGTTGGCCGTGGCGGTGAGTGCGGTGACGGACAGGTCCCGCCCGCCCGCCGCGGCCAGGCCCCGCAGCTGGTCGATGAGGCCCTCGAGGCGGCGGAAGGCGGGTCGGAAGTCGTCGCCCCAGGCCACCAGGGTGTGCGCCTCGTCCACGGCCAGGCGGGCCAGGTTGCCCGTCGCCGCCCCCGCCCGCAGCGCGTCGGCGAAGGCGCGCTGGGCGGCGCGTTCGGGCGAGACGTACACCAGGCGGATGCCGTGATCGGCCGAGCCGGCCAGCTGGGCCGCCACCTCGGCCTTGCCCGTGCGCGACACCGACTCCCGCATGGGCCCCACCAGGGCCCGCACGGCCCCGCCGATGGATCGGTTGAGCGACAGCGCCTGGTCGGTCATGAGCGCCACCAGGGGGGAGATCACCACCGTCACCCCGGGCAGGACGAGGGCGGGCAGCTGGTAGCAGAAGCTCTTGCCGTAGCCGGTGGGCAGCAGGGCCAGGGTGTCGTCGCCGGCCGCCACCCGGGCGATGACCGCCCGTTGGTGCTCCTTGAGCACCACCGGCCCTCCCGCCAGGCGCAGGTAACCAGCCACCGCCGCGCAGCGCTCGGCCACCTCGGCCACCAGCCGGCCCTGGCCGGCCAGTTCCGCCACCTCGCCCTCGCTCAGGGCCAGGGCCCGGATGGCCCGGGTCTCGGGCAGCACGGTGTGGTCCTCGAGGGCCTCGGGCTGGCACAACTCAGCCGCCCGGTCCGCCTCGACGTCGCCTCCGTCGGCCAGGAACGACCAGATGCGGGCCCAGCCCTCGGCCATGGTGGCGACATTGGCGGCCCAGCCGTCGTCGCCGGCCGGGTCCCCGGCGCACAGCCCCTCGTCGAGGGAGGCCAGGAACACCCGGCGGTAGAGCCGGCGCAGGCGGTCGTCGCCGGCCAGCTTGCGGTCCGAGATCACGATCGCCCCCCGGTGGGCGCTCGAACGGATGAGCCGGCCCACCCCCTGGCGCAGCTCGAGGGCGGCGAGCGGCAGGTAGTAGTCCTCGGTGGCCACCGCCTCGGGGTCCTCGGCCCCCGCCGCCTCCGCCCGGGCCACCACCGCGGCGCGCCGGGTGGCCACCAGGGGGTCGCCGAAGGGGGCGAAGGGCAGCTTGTTGACCCACAGCAGCCGGGTCCGCGCCGGCTCGGCCACGTCCACCCCGGCCCACAGGCCCTTGGTGCCGACCAGGGCCCCGCCTCCGGCCCGGTAGCCGGCCGCCGCCCGGGCGTTGCCGACCAGCGGCGCGGCGTGGACGACCGGAGCCGCCTCGGTCCCCCGCCGTTGCGGCCACCGCCCGGCCAGGTCGGCGGCCAGGCGCTCGGCGATGCCGGCGGCGACGGCCGTGGAGGTGGTGACCACCATGGCACCGCCGGCCAGGGCGCGGATGCCGTCGGGGCCGGGAGGCTCGCTGCGGGCGCACTCGGCCAGGAACCCGGCCGCCTGCCAGGACACCGAGCGCAGGGCCTGGTCGGGGTGCTCGGCCCACGACGGGAAGTCCCCGAGGCAGACGAGGCGGGCCTGGGTGGCGTAGTCGAACGGCGAGCCCAGCCGGGCGGCCGCCACCTCGGGGCCGAAGCCCCACCTCGAGCGGATGTAGCCCCACGACCCGGAAACGGTGAGGGTGGCCGACACCCACAGGCTGCGGGCGAAGCGGGCCCGCAGGCCGGCCCAGGCCGGCTCCCGGGGCAGGTCGATGGGGCTGGTGACGATCCGGAAGCGGAACCCCCGCTCGCCCTCGACCAGCCTCCCGCCCCCGAGCTCGGCCGCCCACACCACCCGGTTTGACAGCGGCGCCAGGGCTGCACCCGGCCCGCCGGGCCCTCCGGCGCCCTCCTCCCCGACCCCCCCGCCGGGCCCTCCGGCGCCCTCCTCCCCGACCCCCCCGCCGGGCCCTCCGGCGCTCTCCTCCCCGATCCCGTTGCGCTCCCGGGCCGCCTCCTCGGCTGCCACCAGCTCGGCCACCCCCTCCAGGTCGTCGGCGTCGGCGGTCTCCTCCTCCCCCTCACCGCCCGGTTCCCGCTCGGGGTACTCGCGGCTCCCCGGGGCGCTCGTCCCCGAACCGTTCCGGGTGTCCCCCGCCGGCCCCGAGCCGTCCCCCGGCGCCCCCGGTCCGTCCCCGGCACCCGCTGCGCCGCCGTCCCCGCCGCCGAGGGCGGGCGGCGGGCCGAGCATGGCGTCCACGTCGGCGACGATGGCCTCCGTGGCTTCCCCCAGGGCGGTGGCCCGGCTCGTGAGCGAGAAGTACCGGTCGGCGTCGAAGCGGTCGAGGGTGGTCGGGTCGACCACGGCGGCGAAGTACCCAAGCGCCCGGCGCAGGCTGGCGACGGACCGGGCCAGGCGACGCAGCTCCCCCACCACCTGGAACACGTGGCGGCGGCCGGCGGCGCCGGCGTAATCCGACACCAGCACGGCCTGGCGGGGCGTGCTGTTGCGGTCGGGGGGGCCGGCGAGGCGGTCGAAGGCCCGCATGGCGGCGTTGGGCAGGCGGCCGGAGTCGAGGATGCGCTCCAGGGCGCCCGCCGCCCCCGACACCGCGGCGCCGGCCGACGTGGCGGCGGCCACCTCGGCCCCGAAGCGGGCGGCCTCGGCGGCGAGGGCCTCGAAGCCCTGGTAGTCGACCTCGGCCGACAGCGCCTCAGTAGCCGCAGCCTCGAAGCCGTGCGCCTCGTCGATGACGAGCAGCGTGTCGGGGACGTCGAAGTCCTCGAGGTGGGCCAGCACCAGAGCATGGTTGGCCACGATCAGGCGGTGGCGCCCGAGCGCCTCGGCCGCTGTCTCGGTGCGCGCCCGTAGGGCGTCCCGGCCCCCGTCGTCGGGGTAGTCGCCCGACTCCGCCTGCGACAGCGCGCCCAGGTACCGGCCGCGGCGCCAGCCCAGGTAGGCGTCGAAGAAGGCGGGGACGTCGACGGGGTCCACCGACGCCGCCTCCCACGCCTCGGCCAGGCGGGACGGTGTGGCGGCCAGGCGGGCCAGCACATAGAGGGCGAGCTCGGCGAAGCGGAAGTCCTCGGCCGGCGGGGCCGGGCCGCGTCGGCGCCGCCGGGGCGGCGGGCCGACGGCGGCTGCCGCGCTGTCGGCCAGGGCTCCGACCAAGGCCCGCAGGGACAGGCGGTTGGCCTGGCCCTTGACCAGCGCGGCGGCGGAGCCGACCCACCCCAGCCCGGCGGCGGCCAGGGCCTCGAGGTCGCCGGCCAGCTGGGTCTGCAGCTGCTTGGTGTGGGTCGCCACCACCACGCACCCGTCGGGGTGGGCGTCCAGCCAGTCCAGGGCAGCGGCCAGGATGGCGTAGGTCTTTCCCGCCCCCGTGGGCGCCTCCACCATGCCGTCGCTCCCGTCGGCCACCAGCCGGCGCAGCACGGCGGCCATCTCGTCCTGGGCGGGGCGGCGCTCGGCGCCGCCCCGGACCGCCAAGGCGATGCGGTGGGGGTCCACGGCCCCGTCGGAGTCGCGCAGGGCAGCGGGGACCACCGGGGCTGGCGGCGGCGGCGCACCCCGCAGCACGGGCCGGCCGGCCACGAGGGCGGCCAGGCAGGCCGCCACCTCGGCGTCTCCCGGCGCGCGGGCCGGCACCGGGCGCCCAGCCAGGTCGAACACCATCCGCCAGGTCGGGCTGGCGGCGCCCACCGCCCCGACCAGGCCGGCCCGGGCCCCGTCCCAGGACGCCACGGCGGCGCCGGCCGCCTCCATCAGGCGCGCCGCACACACGGCGTCGTCGACGGCGTCGTGCCAGGACAGGTCGCCGACCTCGACCCCCACCCGCTCGGCCAGGTCGCGCAGGCGGTGGGCGTTGGCGGGCAGGGGCCACAGGGCCAGACCGGCGTAGAGGCTGTCCACCCGGGCGCCGCCCAGCGGCGGCTGGCCCGCCCGGGCGGCCGCCTCGTCCAGCAGCCGGAAGTCTAACTCGACGCCGTTGTGGGCGACGAGGGCATCGGCATCGGCGCAGAAGCGGGCCAGCTCGGTCAGCACGTCGGCTTCCGGGCGCGCCTCGGTGGCGTGGCGGCCGGCCCGGCCCGGGTCCCAGATGGCGTAGCCCTCGGGCAGCTCGACCCAGGCCTCGAAGCGTTCGGCCGCCGCCACCCAGGCGGTGTCGCGCCCGAAGCGCACGGCCCCCACCTGGAAGATCCGGGCCGCCACGTAGGGCGCCTCGGTCACCAGCCGGGTGGACGACTCGACGTCGACGGCCACGGCTCGCCACGGCCGGCCCGCCCCCGGCGCCGTCCCGGCCGGGCCGGCCTCCCGGCCGGTGGACGCCGACGCCCGCAGCCGGCCGCCCTCGACCATCACCGCGGCGCCGGCGGCCTCCACCAGGCGCTGGGCCTGGGCCGGGGTCAGCGCCGGCCAGCGCCGGCGCAGGTGCCCGAGGAGCTCGGCCGCCTCCAGGCCCGCCGGCCCGGCGCTGCCGAGCACCTCGACCAGGAAGGCGACCCGTTCTGCACTCACCGCCGCCCGAGTCTACGAACCACCCGTGACAGCCGGCTCCGGCGCCGCCCGCCTCCGGCCGCCGACGTCGCTCCGGGGACACCGCCTGCCGGCGGCGACTAGGGGCCAGACGGAGTGGATTCGGCTGGCATCACATGTACATGGGACATGTCGGGCGACCAGGTGTACCGGCGATCGAGGCTCCAGCGACGGCACCTATCCACCTGCCTTACCGCTACGGATCGGGACATACCAGCTCGGGAAGACCGGCGAGCTGGCGATCGGCAGCCGCAGGCAATCCGGACAGAGGATGCCCGGCTTTGTCTCGGGCGTGACACTCGACTCGCTCGCCCACCTACCGCAGTGAGGGCAGGCGAGCAAGCTGTAACGCTTGGAGGCGCCTCGTCCTTCCACGGCCAGGATGGGCCAGCCGGTCGGCCCGGGGAGGTCCCGCGCGAGGTAGCGGAGTTGGACTTCGACGAAGCCGTCGCCCTCCAGATCGCTCCGGGACGCCGCTCCATCCCTGGCGTGGATGGCGTCGAGAACCGCCTGGCGTGTGGGGTAGGTGAGCCGCCACTTGTTCCGCTCCCAGGCGAAGTCCGGTCGCCGGTACTCGTCGGCGACCCAGCGGGCCCACGAGGGGTCGAGGCCCGGCGGAACGGGCTCGTGACGGGCGGCTGCCGTGAGGGCGGCAACCAACTCCGGGTGCGGACAGGCGGCAGCAGCGCGGGCGGCACGATCCGGGTACCCGAGCCCGATCAGCGTGTTTACCATTGCCCTTCGCGTTCGCTTAGGCAGGGTCGGCACGAGCCCGCTGAGGAGGGCCCCACGGGGTCGCCTACATGGAACCGACCCGATGATGGGTCCGAGGATCACGGTGCCATCCCCGTGGGGAAGCTCGAGCGTCAGGCTCCAATGCACGCAGTCCTCGCCCAGGGTCATGGTCTCGTTGCTGATCACGATCCGCAGTGCGCTCCGCAGCTGCGCCGGGCCGCTGCCGACCAACTGCGCAAGGGTCGATAGGGCATAGACGAGCTGCGCGGCGTCCGACTCGAAGGTGGGGGTGAGGATGGCGTCGCGCCGCTTGGTCCGCAGAAGTTCGAGACGGCGGATGAGCTGTCGCTCCGCCTTCGTGAGGGCGAGGACCTCGTCGACGAAGATCTTCGCGTCCTCGTCGTCGCCCGCGAGCTCGGCGTTTCGCTTTGCGATCCGGAGCCGCCCCCGCACGTCGGTCAGGTCACGGTCGAGCGTTCGCCGGCGGATGCCGGCCGGGTCGAAGCGCGGCAGGGTTCCCTGCTGGACGAAGCGGGTGATGTCGAGGTCGGCCGGCAATCCGGCCTCGAACGCAGCGGCAGCAGTCTCGACGATTGACCGGTGCAGGTCGCGGCGCTCGATCACAGCGACGACCGCGGCGTCTGACTTCGCGGATGTCCAGCCGGTGTGGCGGCGGCTTTCGTCCAGTGGCCGCCGCAGCAGGCGGTACGTGGTGCCGGACTCGCCCGCGAACAGCTTCGACTCCCTCCCTTCGCTGTCCACAGTTCGGAAGAACCCGGCGAGGGGTGCCGTCCGGCTGTGGGTGGTCCCACCCGTATCGAATACGCCGTCGATCCGCCGCCGGAGCCGCTGCTCGATCCGGTCGAAGGTCTCCTCATCGGCCCAGCCTCCGTCGGGAACGGGGATGTCGTAGACCATCTTCAGCACGCCGTTGGGCCGTTCCGGGTCGCCGGAGGCTTCCACCGGGACGCCGGCGATCGACTCAATACCCGGGAATGGGTTCGTCCACAGCAGCTCGTATCGGCCGGTGCGGTAGGCCTCCCGCCAGCCGAGCAGGGTGGTGATTACCTCCGTGGGGTTTCGGGCGTCGGCGATCGTCGCGCCCGGACCGTAGATCTCCTGGAGCTTCGGCGTCGTGACGCCGAGCGCCCCAAACTCCTCAACCAGGGAGGCCGAGTTGTTGTTGGGATCGCCCAACGCCGTGAGCATTTGCCGAACGGGGTCTACCATCGGGGCGTCGAGTTGTAGCTGCTTGTCGATCTTCAAGCAGCCCGGGGGGTACGCGTTCGGGATCCACTCTCCCCGCCGCCACTGAGCGACCCGACCGGCGGTGTGGCGTCGCACGATGTAGTCGCGTTCGATCGCGGCGATCATCGCCAGGGTCTGAAAGACCAGCTTGCCCTCGGGCGTGCTCGGGGTGATGGTGGTCTCGCAGTGGAGGACGCGAACGTTCTCGGTGATCGCCTTGAGCAGGTCGCCGGTGTGCTCGGAGCTGCGGACGAGGCGCGTGAACGCCGCCATCCACAACTCCTGCGGGCGGTACCTCGCCAGGATCCGGATCAGCTCGCGGACGAAGCCGTTGGTATCGTCCTCGTTGTCGCGGGCAGCCGCGCTTCCCATCACGTACATGTAGATGGTGCCCTCGCGCTCAAGAAGCACCACCCGGCTCCTGCCGACTCGCAGCAGGGTGCCTCCGTAGGCGCCCGGATTCTCGAACACGCGGACTCCGGCGTCGCGTAACTCAGCGGCCCCGGGTAGGTGGAGGACGGTGCTGAGGGTCTGGTGGATCATCCCCTCCATAAGCACCCGGTCGTACGCTGACGACTCGCGCATGAGGACGAGGTGGTCGTACTGGAGCTCCTCGGTCTTCGTGATCGGTACCGAGCCGCCCCGACGCGACCGGAGGCTCCGGCGATTGCTCATCGTTGTCCTCCGCTGGCGGCGACGAACTCGAGCGACTGGTCATCTCGATGAGGTTCGTCCACGCCATAGCGACGTGGTCCCTGCGCAGCTTCGATGACGATGCCTCCTCGATCGGTATCCGGGAGAGCGTAGTCAGTCTCAACTCGAACCTTCGGTTTGAGAGTCCGAGAGGCGCCGGTCGCGTTACCAGAATCGGACCTAGGTACCTCCCGGCAGAAATACAAGCCAGTAACTACGATCACGTAAGTCTGGGACTTCGGTAACGTATGGTCTCTCCCCAGGAGGGGAGGCCATGCCCAGGAAGAGCCCTTACGTGTTGACCCTCACGGCCGACCAGCGCCGAGAGTTGGAGGCCAGGAGCCGTCGTTATACGTTGCCGTATCGGGACGTGGTACGAGCCAAGATCGTGCTCATGGCCGCCCAGGGCCTGGACAACGACGAGATCGCCGCCCGGCTCGACACCCGCCGGGAGATCGTGTCCAAGTGGCGAAAGCGCTTCTACGAGGCCGGCCTCGCCGGCTTGGAGGAGCGTCCCTGGGGCGGTCGACCCCCGGTCTTTTCCCCCTGAGGTGGTCGTCGCCGTCAAGGCGCTGGCCTGCGAACTGCCGTCTCGCCTCGGTGTGGCGCTGTCGCGCCTGCACGTCGGCGACATCGCCACCGAGGCGGTGTCTCGGGGCATCGTTGCCGAGATCTCGGGGACGACGGTGTGGCGGTGGCTGTCGGAGGACGCCATCCGCCCGTGGGCGCACCGGTCGTGGATCTTCCCCCGTGATCCCGACTTCGAGGCCAAGGCCGCCCGGGTGCTCGACCTCTACGCCCGCCAGTGGCAGGGCAAGGCGTTGGGAAAGGACGACTTCGTGGTCTCGCCGACGAGAAGACCTCGATCCAAGCCCGTGGCCGCTGCCACGCCACGCTGCCCCCGGCACCCGGACGCGACATGCGCGTCGCGCACGAGTACGAGCGCGGCGGCGCCTTGGCCTACCTGGCCGCCTGGGACGTGCCCCGGGCCAAGGTGTTCGGCCGCTGCGAGGACACGACCGGCATCGAGCCGTTCGCCCGCCTGGTCGACCAGGTGATGACCACCGAGCCCTACGCGGCCGCCCGGCGGGTGTTCTTCGTGGTCGACAACGGCAGCTCACACCGGGGCCAGAGATCGATCGATCGGCTCCACGAGCGCTGGTCGAACGCCCACCTGGTCCACGTGCCCGTCCACGCCTCGTGGCTCAACCAGGTGGAGATCTACTTCTCGGTGATCCAGCGCAAGGTGTTGACGCCCAACGACTTCGCCGACCTGGCCGAGGTCGAGGCCCGCCTGCTCGCGTTCGAGCGGCGCTATGAGCGGACGGCCACGCCGTTCGAGTGGAAGTTCACCCGCAGCGACCTGGCCAAGCTCATGGAACGCCTGGCGGAAAAGGAGGACTACCGAACGGCAGCGTGAGCAAGGCCCGGAAATACGTGATCGGACTTACGGTCCAGAGCACTTAGGGCCACCCTTGTTTGCCCCTTCCACAGCGTGGAAGCGGACCTTGACCTCGGTCGACGCCTCCTCGGCGATGCACGAACGCAGACGAGCGGCGAGGTCCTCAGAGCGGTAGAGCGGGCGGTTCTCAGATCCATCAGCGGGGAGCATGGCTCTCGACGGTCCGGAGCCAGCCTGACGGCGCATTCAGCGTCGTTGCTGCCGGATGGACCTGCCAGGAACCACTCCCTGCTGGCAAGGTCACCCACGTCGAGTTCTGCTCACGTTCGCAGCGAGTGGTCCGGTTCCGATGCCTCGCCGGTGAGTCTGGCGGGTACGCGGCTTTCCTACAGGACGCCGTCGCCAGTGAGTTCCCGGCGGCGTCACGTTCGACTTTGCCGGCGCCGACGGCCGGCATCGCCTCGAGAGGACGGTCCGTCCTGCGCCGTCAGACTTCGCTTTCAGCTACAGCTGCGGTCTCGAGCTGCGCCACCCGAGCGACTGCCCATGGCGGTGGCGCTATTCGCCCGCAACCACCTCGACCACCCGTCGCGCCGCCGACCACAGAGTCGCCGCAGCAAACCTTGACCGGCCGCTGGTGGCCTCGCATCGGAGGCTGCCGGGCTGGTCGCCGCCCATGCGTCACCGGCGGTCGCCGAAGCGGCGGCGGGCCTCGGCGCGGCGGTCGTCGACGCCGTCGACGAGTGGGTGGGTGAACTCAAAGAGGTCGCCGAGCGCCCGGGCGAGCTCGGCTGTGGTGCAGGCACCGTAGGTGTCGGTCACGTCGCCCTTTGAGTGACGGAGGTACCGCTTGGCGTACTGCGGGCCGTAGTGGGTTTTGAGCAGGTGCGCCATGGTGTGGCGGATGTGGTGGTAGGCGACCTGCTCCTCGGCCGCCCACGCCAGGGAGCGCTGCCAGCGGGCGTTGAGCGTGTCGAAGCGGCGGGAGGTGACGGGGGCGTGGCCGCCGGCTCGGAGCCGGTAGTGGAACAGGGGGGCATCTGGGCGGTACGCCGGGCTGTCTGGGTCACAAACCGGCCCGCCCCTCGTGCGCGCGTGCGCGAGGAGCCGGTCGATGAGCTCGGCAGAGACGGGGGCGTCGTGCTCGCGCGCGTACTTGTCCTTGACCCGGATGAGCTGGCTGCTCGGACGGACCTGGCCGACGGTGAGCCCATAGGCGCCGGACCGGCGGGCGCCGGTATGCAAGCCGTAGTCAACGAGCAGGAGGTCGAGCTCGGGGTCGTTTCCGCCGGTGGCGGTCTCGTGGTGGAGCTCCACGAGCTCGAAATCCATCAGCGGGCGCCGCTCCCGAGAGGTGCGGTGCGGCTTGTCAACGTCGCGGCCGTCGTAGCCATTGATGAGCTCGGGGACGTCCTGAAACAACGCCCGCATCGCCGACACGGCCGTCTCGGCGGCGCCGACGCCGTCCGCGTTCTTCGCCGGCAGGCCCCGCTGGGCGCGGCGGCGGTTCTCGTGGCGACCGCGCCGGCAGGCCGTCCGCTTGGCGACCGTGGCGACCTCGTCGATGGCACGTCGGTTGTACACCTCACCGCTGACGGGAGTGTCCTGCAGGTCGGGGAGCCTGACCGCCGAGCTGGCGCACCTCGCACAGCCGCACTGGCACCGAAAGTCGAAAGTCGGGTCCGAGCACGGCTCGCAGTCCTGGTCGCAGACCGGTCCGAACCCGGCAGCGAACCGCTCGTGCCGGAGTCGGCGCCGGTCCGCACTCGCCGTCATGTCGCCCCCCGTACTGGCGCTCCGACGTCGGTCGGGTCGAGCACCTCGGCGGCGTCGAGCAGGGCCTTGGCGTACCGGTCGGCCTGCACCCGCACCCAACGGGGCGAGAGTCGCCACCACCACACGACGGCGCTGGCGGAGGCGACCACGGCGGCGCCAAGCAGCCGAACGTCACGGTCGACGGCGCCGACGGCCACGGCGCCAAGGGCGATGGCGGAAATGGCGATCGCGGCAGCGCTGACGGCGAGCCCGACGGGGCGGAGCCCGAGGACGTTGCGGCGGAAGCCGTAGTCGGCGTTGGCATCGCTCACGATTGGGAACTTGGCACCGTCCCGGGTGCGCTCCCGGAGATGCGCGACGAAGCGTTCGATGGTCTCGCTGGAGCCCACGGGGTCCACATGGTCGCGCTCGTCCGTGAGCTGCTCGAGCGAGGGCAGGAGGCGGCGGGCGTGGGCACGGTGGCGAGCCAGGTGGGGAGAAGGCGACGGTGAGGTGGAGAGCATGAGCGTCGCCGTCGGTGGCCCGCGCCAGTCCGCCCACAGGCGCTCCTGCAGCACGACGCCTCGGTCCCGGGCGGCGGCGACGAGGACGGCAGCGACCCCGAAGGTCACTCCGCAGTCCCCGCCCGCGCTAGCCACGCCTCGGTGATGCCGATGGAAAAGGCTGCGAGGGCGACGGGGGCGGCGCACAGCACCGGCTGCATTCGGGCCCGCCGGGAGTAGGCGTCGAACATGCCGTTCACTCGTCGACCTCGGTGTAGAGCGGGAGTGGGGTGGCCAGCCCGTATCCGGGGAGCGGGGCATTCTCGGCGTACCTGAGGTTGACGCCCTGCGTCGCGTAGACGGGGGTGCCGCGGCGGCGGAACGCGTTCGTGACCTGGCGGGACGGTTGCCCGACGCTCTCGCCGCTGACGGCGGCGGACACGATGCCGTACTTGACGAAGAGGTCGAGTCCCGTGCGGGGGCCGGCGAGCCGGTCAAGGACGGTGGGTCCGACGTTCTCGTTGCTGCCGTGGTGCGGCACCTGGACTAGCTGCAGCGAGTCGGACCCGCACGGCGACTGGGCGGTGGTGTCGGCGGCGGCAGCGGCGGCGGCGTGCTCCGGACGCGCGCAAGCGACCTGGGCGCGAGCACCGGTGACGGCGGCCGCCGCCTCGGGGCCGGCCAGATGCGCCACGGCATCGGCCCGCCCGCATGCAAGCAGGACCATGGTGGGCACGGGCAGGGGACTGAGGAGCCAAGAGAGCGACACGGCGAGGGCGTGGTCGAGGGCAGCGCGCCCGCCCACTGGACCACCATTCCCGTGTCGGTGGTCGTCAGACTTCCGGTGCACCCCTGGTTACCGCCGGTCCATCGCCACGCGCGCTTTCGGCTCGACCGCCAGCATGAGTTCTGCGAGGTCCGGCGGCCCAGGACGTGCCGACTGGCAATAGGGCTGAGGGCCAGCGAGCGCCGATCAGTGAGCGACCGGCTGACACGTCCCACGAGCCGGTCGTGCTCGTCGCGCCCGAGCTCGGCCGCGTCGTGTGGGACCCGCCGAACGTGCCGCCACCGAAGCACAAGACGACCGGGCATCGCCCGACGACCCGGAAGGCCCCCCGATGAACCAGGTGGACCTCGACGTCGAGCTGGCCCGCGTCCTCGGCGACCGAGGGCACATGGACCTATGACGAGGTCCGGAACCGTCTCGACGCCCGCGACCAGGCGGCGTGGGCGGCCATCGAGACGACGTTCGGCGCCGCAGGCTGGTCCGGCGGCGACGGCGACCCGTATCCGGCGCCGAGCGTCCCGTTCGACGCGCGACCTCCGGCGGGGCCGAAGATCGTCCACGTCGAGCGGCGGCTGTGGGTGGCTCGCTACAACCCGGCCGACCCGGACTTCGACATCCCCGACATCGCCGATGACGCCAAGTTCCCCTGTGCCCACCCGGAGTCCGCGCCCCGGGAGGGCTGGTGGCTGTCGAACGTCAACACGCCCCGCGGCCCGACATCGCCGAGATCGCCAGCTCAGCCTGCCGAGGCGGTGGTGGCCAGCCGGCGGTGGGACCTCGTCATCTGCGAACGCACCCAACCGACCCGCCGCGACGACGGTGACCTAGTCGGCATCTGCACGATCGGCATGACCGACGCCTGGGACGACACCGAAACGGGCCGACGCGAGTACGCCGCCTGCCTCGTCCCTCTCCCCAGGTTCACCACCGGGTGCCCCGTGCAACCGCCCGCCGCCCGGCCACCTCCGCGTCGACAGCCTCAGCAAAGGCCAGCAGCTCCCCCACCGAGAACGACCTATCGGCTTTCGGACTGACCTATGTCGAAGAGGACGCCGTCAGTCGCAGGCCTGTGCCGCGTCACCTAGGGCAATCGACGCCAAACGGGCCCCCGGCTTTGCCGGGGGCCCGTCGTCAGGGGGCTTCGCCCCACATGATTTCCTCGTTGTGCGCTGCCGTCTCCGCTGGACCACGGGTCGGGAAACGGTATGTCGCCCCGCCGGTTCGTTCCAGTTCACCGCTCCTGTGGAGATGCGTGACCGCGATGACGACATCGAGCACCCCGAACGCCGGGAGCTGACGGACGAGCTGGCTGGTGCGCCATTCCCGGAGAGGGTGGCGTGCGGCGAGGGTGAGGACCGCCATTTCGGCAGTCGTTGAGGGGATCGGCGTCGGAGCGAGACCGAAATCGTCGCATTGTTGGGGTTGGGCCACGGGTGCGCGCGTCGACAAGGACCACAAGGAAAAATCTCCGGCAATGCGGAATGCCCGCGCGAGTCCACGACACGTGTCGTTTGCCACGGTGATGGGACCACTCCGTTGCCACGACCTAGGGACCACCTCGGGCGCCCTTGAGCCGATCGTGCACGATGATCCTTGCCGGGACGGACTTCGTCAAGAGCGGTCGCGCCGGCCGTTGTTGAGGAGGTCGGTGATCTGCTCGGCGAGGCGATCGGCGGCGTAACGCCGGAGTCCGATTGCAACGATCACCCAGCGATCACCTCTGCGCATCCGGACCATCCACGACCGTTCGGGCGGCCGGCCCCGCGAGCTTGCCGATCCGAGGTCGACCTCGACGACGACGGGCACGTCGTTGTCCCGCTGGCTCTGGCGATGTGCCCGGGACCGGCACGCCCCACAGCAGAAGCGACCAGGACGGCCTGTCGCCGGCCGGGGGACGGGTTCGTTGCACCCGGGGCCACCACAGGTGTGCAGCGGGGTTTCGTGCCGGAACGGAACCGTCACGATCGTCCCTTCCGCCTGGCCGCCTCGGCCCCGTCGGCTCCCGGTCCCGCACCCACGACGGGCTTTTGTCGGCGCCGGTAGCTCTCGCCCTCGACCACGAGTTCGAAGGCCGCGCTCTGGAGTCGGTCGATCGCCGACTGGGCCAGCAACGGGTCGGCCATCATGGCCAGCATCTCGGCGGGCTCGCGGTTGGAGGTGATCACCGTGGATGCCCGGCGGTGGCGCTCGACCACCAGCTCGTAGAAATCGGCCGTCTCGATGGCGTCGAGGCTGTGGAGGGCGAAATCGTCGAGGACCAGGAGGTCGACCCGCATGAGCTTGCGCATCTCGACCTCGTGGGTGGCGTCGAGGCGGGTGGCCTTGAGCCGGCGGTGGAGGCGGTCGGCCCGCTCGAAGTGCACCGAGAAGCGCCGCCGGCAGGCGATGTGACCAAGGGCCGAGGCCAGGAAGGTCTTGCCCACCCCGACGGGGCCGAGCACCAGGGCGTTGGCCGCGTCCTCCACGAAGCGCAGCGTGGTGAGCTCGGACCACATGGCCTTGTCGAAGCTGACCTTGGCCGTGTCGTCCCAGGCCTCGGCCACCATGGTCGGGTCGAGATGGGCGGCTCGGGCCCTCACCGAGGCCGACGTGCGGTCACGGCGGGTGATCTCGTCGGTCAGCACCATCTCCAAGAAGTCGGCGTGGGGCAGGTTTCCCTGGCGGGCCAGGGTGAGGCGTTCGGGCAGGGTGTCGAGCATCTTGCCCAGCTTGAGCCGGCGCAGCACCGCCGCCAGCTCCGAGGACACCGTGGCGGCCGGTGACGGGCTCATGAGCCTGCTCCTTCGCCGGTGGCGAACTCGCTGGCGTCACGGCAGAAGCGCCCGGTGATCACGTTGGCGAGGCCCGGCAGCGCCGGCTGTGGTGCTGCCTCCGTCGCTCGCTCCAGCATGCGCCCGATCAGGCCCACGTCCACCGCCTCGGCCTCCAGTGCCCGGGCGCAGGCCGTCTCCACGCGCTCGTCCCCCCACTTCTTGGCCAGGCCCAGCAACCGGTAGACCTGGCGCATCCTGGTCCACGGCAGCGGGCTGTCCAACAGGGCGGCGGCGTAGGCCCCGACGGCTTGGCCATGGCCGGCGGCCATGCGCTTGAGTTGGTCGATGTCGCGCATGGCGTAGACCTCGGTGCCCGTGGGCAGGTCGCAGGCGTCGGTGTGGCGGCCGCCGGGGCGTTGGCGGGGATGGACCTTGATGAGCTGGCCCCGGTGGAAGACCTTGACCACGCGGGCGTCGGCCCGGGCGTTGACCCGGAAGCCGATGAGGTTGCCGGGAATGGAGTACAGCGCCTTGTCCACCTCGATGTGGTGGTCGCGATGCACCTTCGGAGTGGCGTAGAGCGGGAGGTCGTAGGCCTCGGCGGGCGCAGGGAGCAGGACGGGCGCCTCCTCGACGCGGAACACCTCGAGGGGCTTGCACTGGGTGGTGCCATGCGTGCGCAGGCCGGCCGTCGTCGAGCACCAGGTGGTCGCCCGGCGCTGGGCGTCGGCCAGGTCGACGAAGCTCTCGCCGGCGAAGTACGAGCCCCGTACGTATTGGACCTGGCGTTCGACCTTCGGCTTGTCCTTGGGCGAGCGCACCCGTGCCGGGTCGATCACGAAGCCCCTCGACTGGGCGTACTCCAAGAAGGCGGCGTTGAAGCGGGGGGCGACGGCGTCGGCCTCGTCGACGATGGCCGCCATGCTGTCGGGGATGACCACGGCGAAGACGCCGCCGAAGAACGTCCACGCCGCCTCGAAGCCCTCGATGACCGCGGCGGTGGTCTGGCGGTGGCTGAGCCACACGAAACAGTGCCGGGAATAGCAGGCGGTGAAGATCAGCGCCTGCACCACCCGCTGCCCGCCGCCGGCCGGGTCGGGGACCAGGCCCATGCGACCGAAGTCGACCTGGAGCTCCGATCCCGGCTCGCCGTCGTTCACCCGCACCGTGGTCTTTCGCCCCCCGAAGCCACAGCGCTCGGTGGCGAAGCGGTTGAGCGTGCGGTAGGCGACGACGACACCCTTGCGGGCGAGCAGGTCCTGCACCTTGACCAGCTTCAGCCCCTTTTCGAGCCACGCCTTGATCTCGGCCTCATGGGGGACCAGGGACTCCCATCCGGCGCCGTGGCCGGCCGGTCGGGCCGGGCGGACCGTCTCGCACACCTGGCCGATCACCACGTCGCTCAGCTGCTCCTCGCCGCCGTCCGCGCTGAGCCCGGCGGCGATGGCCGCTTCTACGTAGCGACGGACCGTCTTGCGGTCGACGCCGCTCAGGCGGTCGATCGCCCGGTAGCCCTCACCCCGCAGCCACAGCCGCAGCACCTCTTTGATCTCGAACACCGATACCTCCCTGTAGGCCATGCGCACCCTTCGTCTGGTTGACGTTGGGCACGAGTCGAACGTGCGTCCGACCGGCTTTGGGGGATACCGAGGTGGTCCCATGACTGGCAACGGGGTGGTCCCATGCCCGTGGCAAAACTGCCCTCAGGGTGGTCCCATGTGGGTGGCAAAC
>JAHFUS010000043.1:25151-32820 GCA_023264975.1 Actinomycetes bacterium | reverse complement strand
CGGGCCTCACCTCATCCCGAACCTTTGGCGGTCACGGGATTCCGGTGAGGCCCACGTCTTGGGTGAACGTCTTGCCGGTCATCCCGGCGCCGACGGGAAGGACCATGTCGGCTCGTTCATCCTGAGGCACCTACTGTTGGTTACACGAGGATGATTGGCGAACCGTCGGAATCCCTGACGTTGCCGATCGATGCGGCCAGCGTGTTATTGCGAATCAAGGCATAGCCATACTGGCTGGGTCCGAACCGGTTGTTGGTGATCCGAACACCTCTGATCAAGCCACCGGTGAACTGCCCGTCTGAGTAGACGGTGTAGGTGCCCCCGCTGAGCTTGTTGTTGTCCACCGTGATGTTGTCGATGGAGCCGAAGTAGTTGTCGATCATCACGGCCGAGGTCTGATCGGGGACTGAGATCACGTTGTGGCTGATCAGGACGTTGGATTGACCGCCGTCGATCTGGATGCCGTCGTAGTGCGGCGAACCCGGTGAGCCCAGGTCGTGAATGTAGGAGTCCACGATGGAGCCGCCGATGTCATCCGGCTGGTAACCGTTCTCGACGCCGTGGATGTTTGCCCGGGCTACTGCGGCTGATCCGTAGATGCCCATCGATCCCTCTGTGCCGGAGGTCCCCAGCCCGTCGACTTCGACATCCTCGATGCGTGCGCCGGTGATCCCGCTGTTGATCCGGACGAGAGCGAACGTGTTCGCCCGTACCCGGCTGCGGCGGAGCGTGACGTTGTTGGCGGCGATGGTCACCGTGCCGCTGAAGTCCTTACCCTCGACAACTGCCCCTGCCGTCGTGATGGTCATTCCGCCGGAACTCACGAGGCTTGTTCCGGCGGGAACGCCGGTAGTGCTGGCGCTGGGCCAGCCCGTCGGCGTGACCGGTGTGGTCGTGGTGGTGGTAGTGGAGGGAGCCGTGGTGGTGGTTGTCGCGGGCGGCACAGTTGTAGTCGTGGAGACAGGCAGCGTCGTGGTCGTGGTGGCGGGTGGGGCCGTAGTCGTCGTCGTGGCGGGTGCGGCCGTGGTCGTCGTTGTCGCTGGAGGCGCGGTGGTCGTGGTGGTGCCCGAGTCTGCGACGAAGGTGACGTCGACCCAGTAGTTCGAGGCGTTGTAGGAGTCGGTCGGGAATCCGCTCGTGCCGTACCGGTAGACGCCGTTCGGTCCCGTCACCCCGTCCGCGGGGGCGTGGAGCGGGCCGCTATCGGCACCCCGGCCGCTGAACCAGCCCATATCCGCTGCATACCTGCCGACAGGTGCCCAGTAGGAGACGACGTAGACCTGGCCCGGGCTGACTCGCACCGGAGTGGCGAGGCTGGCCTGCTGCCAACCTGAAACGGACTCGCCCGTGAAGGTGGCAGTCGCCAACTTCGATCCGCTCGACGACCACAGGCTGCCGACGTGCGTACCGGTATTTGCCGATCCCTTGTAGAAGCGAATCCCGGTCACGCTGCCACTGACATCTGTGGTCCACTTGACTCCGACCTCAACCGCTGAGGTGTCCGGGTCCTGGGCGACAACAGGCGCAGCCGCTCCAAAGAGCGTCGAGACGCCGTTCACAACAGTGAAGGTCGCTGTGGTCCGGGCGTAGACCGTCTTGTAGCGAATCACCTCGGCCGTGACGGTGTGTGTCCCGCCGGCCGCCGAGGTGCTCACCCAAGGCATCGCCGTCGTGGCGCTGCCACCGACCAGATCGTACGGGGCGGTCGAGTCGGTCCTGCTTATAGCACCGGAGCCCGTCGGGTCGTCGATCCAGAAGCGCACCGTGCCACCGGACGGAACCCCGGCGGCGAAGATATAGGCCGACCCGGAAACGGTCGCCCCGTCGAGGTTGGTGGCCTTGGACCGGTCGGCAGAAAGGGAGCGCTGCAGCGTAACCGCCGTGTTGGCGCTTGCGTCCGTCACGAAGTGAGGCAATCCGGAGCTCGCGCCCAGGAACACAAGGCAGGCGAAGCCGGCCACGCGTTTACGCGTCGATGAGGCCGAAAGCGATCGAGTGGCTCGGTTGGCGGAGTGAAGGGGCGACATGGGTCTTTGACCTCGGCAAGTGGGGGGGGAGGGGGTGGTGGAGGCGACAGCACGGGGCCGATCTAGGTATCTCGGTCTCCGGGCCAGCGATCAGTGCTGCTGATCACTTCGGCCGCCGAGGCCCGTCCGCTTTAGGAATTTCCGCCGCATCGGCAGACCGCGCACCTGGGGGGTTGTGAATCTGCGTGAACCCTCGACGCTGACGCAGCATCGATTCGGCCAAAGACCGGGTCCCGATCGCCCAGTGGGGCCACACCAAGCAGAAGCGGACCGAGTTGCGCATCGTCGGGCTGGGCCTCTTCGTGTCCACTGATGGCGGCATCCCGCTCGTCAGGCACGCCTATGCCGAGAACGAGCCCGAAGTGACCCAGGTCCCGCCCCTGGTCGCCGAGCTCGTCGCCCGTTTCGAGGCGCTCCACGCCGATACCGGCAAGCTCACCTTGGTCTTCGACGCCGGCCAGAACTCGAAGGACAACCAGGCCCTAGATCGATGCCTCGCTACTGCACTTCGTCAGCTCGCTGCCGCCGTCTGACCACCCGGACCTGCTGGGCGTGGCCGAGAGCCGCTACTGGGCCGTCGACGACTGCGCCGGGCTGCGGGGCTTTGAGACCACCACGCTTGTGTTCGGCGTCGAGCGGCGCATCACCGACACCCATTCGCGCAACCTGCACAACAAGCAGTCCCAGGGCTTCGACCAAAACATCGCCAAGGCGCGTCGCCAGCTGGGGGAGCTGGGCGAGCGCCTGGCCCGCGTGCGCTACTTCCTTCAGACCCTGGTGGGCAGCGGCGGCACCGTGCTGCTCTACCAGGGCGAAGCGGGGACGCCCCCGCGCCGGGCGCATGCTCACCGAGGCCGACGCCGCCCAAGCCCGTCTCCACGACATCTTCGGCCTCGACGTCTACGCGCCGAAGCGATGACCACCACCGCTCGATCCGCGTGGGACATCCTCGAAGCAGCGCTGCGCCAGCGGCGCCCGGTCCGCCTCACCTACCACGGCCGATTCACACCGTGTGCCCCCATGCCCTTGGCTGGAAGAACGACAAGGCCCTGCTCCTCGCCTACCAGGGCGCCGCGCAGGCCCCCGCCGGGGTACTACGCCCCGGGTCCCGCCAGGGCTGGCGGAACCTCGTGTGCGGATGGGCGACTCAGTGACCCAAGCGTCTGTAAAGCCTCAAAATACGCACCACGGTCGCCGTGAACTACGACCTCCACACCCACCATGACGGCTTCCTCGATGCCCGCTTGCGTCGAGCGGTGGGCCCTGATGCTTGCCGGCCTCGACCTCGTCGCATTGGAGGAGTGGAACCGAGACGAGTGGCAGAGCCGTGGCGGGCGTTCAAGGGCAGCCAACGACGAGCGGGGCGCACCGTGCGCCACGTCCTGCTCGGCATGAACGCCCACGTGAAGAACTGCCCCACAGCCGTCGCCGCCGCAGCCGGGACGCCGACGATTGCAGGTCACCGCCTCCCGTCGCCGGCTCGCCCGACCAGGTTGAAACGTCTCGGTCGCACGAGGTCTCACCCGTGGGTGAACGTGATGTCCCGCAGCGCCGGCGTCTGGCCGGCGGCGGAGGTCGTCAGGGTGAGCCGGTAGCGGAGGTAGCGCGAGCTCGCCCCAACCGTCGCCCCGGAACCCGACAGCGGGACGAAGGCGCTCCAGGTCGCGTCGGGGGTGGGCGTGTTGCCGGTGGCGACACTGACTGCCAATGCCGTGCCGGCCGGCAGGTCGGCGGCCCAGGTGGCCGTGGTCCAGGCCACGGAGGCGCCGGCGTCGAGCACCCGGGAGGTGAAGGTGCCCGGCGTGGTGTAGGGGGTCATGCGCAGCCAGTCGACGACGACGCTGCCGCCGCCGGTGGTGTTGTCCCGCACCACCGGGCGCATGGCCGTGGTGATGCTCCTCGAGTGGGTTGCGACCACCGCCCCGTCGACCGTGAACACGATGGTGTCCGTGTTCCAGTCGATGCGGAACCGGTGGGGCGACCCCAGCAGGCCGGCGCCGAGGTTGGTGTTGGTCTGGGAACTCCCCAGCCGGCTGCGGGCGTACACGCTGCCGCCGGACCGCGTCCCGAACATGGCCCATGGCGACTCGTTGAGGGTCACGCCGAAGCCCACGTGCTGGTTGGCGGCGCCCGAGAAGGTGGCGACGAACTCGAGCGAACGCCCGGCGCCATAGGTGGCGGCGGTGTAGGACCTGGCGCCGTCGACGGTCAGATTGCCGGCAGCCACCGTCGCCGTGCCCCCCGTCTGGACGGTCGTGGTCGACCAGCCGGTCGGAAGGGCAGTGCCGGAGAACTCGCCGCCGGCGGTGGGCGCCAGGGACACCTCGCCGTCGGTGGTCTGGGCCAGGTAGGCACCCGCGCCGAGCGTCCCGGCCGAGAAGTCGGCCACGGTGGTGTCGATCGCGGGCACGACCTGCGTCGTGAAGGTGGCCGGCGTGGCGGGCAGGGCCGGGGACGTGGCGGCGTTGGCGGCCGCGTCCTTGGAGGTCACGCGGTAGGAGTAGACGGTGCCCGGCGCCAGGCCGGTGAGGGTCACGCTGTGGGCGGTCACCATGGCCGCAGCGGTGGCGCTGGCCGAAAGCGACACCGGGTTGGTGCCGTAGTCGACCCGGGAGTCGGAGGCCTCGTCGGTGGTCCAGGTGACCACCGCCGAGGTGGCGCCGGGGGCGGCCGTCACCGCCGAGATGGCGGGCGGGGTGGTGTCGGGCGCGTAGCTCGCCTGGTAGGCGCCGGCCGTCGCCGGGAAGAAGGCGTACACCACCCCCTTGATGGTCTGGGTGGCGACGGCCACGGGGGCGCCGTTGCGGGTGACGCCGGTCAGCGCTGCGCCTGCCGGCCCCACCGCCGGCACCATGGCCTGCACGCCGGTGGCGCCGGCGCCCACGGCGACGCTGAAGCTGAGGGTGGAGCCCGACCACGTCATCGACCCGAACGAGGAGGCGTCGCGGCCCTTGACCCACGTCAACAGCTGGCGGGCCGACACCACGGGCACGCCCCGGGCCTTGGCCGACGCCAAGATGGCGTCCGACCCGCTCGACGCCACCGAGTCGGTGTGCATGTTGGCGGTGAACGCCCCGTAGTAGCCCTCGGCCCCGTTGGCCCGGTCGAGCAGGGTGTTGATCGTGGCGGGGTAGGCCTGGCCCGACTCGTCGGTCATCTGGGTGGCCGCCTGGTAGGAGTCGATCGGCGTGCCGTCGAGGTCGGCGAAGCGCATCGCCATGCCCGACCCGGTCATGAACCCGGGCCTGGTCCCGGCCCATTCCGGCGGCCACCAGTAGTAGTTGGTGTCCATCCCGATGCCGTGGTTGACCTGCACCTTGGGCTGGCTGGCCCAGTCGCTGAAGGCGATGCAGTGGGTCCGCTCGGTGACCGGTGCCGGGTTGGAGGGCAGCCAGGAGGCCAGCGAGGCCAGCTGGCTTGCATAGTTCGACTCCAGCGAGGCCGCCGTGTAGTTGGCACAGCCGGTGTTGACGTGCAGCCCCACCTCGAAGCCCTCGGCCGCGTAGGCCGCCACCTGGGTGTTGCTCAGCCCCGGGGTGCCCGGGTAGATGTAGGACGTGGAGCGGACACACTCCCAGTTGGCCACCGAGCACCCGGCCGGGCTCTGGGCCTTGTAGGTGTCGAAGCGGCCGGCCGTGCCACCGTTGCCGTGGTCGTCGCCGGTCATGACCACCACCGCCTTCTTCCCGTTCGGGAAGTACCACAGCCGGGGCAGGGGCTTGCGGTCGAGGGCCATGGAGGTGATCAGGTTGGCCAGCAGCCGCTGCTGCTCGTCGGCCTGGGGGATGGAGACCTTGTCGAGGTCGACCCAGTTGGGCTGGGGGTCGGAGCTGGACGCCCCCCAGAACAGGTCGTTCCCGCGGATCGGCGCAACCCCGTCGCGTTCCTGCCCCGACCACGCCGGGTTGCCCTGGCGGGTGTAGACGACGGAGCGGGCCAGGTCGTAGGTGAAGGCGGCGACCTGGCCGCCGGCGCTGCCCACGCTGCGCAGGCTGACCGCCGGGTTGGCGGTGGCGGTGGTGGCGTTGGAGTACAGCGTCCCCACGGCGGTGGCACCGGCGAGGGTGTAGCGGTCGGCGGCACCGTGGAACTGGATGGTCTGGTTCACGATGCCGGCGCCGGGGCCGCCGGCCGTGTTGACCAACAGGTAGGCGTTGGCCAGGGTGGACGCCGCGTCGGCCAGCCCGGCAAGGCCGGCGAGCTTTTTGTCCGGGCGCATGGCGATCAGGTTCCCGCCGCCGTTCACCCAGGTGGTGAGCATGGCGACCTGGGCGTCGCTGAGCGCCACCTCGCCCAGCACGACGACGTCGTAGGCGGCCAGGGTGGAGGCCGTCACCGCGGAGATGTCCACTGCCAGGTACTCGTTGAGGCCCTCGTTGCGCAGGATGTCGCCGTAGAAGCGGCCGAAGGGGTTGGCGCCGCCGGAGATCACCAGGATCGGCCCGCCCGGCCCGTCGGGCGCCGGGGGGGCGGCGGTGGTGAACGACCAGGTGGTGGGGGAAGCCATGGCGTTGCCGGCCACGTCGGTGGCGCTCACCGATGCCGTGTAGGTGGTGGACGGGCCCAGGTCGGCGGTGGGGTTCAAGGTGGCAGTGCGCGACGCGTTGTCGTAGGAGACGCTGGCCGCGACGGTGGCGTTCGCCGGGTCGCGCAGGACGAACGAGATGGTGGAGGCCTGGACCGCCTCGTTGAAGGTAGCGGTGACGTTGGCGGCAGCGGCGACCCCGCTCGCACCCGACGAGGGCGAGGTGGCGGTCACCGTGGGCGGCGTAATGTCGGGCCCAGGCGGGGCGAAGACGACGTCGACCCAGTAGTTGCTGGACTGGTACGTGCCGCTCGGGAACGACGACGAGGTGCCGTAGGCGTAGACGCCGTTGCCCCCGTCCACCCCGTTGGCCAGGGCGTGCAGGGGCGGGTTGTCGACGCCCGCGGTGGCGAAGAAGTTGTTGTCACCCGCGTAACCCCCCACCGGGGCGAAGTACGAGGCTACGTAGGTCGTGTTGGCGTTGATGGCCACCGGGGTGGCGAAGGTCACTTCCTGCCAGCCCGAGGCCGACTCGCCGGTGAAGGTGGCGGTCGCCAGGAGCGCGCCGGTGGACGACCACAGGGTGCCGCTGTGGGTGCCGGTGTTGGTGCTGCCCTTGTAGAAGCGCACACCCGTGATCGACCCGGCCTCGTCGGAGCGGAACTTCACCCCGAGTTCGACGGCGTTGGTGTCGGCCACGGACGGGTTGGCCGGCGTGGCCGTGGGCGCCCAGATGGTGCAGGGGCAGCTTGCCGCGGCGGCCGGCGGGGAGGTGATGACCCCTGCGACCGTGCCGAGCACACTCAGGCAGAGTCCGAGCGCGACTGCCGTCGCACGCCGGACCCGATGGTGGAGGACAGTCGTCATGTTCAGGTCCGTTCCATGTGGGCGAAAGAGCTCAATGAGGCTCGCATCCCGAGGCGACGGGCCACCGTGTCGGCCCCGATCGCGTGCCCCGAGCGGCAGCCCGCTCGTCGCATCGGGTCAGCCATGGAGGAACGTGATGTCCCGCAGCGCCGGCGTCTGGCCGGCGGCGGAGGTCGTCAGGGTGAGCCGGTAGCGGAGGTAGCGCGAGCTCGCCCCAACCGTCGCCCCGGAACCCGACAGCGGGACGAAG
>JAHFUS010000043.1:0-25141 GCA_023264975.1 Actinomycetes bacterium | reverse complement strand
GAACGTGATGTCCCGCAGCGCCGGCGTCTGGCCGGCGGCGGAGGTCGTCAGGGTGAGCCGGTAGCGGAGGTAGCGCGAGCTCGCCCCAACCGTCGCCCCGGAACCCGACAGCGGGACGAAGGCGCTCCAGGTCGCGTCGGGGGTGGGCGTGTTGCCGGTGGCGACACTGACTGCCAATGCCGTGCCGGCCGGCAGGTCGGCGGCCCAGGTGGCCGTGGTCCAGGCCACGGAGGCGCCGGCGTCGAGCACCCGGGAGGTGAAGGTGCCCGGCGTGGTGTAGGGGGTCATGCGCAGCCAGTCGACGACGACGCTGCCGCCGCCGGTGGTGTTGTCCCGCACCACCGGGCGCATGGCCGTGGTGATGCTCCTCGAGTGGGTTGCGACCACCGCCCCGTCGACCGTGAACACGATGGTGTCCGTGTTCCAGTCGATGCGGAACCGGTGGGGCGACCCCAGCAGGCCGGCGCCGAGGTTGGTGTTGGTCTGGGAACTCCCCAGCCGGCTGCGGGCGTACACGCTGCCGCCGGACCGCGTCCCGAACATGGCCCATGGCGACTCGTTGAGGGTCACGCCGAAGCCCACGTGCTGGTTGGCGGCGCCCGAGAAGGTGGCGACGAACTCGAGCGAACGCCCGGCGCCATAGGTGGCGGCGGTGTAGGACCTGGCGCCGTCGACGGTCAGATTGCCGGCAGCCACCGTCGCCGTGCCCCCCGTCTGGACGGTCGTGGTCGACCAGCCGGTCGGAAGGGCAGTGCCGGAGAACTCGCCGCCGGCGGTGGGCGCCAGGGACACCTCGCCGTCGGTGGTCTGGGCCAGGTAGGCACCCGCGCCGAGCGTCCCGGCCGAGAAGTCGGCCACGGTGGTGTCGACGACGCTGGGCTGCGGGGTGGTGGTGGTGACGGTGGCCGGCGTGGCGGGCAGGGCCGGGGACGTGGCGGCATTGGCCGCCGCGTCGGCGGAGGTGACCCGGTAGGAGTAGGTGGTGCCCGGCGCCAGGCCGGTGAGGGTCACGCTGTGGGCGGTCACCATGGCCGCAGCGGCGGCGCTGGCCGAAAGCGACGAGGGGCTGGTGCCGTAGTCGACCCGGGAGTCGGAGGCCTCGTCGGTGGTCCAGGTGACCACCGCCGAGGTGGTGCCGGGGGCGGCCGTCACCCCCGAGATGGCGGGCGGGGTGGTGTCGGGCGCGCTTGGGGCGAAGACAACGTCAACCCAGTAGTTGGTGGACTGGAAAGTGCCTGTGGGGAACGCCGACGAACCGCCATAGACGTAGACGCCGTTGCCCCCGTCCACCCCGTTGGCCAGGGCATGCAGCGGTGGACGGTCGACGCCGGCGGTGGCGAAGAAGTTGCCATCGGCCGCGTAGCGGCCCACCGGGGCGAAGTAGGAGGCTACGTAGGTGGTGTTGGCAGCTATGGGCACGGGGGTGGCGAAGTTCACCTGCTGCCAGCCCGACGCCGACTCGCCGGTGAAGTTTGCCGTGGCCAGCCGGGCGCCGGTGGACGACCAGAGGTTGCCCACGTGGGTCCCCGTGTTGGTGCTGCCCTTGTAGAAGCGCACGCCGCCGATCGATCCGGCCTGGTCGGAACGGAACTTCACCCCGAGCTCGACCGAGGAACTGTCGGGCTCGGCGGGGTTCGCCGGGGTGGCCGTGGACGCCCAGATGGTGCACGGGCAGCCGCCCACGACGACCGCGGCGGTGGTGAACGACCAGGCGACAGGGGGAGCCAGGACATTGCCCGCCGTGTCGGTCGCCCCACTCACCGTGGCTGTATAGGTGGTGGACGGCACCAGGTCCGCCGTGGGGTTCAAGGTGGCGGTGCGCGACGCGCTGTCGTAGGAAACGGTGGCTGCAACGGCCGCCGACGACGGGTCGCTCAGGACGAACGAGATGGTGGAGGACTGGACCGGCTCACTGAAGGTGGCGGTGACGTTGGCGCTCACGGCGACCCCGCTCGCCCCCGCTGACGGGGAGGTGGCGGTCACCGTGGGCGGGGTGGTGTCGGACCCGCTGGGGGCGGCATAGACCACGTCGACCCAGTAGTTGGTGGCCCCGTAGGTCTGGTTGGGGAACGACGACGAGCCGCCGTAGGCGTATACGCCATTGCCCCCGTCCACCCCGTTGGCCAGGGCGTGCAGGGGAACACTGTCGACGCCGGCGGTGGCGAAGAAGTTGCCATCGGCCGCGTAGCGGCCCACCGGGGCGAAGTAGGAGGCTACGTAGGTGGTGTTGGCAGCTATGGGCACGGGGGTGGCGAAGTTCACCTGCTGCCAGCCCGACGCCGACTCGCCGGTGAAGTTTGCCGTGGCCAGCCGGGCGCCGGTGGACGACCAGAGGTTGCCCACGTGGGTCCCCGTGTTGGTGCTGCCCTTGTAGAAGCGCACGCCGCCGATCGACCCGGCCTGGTCGGAGCGGAACTTGACTCCCACCTCGACGGATGCACTGTCGGCCTCGGACTGATTGGTCGGCGTAGGGCTGGACGGCCAGATGGTGGTGCAGGGACACGAGCCCCCGCCTCCACCGCCGGTGCCCGCAGTGATGGTGACCCCGGCCCCGGGAACCTCGAGGTTCCCGCTGTCGTCGGCGGCCCGGCTCTTGATCGTCAGCGTGGCGTTGACCGTCGGGGTGAAGGTGTAGCTCCAGCTGGCCCTGCCGGTGGCCGGATGCCAGGTGGTGCCGCCGTCGACGGAGACCTCCACGCCCCCCACCACGCCGCCGCCGCTGTCGGTGGCCGTGCCGGTGACGGTCAACGGGCTGCCGACCGGCACGGTTGCCCCTGCCGTGGGCGACGTGATGGTGGAGACGGGCCGGGACGTGTCGGTCGAGGCCGCCGCCGCCAGCAGGCCGGGCTGGATGCTCGCCGGCTGGACGCCCATGTCCGCCAGCAGGTTGACGGTGGCCTGGCGCATGCTGGTGTCGGCTGCGGTCGATCCACGGTCGTGGGTGGCGTCGAGCCCCCACGACCACTGCACCGTGCCGGCCCCGAAGACGAGCGCCCCGCCGGCGCTGCGGTACAGCGTGAGGTTGTGGGTGGCGCTGCCCGACCCGTAGGAGGAGCCGTAGTCCTGGAGCTTCGAGGCCACGTCGTAGGTAGCCGACGACAGGCGTACCAGGCCGGGTGGGCGGACGCCGTTGTCGAGGTCCTCGTCCCATTCGTAGCCGAGGGTGCCCAAGGGCAGAGTGGTGGTCTGCCCCGCGCTCAGGGTTGCGATGGGGGTGTTCCGCCAGAACCGCATCTTGCCGTCGGCGGCCGGCACCTTGATGGATTTCGTCTCTGGACCGTTGACGGTGAAGATCGTGCCGGTGAGGGCGTTCTCGGGCCGCCCGCCGTCGGCGGGGGGGCTGAAGCGGGGGTCGCGCCAGGTGCCGGTCCACTCGGGGGACGGATCGATCTTGGCGTTGGCGTGGGTCTCCTTGTACGAGACCAGCGTGCGGTACGACGCCGCCCCGGCGGCGATGCTCGGGTCCCAACGGGTCTTCCAGAACACCTCGTTGCCGCTGAAGAAGGCGAGGTTGACCCCCGCCGCCCGGGCTGCCTCCACGTTCGCCCGCTGACCGCCCGACCAGTACTCGTCGTGACCGGTGGACAGAAACGCCCGGTGCTGGCTGATCAGGTTGCCCCGGCGGTCGCTGTCGACCCCCGAGGTGTAGGTGACGTCGTAGCCGTTGCTCTCGAGCCACCGGACCATCGGGTACTCGGCGTTGAAGAACGAGTCCTCGGCACTGGTGCCCCGGACGGTGAGGGGACGGTTGTAGCTGACCTTGTAGGCCCGCCCGGCCGGCGAACCCACGTAGAGGCTGTTCCCCCCGTACTGGTTGTAGGCCTGCCAGGTCGTGTCCGAGGTCTGGAACAGAAGGGCCGAGGTGCTGGCGTCGTCTCGGACGACGAAGACGATGTGGCTGGCGCCTCCCGTGTCGTTGCGTACGAGGCGGGCGAGATAGACGCCGGAGACGGCGTCGGCCGGCACCGCCCATGAGGCGGTGACCGCCCAGTTGCCGCAGTCGACGAGGCCGGTGCTCGAGTTGCTCAGGCAGGCCGGCTGGTTCTGGGCAGCGGTCGGATTCACGCTTGCCACCTTGCGGGCGCCGGCGCCCGCGTAATACCCGACGCGGTAGAGGTCGACTCGGTAGTTGGTCGTCGACGCCTCGACCTTGAACGCGATGGTCTGACCCTTGTCGACGCTCATGTCGGTGCTGAAACCCTGGATGGTCGAATCGCCCGCGCCGGACACGTCCCACTCGCCCGCCGGGTTACCTGGCTTGGAGTTCTCGCAGGCGACGGGACTGGTGACGGGGACATCACACGGTCCGACGGCCAGGGCAGCGGGCGCGGCAGGCAGCCCGACCAATGTTGCGATGACAGCCACGAGGACGGGAAGGCGACCGTAGCGGCGTGCCCGGGCGCGCCACCCCGCCACGCCCGCGACACACGGCCGGAGTCCACCTGCTCTTGACATCATCTAGCGACATCCCTTCCGGGATCGTGACTGCCACGACCCGAGGCCCCCCTGCTTCACCAGATCCAACCGCAACCCCCCGAGGAGCGACACACTCGCGCCCCCACCCATCGCACAGCGCCGCCCAACGACGCGAAGCCGCTCCACACGAAGTGTGGGTGATCAACCCCGGTCCGGCAATGGGCCGTATGACCCAATCGCAGCCGATAGGGCCGTTTTTCGGCGCCACGGGACGGTTTGCACCCATAACCGGCATACCGTCCGAGACGGAAAGTCTGAGGACCGGCCGGCCTCAACGGGCCGCCTGGCGCTCCGTGCCCGTCAGGCCCCCAGCGCCGCCAGGTACTCCAGCGCCCGGATTCCAGGCAGGAAGAAGTACGCGCCGCCCACCGTGGTGACGAAGCGCGGGACGCCGGTGAGCCGGCGCCGCACAGGTGTGTCAGGCACCGTGAAGCCGCCCCCACTCTCGGGTTGGGGCCCCACCAGCGGGTCGACCTCGTTGCACAGGCCGGCGAAGAAGCCGTTGTCCAGCCAGGTGTGCTGGACGAACTCGAACTGCCGCTCGAAGTCGCTGTTGAGGCAGAGGAACAGCAGCCCCCGCTCGGCGCTCTCCTCCTCCCCCGGCTGCGTGGGTGGGTCCACCAGCGGCAACCCGTAGGGGCGGCCCCGCCGCAACACCCGGTGGTTCTTGCTCGAGATCAGCGACTTGGCGGGGCTCTCGGCCGACGAGTCACGGGGATTCGACCGGCGCACGTGGGCGCCGAGCGGGCACCTGAAGCCGGTCTGGTCCTGCTCGTGGTACCCGAAGTCGTTGGTACCGGCCCCGCCCGGGTCGCCGCCGGGGAACATGACCAGGGAGGCGCCGCTCGGCCAGCGGCCCACCATCTTGGCCCCGACCTCCTGCGGGCTGAGGGGCGTGCCGCGGGCGGCGGTGGTGGCGCTGGCCTCGTCGAGGTGGCGCCGGAAGGCCCCGACGTCCTGCGCCAGCTGGCGGAACACGAGGAAGGTGCCGTTCTGGCCGAGGTGGCGCCGGCCCGGCGCCCAGGGCGCTGGCGGCAGCGCGGCCGCCGCCGTGCCCTTGCCCCCTACGGTCGGGCCCTGGGCGGGCTTGTCGTAGTTGTCGGGGTAGCCGAGGACGACCTCCCCCGGGTTGACCTCCTCCCACTTCATGGGGGGCGGCGGCGCGGCAGGGCGCACCGAGGCGGTGCGGCGGGGCCACCCCTTCAGCACCGGCTGGGAGAGGCCGTCGGCGAAGCCGAAGTGCTCGACCCCGCCCTGGAGGATGCCCTCGATCGGAGGTGCGATCTCGGCCAGAGCGCCGGCGAAGGCGGCCCGCCGGTCACCGAGCTCGCGCTCGACCTCCGCCTCGTCGGGTGCGTAGATGACCAGCAGCACGTGGATCACCGGGGTGCCCGGCCCGCCCCAGCGCCACAAGGCGGGGTCGCTCGGGCCGTCGTCGCCGAGGATGCGCGACCGGTGCGGCGTGACCATGCCCTCCTGGAGGGGCCGGGGGAACGTGGCCAGGGCGTCGTGGTCCAGCCCCAGGGCGGCCAGGCCGGCGTAGGTGAAGGCCACGACGAGACCGCAGCCCTCGTCCCGGCGGGCCGCTGTCGATACGCCTGGGGCCACCGAGCCGAGCCAGCCCCGGGCGGCGGCTGCGTCGGCGACCTCGCACAGGAGGTACCGGGCGAGGGGGAGGTGGCCGTAGGCCCTCGAGACCAGGCCCTGCATGTCGGCCGTGTCGAGCGGCGGGACGCTCGTGGACCGGCCCCCGGGGCCGTTCAGAGTCGGGCGAGCCACGCGGCGGTCCCCTCCCCGTCGAGGGTGGCGAACAGGCCCTCGCGGATGGACGTGTTGTTGTCGATGGTGGCCATGGTGGCCGCCGGGTAGGCGGTGTACCAGGCGTTCGTGGAGCACTGCTTGGCCCGCGCCCATGCCCGAAAGCGCGGCCCGTCGGCTGCCCCGTCGAAGGCGAGGAAGCGGGTGCGGGGGAAGTCGACCGTGTTGCTCCATACGGCGGTGAGCCCGTAGGACGCCTTGTCGATGAAGTCGCCCAGGTAGCTCTCCCAGCTGCCGTCGAAGTTGCTCACGAACAGCAGGTGGCGATTGTCGTTGATCATCGACCAGTGGGCGAAGTGGATGCTCGGGATGTCGCCGAGGCGGCCGTTGACGGCGAGCACACGGGCCACCAGGTTGATGGCCAGCAGGACGCCGCGCAGGACCACCATCCGCAGGACTCCAGGCTTGATCGGGATCACGCTGGACAGGTGGTTCTGGGCGGCGAAGTCCTCCTCGTCCTGGAGGCGGCGGACATGGGCGTCGTCGGGCTGGCCGACCTGCACCTTGTCGGTGCGCTCCTTGAGCCGGAGGAGCACCACGGCGACGAACAGCACCGGCAGCAGAATGGGCAACAGGACCAGGACGGCCACGATGGCGCCCACGAAGCGGGCCCAGTGCATGGCACGGGCGACGCTCGTCTGCCGGGGTGGAGAGGTGCGGGCCCAGGCCAGCGACGGGTCCCCGCGCACGAAGTCCTGCACCCCGGCCCGGAGGGTCGCGGGCGTGACCCCGACCAGGCGACCGGCCTTCTCCTCGGCATCGAGGAATGCCTGGATGGCCTCGTGCAACCGGGTCTCGTCCCGGATGCGGTCGTGGGTGCGCCCGGTGGCGCCGATGTGGTACGCCCCAGGCCGCACGATGTGCTGCTCGAGCCACGCCTTCGCTGCCGGGAGGTCGGCGTGGCCGGGATAGCCCTCGGACGAGGCGAACAGGGCGTCGAGGCCAGGTCCCGCCCCTGCCAGGAGAGCGGCCAGGCACGACGGGGCGGTGCCGTCGGCGTTGAGCTCGAGGATCAGCAGCGGGGACGGTTCCAGGTCCTCGGCCAGGATCAGGCTGGCGAAATGGACGATATCGAAGCGGCCGAACGGCAACAGCTCGTTACCGGCGGGATCGTGGCGGATCGTGGCGACCGCCTCCCGCAATGCAGCGAGGCCGCTGTGGGGGATGGGCGCCACCACCGTGAATACCGCCTGGCGCACCGTCAGCACCCGGTTCCGGTCGGCACGACGTTGCGAAGTTCGCGCTGGTCCGCCGACCAGAACGGCGCCCAGCGGGGGCGGGGACCGGTCATCGCGCACCCCCGTCGGCGTCGAACTCCACGACCAGGCGGTCGGGGAAGGGGCCGTCGAAGACCAGCTTGCCCTGGCCGCCGGGCGCCCGCCGCAGTCCCGGCAGGGCGACGACGGCGGCCACGATGGCGGGGATCTGCACCCGGTTAACGGCCAGGCCGAAGCAGGTGTGCATGCCGTGGCCGAAGTGGAGGTAGCTCTCTTCGGGCCTGTCGGGGCGGAAGCTGCGGGGGTTGGGGAAGCCGGCGGGGTCGAACATCGCCGACAGGACGCTGACCAGCACCACCTTTCCGGCCGGCACCGCCTTGCTCCGCGCGCCCACCGGCGCCCCCCGGGACGACCGCTGGAGCAGGGGTGCGTGGGGAAGGAACCGCAGCGCCTCCCATGTGTAGGACCGCACCTGGTCGAGGTTCCCCGCGACGGCTGCCTGGCGGGCCCCGTCGAGCGCCATCGGCCTGCGCAGAAGCTCGTCGATCGCCTGGGCGACCGACTTCGACGTGGTGTCGACGGCGCCCACGATCACCCCGTTGATGCAGCGCCGAACCGCGTCGTCGTCGAGCCACGGCTCCTCGGCGCGCATGGCGACCAGCCGGGTGAGCACGTCGTCGGGGACCGGCTCGCCCGCCGCCAGCTGCGCCCTGCGGTCCTTGATGAGGTCCAGCATGTAGGGCCGCAGCTCGGCCGCCGTGAGCTCGGCCGCCCGGTTCGCCCGCGGGCTGCTGTCGAGGAAGACGGCGTCGAACATGGCGCGCATCCAGCGCATCATGGTGGCCTCGTCGGGGCCGGGAACGCCGTAGTAGGTGGCCACGGTCCGGGTGGCGACGACACGCGCGAGGCCGTTGACGACGTCGATGCGGCCGGCCGGACGGGCCAGGTCGACCAGGTCGGCAGCCATACCCGCGGCGAACTCCTGGACACGCGCCACCTCGCTCGCCGGCGCCGCCCTGTGCAGGGCGCCGGCCTCCCGGTCGTAGGTCCCGCCCTTGTCCATGCCGAGGATGAACGGGCCGTTCCACCGGATCATGCTTGGAGCGTTCACCTGGGCGACGGTGAAGTCGGTGTCGCGACGGAGCACCTCGACCACGTCGTCATGGCGGGAGACAACGACCCGCTTGCCGACCGTGAGCACGGGGGCCAGGTGGCGCAGACCGCTGAAGACAGGCCGGAGGACGGCGGGGCGGGCCAACCAGTCGACGACCCGGTCCCGGATCGTGCGGCGGGGCCACCCGGGTGGCAGGGACACGACCGGCGGCGGCCTCACGGCACCATGGGGCGCCGCAGCGGCACCTCGGTTCGCATCATCCGGCACGAGTCGACCCCTGTTCGGCTTTCCGGCGAACCCTATACGCGGCAAGGGCGACGATCCTGTCCCAGTGTGCGCGGCTGGACCGGTTCCCGACTGGACCGCCGCAGCGGCGCCGGCTGCCGGGTCGCTTCGACACCACGGCGCTGGGCCCGAGGCCGAGCGGCAGTTGCTCTCTTCCAGGCCGTCCCCGCTCTCCCGGCGCGGCCCGGATCACGGCCGTACAGTTCGGGGATGCAGGCCACGCCAGGCAGCATCGAGGAGCTGATCGCCCGGATGGAGGCGCTGCTCGCGCCCCTCGAGGCGGAGGGGGACGAGCGGCGCCACTTCCTCGCCACGTACAAGCGCACCACGAGCGCCGTCCACGACGACCTCAAGGGGGGCGGCTTCCTCGACGCCGCCTGGGTAGAGCGCTGGGACGTCGTGTTCGCCGGCCTCTACCTCGACGCGCTGGAGGACTGGAACCGGGGCGAGCGGCCGGCCGAACCGTGGGCGGTGGCGTTCGAGGCGGCAGGCGACGAGCGGGTGCCGCCGCTGCGCCACGTGCTGCTCGGGATGAACGCCCACGTCAACTACGACCTGCCCCAGTCGCTGCTGGCCACGATCAGCGACGACGAGTTCGCCGACCCGGCCGTGCTCGAACGCCGGTCCAAGGACCACGTCCACATCGACGCCATCCTCTCGGCGCGCGTCGACGCCGAGGACAAGGAGCTGCAGAAGGTCGAGCAGCCGGGCGACCGCACCCGGCTGGACAAGCTCCTCACACCGTTCAACCAGGCCGCCACCAAGCGCTTCCTCTCGGAGGCGCGGCGCAAGGTGTGGCACAACGCCAGGGCCCTGTCCGCCGCCCGCCGCCAGGGCCCCGACGCCCTGGCCGCCCGCCTGGCCGAGCTCGAGGAGCTGTCGCGCGTGCGGGTCGCCGACCTGCGGGTGCCCGGCCAGGTCCTGATCAAGCTGGCCGTGAAGGGCTTCGGCGTCCAGCTGCCGGCATGAAGGTGACGCCGACCGCGTCGTGAGGAGTGGCCGGCACCTGTTGCGTGCGCCGGCACCAGGGCCCGAAATCCGAACCTGGGGACCGTCGCAAGCCGCCGGCCGGCGTCCACGCGTCGGCGATGCCCATCTCGGGCGCGGACACCTGCCCGCCAGGCCCTCGGCCGGAGCTGCCGCCGCCTACGCTTGTCGCTGGCGGTCCCGTGAGGAGCGCCCGACCGGGGAGTAGCGCAGCGGTAGCGCACCTGCTTTGGGGGCAGGAGGTCGAGGGTTCAAATCCCTCCTCCCCGACCCGGCCATCCTCTACCGCTCCCTACGTAGGTAAAGGCCGGATGGGTCGAGCGTTCCGCCGTCGCCGGTGCCCACGCGCCGGTGCCCACGCGCCGCTGCCCTCGCCGACCGCCACCTCGACGCCGTCACGTCACTCCAGTACGCCCGGCGGTCGCAGCTCCGCGCCGCCGGCGCCCCCGAGCCGGCGCCGCGGCCTGGGCGTCATCGACGCCCTTCCGGCCCACCCCGTACTCACCCGAGGTTCAAGGTCCCTCCTCCCCGACTACCGTTCTACAGACACGCGGGCGTAGCTCAATGGCAGAGCCCCAGCCTTCCAAGCTGGTTATGCGAGTTCGATTCCCGTCGCCCGCTCCACAGCATCCGCCCTGGTCAGGGAGGGGTAAGCCCCTCCAAGCGGCCAGCCCATCGGTCACGCCTGTGGCCCGCCGTGACCTACGACTGCGGCCCGGCGGGATTCGGCGTCTGCTCGCCGGGCGACCTCGGCATCGGTCGTTCGGCTGCCGTCGGGCAGCTCGGCGGCGTGGAGGACATCGTGGCCGGCGGCTGAGACGGCCCGAGCAGCGGAGTCGACGGTATCGGACTTGCCGCGCCGCCGGCGGTCCTGGCGGTTGGGCTGGTTGACCTCGATGACGGGCACATCTCGCGGAAGTGAGATGGCGGGCCAGGCCGGGATCCGCGACGTGACAGTCGGGGACCTAAACATCAGCGACTACCGGCCCGTAACCGATCGACCACCATTTCGGTCCTCATGTCGGTACCATGAAAACAACCGATCGTCCCAGGAGGACTCCAAAGATGGCAGTGAGCTACGGGATCCCCGTCGCCCAGCGCGACGAGGTCACCCGCTCGGATTTCGTCGTCAAGGTCTACCAGCACCTCATCCTCGCCCTCGTGGCGTTCACCGCAGTCGAGGCGGTGTTCCTCAACGTCGGCGTGGCCAAGGGCCTCTACGAGTTCATCAGTGGCAGCGGCGCCGGCTGGCTGATCCTCATGGGCGGCTTCATGTTGGTGAGCTGGCTGGCCCAGTCGGCCGCCCACCAGCTCCAGGACACCCAGAAGCAGTACCAGGGTCTGTTCGCCCTGGTCGTGGCCGAGGCGGTCATCTTCGCCCCGTTCCTCTACTACTTCTTCGAGATCCAGAACGACGGCGCCAGCACCGTCTGGTCGGCAGCCGTGATCACCGGCCTCGGCTTCGCCGGCCTCAGCGCGGTGGCATACACGACCCGCAGGGACCTGTCGTTCCTGCGCCCCGTGATCATGTGGGGCTTCGTGTGCGCCCTGGTGCTCATCGTCGCCGCCGTGCTGTTCGGCCTCGAGCTCGGCGTGTGGTTCTCCCTCGCCATGATCGCCCTGGCCGGAGCGTCGATCCTGTTCCGCACCCAGCAGGTGCTGCACCAGTATCCGGCCGAAGCCTTCGTGGGTGCCTCGGTGCAGCTGTTCGCCTCGATCATGATGCTGTTCTGGTACGTGCTGCGGCTGCTCGGTCAGATGCGCCGGTAACTGTGCTTCCCGGGGGACGCGCTCAGCGCACCCCAACCAGGTCCACCACGAACACCAGGGTCTCGCCGGGGGCGATCACGCCCCCGGCGCCCCTGCTTCCGTAGCCCAGGTCGGGCGGGATGGTGAGACGGCGGCGGCCGCCCACCTTCATGCCGGCCACGCCCTGGTCCCACCCGGCGATCACCTGACCGGAGCCGAGGCGGAACGAGAAGGTGTTGCGCCGGTCCCACGATGCGTCGAACTGCGTGCCGTTGGACCAGGAGACGCCCACGTAGTGGACGTCGACCTCGGCGCCGGCGGCCGCCGCGGGGCCGGTACCGACCTCGAGGTCCTCGACCTCCAGCTGGGCCGGCGGGTTGCCGTCGGGGATGGTCACGTCGGGCTTGGTGGCGCTCATCTCACGACGCTAACCCGCGTCCGCCGGCTTCTGGTCAGCCGATCCGGACCGCGTCGGTACGGTTTCGCTGACCAGTGGGACCGAGCGGACCCAGCTCCACGGGTAGTCGTCGTCGGTCACGCTTGCCGCCGCCGGCCCGAGGCGGAGCGGGCGGAACGTGTCAACCATCACGGCCACTTCCTCGGTGCGGTCCTGGCCGGCGGTCGCCTCCATGCTGCCGGGCTGGGGGCCATGGACGAAGCCGCTCGGGTGCACCGAGATCGACCCGACGCCGATGCCCGAGCCGGCCCGGCTCATGAAGTCGCCGGCCGAGTAGAAGATCACCTCGTCGCTGTCGACGTTGGCGTGGTGGTAGGGCACCTTGATGGCGCCGGCGTGGAAGTCGTAGGGCCTGGGCACGAACGAGCACACCACGAAGCCGGGCCCCTCGAAGGTCTGGTGGACGTGGGGCGGCTGGTGGATCGCCCCCACGATCGGCTCGAAGTCGAGGATGGAGAAGGCCCACGGGTACACGCAGCCCGCCCACCCCACCACGTCGAACGGCGACGAGGCGAGGGTGTGGCGGCTCACGCCGTCGCGGTGGCGCACCAGCACCTCCGCCGGCCCCTCGCCGGTGGTCACCAACGGCTCCTCCGGCGCGCGGATGTCGCGCTCGCAGTACGGGGCCTGCTCCAGGAACTGGCCGGCCGGCGACAGGTAGCGCCTGGGCGGGCGCACGTGCCCGCTCGCCTCCACCACCAGCAGCTCGAGCCGGCCGCCGTCGGGGACGACCCACCGGCAGGTGGCCGAGCGGGGGACGACGACGTAGTCGCCGGCCCGCACCGCGAGTCGCCCGAACACCGATTCCAGGTCCCCCTCCCCCGCCTGCACGTAGGCCAGCTCGTCGCCGACGGCGTTGCGCCACAGCGGGCCGGTGCGGTCGGCCGCCACCCACGAGATGCGGACGTCGTCGTTGCCGAGCAGCAGGTGGCGGCCACCGCTGGCGTCACCGCCGGGCGGGAGCCCGGAGGTGCGCAGGTGCCTCGGGAGGAGTGGCTCGTTGGCCACCAGGGCCCCGGCGGTGACGTCGACGTGGGCCGCTCCCACCAGGGCCGACGGCGAGCGGAGGTGGTAGAGCAGCGACGAGTCGCCGGAGAACCCCTCCTCCCCCATCAGCTCCTCGAACAGCAGGCCACCACCGGGCGCCGGGGTGCGCAGGTGGCGCTTGGCGGGGACGTCGCCCACGCTGCGGTAGTGCATCTCACACCTCCATCGGTCGGGCGGGTACGACTGTGCCGACGACCTCGCCCAGGGACAACAACGGACGCCCGTCGCCGCCCGCCCACCCCCGGACGACCACCGTGTCGCCGTCCTCCAGGTACGAGCGCGTCGAGCCGTCCGGGAGCGACAGGGGCCGCTCCCCTGCCCTGGTGAGCTCCAGCAGGCAGGCCTCGCTGCCGGCGTCGGGGCCGGACACAGTGCCCGACGCGACCACGTCGCCCGGCCGGATGTGGGCGCCGTTGGCGGTGACGTGGGCCAGGAGCTGGGGCCCGGTCCAGTACATGGCGGCGAAGGCGGCGGCGCTGATCTGCACGGGCGCCATGCCCTCGGCCCGCATCGTCTCGCTCTGGAGGGTGACGTCGATGTGCAGGTCGTAGGCCGCCGGCCCGTCCGTCCTCAGGTACGGCGGCGGCGCCGGGTCCTGCACGGGCCCGGGCACCCGGTACGGCTCCAGGGCGCCGAGGGTGACGAGCCAGGGGGACATCGACGTGGCGAAAGACTTGCCCAGGAAGGGGCCGAGCGGCCGGGACTCGTAGGCCTGCACGTCGCGGGCGCTCCAGTCGTTCACCAGCACAACGCCGGCCACGTGGTCGGCGAAGCCGGCCGTCGGCACCGGGCGCCCGGGGGTGGAGCCGCAGCCCACCACGAAGCCGACCTCGGCCTCGAAGTCGAGCGCCTCGGTCGGGGCCAGGACGGGTCCGGCGCCGCCGGTGGGGCGCTGGCCGTGCGGCCGGATCACGCCCGTCCCAGACGCCACCATCGACCCCGCCCGCCCGTGGTAGCCCACCGGCATGTGACGCCACTGGGGCGGCAGCGGGTCGCCGTCCGGCCGCAGCAGCCGGCCCACCCGGGTGGCGTGGTGGACCGACGCCGAGAAGTCCACGAAGTCGCCCGCCGCCACCGGGGCCAGCAGCTCCACCTGCGAGACGGGCACGAACGCCCGGCCGAGCTCGCGCTCGCCGGTCTGCACCAACCGGGCGATCCGGCCGCGGACCCCTTCCCACGCCGCGCGGCCGCACGCCAGGAAGCGGTTGAGGGAGCCCTCCTCGAACACGTCCGCCGCCACGCCGGGCACCCACAGGAGGCCGGCCCGGCCCAGGCGGGCGAGGTCGATGACGGAGGTGTCCAACGCGCTCACGCACGTCACCGAACCGTCGGGCAGACGGGCCACGCCGAACGGCAGGTTCTCCAGGCCGAAGCCGTTGCCCTCGGGCCCGCGCCGATCGGCGGCGGCGGCGGCGGTCACCGCCTGGCCTCGCAGGTCACAGGTGGCCGCGGCGCGCCTGCTCCCGCTCGATGGCCTCGAACAGGGCCTTGAAGTTGCCGGCGCCGAACCCCTTGGCCCCGCCGCGCTGGATGATCTCGACGAACAGCGTCGGGCGGTCGCTCAGCGTCTCGGTGAAGATCTGCAGCAGCCAACCGTCGGGCTCCTCGTCGACCAGGATGCCAAGCCGGCGTAGATCCTCCCACGGCAGGTCGAGGTGGCCGAGCCTCTGGCGGACATCCTCGTAGTACGCGGCAGGCGCCTCGAGGAAGCGCAGCCCCCGCTGGCGCAGGGACGACACGGCGCCGACGATGTCGGAGGTGGCGAGGGCGATGTGCTGGACGCCCGCTCCCCGGTAGGTCTCGAGGTACTCCTGGATCTGGCTCTTGCGCCGCCCGGCGGCCGGTTCGTTGATCGGCAGCACGATCTTGGCGCCGTTCCAGACCACCGTGGACATCAAGGCCGAGTACTCGGTGGAGATCTGCGAATCGTCGAAGTGACGGAGGCGCTCGAAGCCGAGGACCGCGCGGTAGAAGTCGACCCAGCGCTCGAGCGAGCCCTCCTCGACGTTGGCCACCACGTGGTCGATCGCCCCCAGCGCAACCGGCCGGGCCGCCACCGCAGGAAGGGGAAGGCCCTCGGTGGCATAGCCCGGCCGGTATGCCCCGCCGTACCCGGACCGGTCGACGAAGGTGTGGCCGGTGTCGCCATAGGCGGCGATGCGCGCCAGCCGCAGTCCGCCGTGGTCGTCGTTGACCACGTGCGGCTCCGAGAGCGGGCGGGCGCCACGGGCGACAGCCGCGTCGAAGGCGGCCCCGGCGTCGGGGACGGCGAAGGCGAGGTCGTGGACGCCGTCCCCGTGCAGGCGCACGTGGGCGGCGATGGGCGAGTCGGGCGTGAGGGCGGCGGTCACCACGAAGCGGATGTCGCCCTGCTCGAGCACGTACGACGCCCGGTCCTCCCAGCCCGTCTCCGGGCCGGCATAGGCGGTGATCCGGAAGTCGAAGGCGGACGAGAGGAAGCCGGCGAAGGCGCGCGCGTTGCCCACCCACAACTCGACGGCGTCCCAGCCGAGCAGCAGGGGCGCCGGCGCCGTTGTGAGTGCAGGCGATGCGGGCGGGCGGAGGTCGGTGGCGCTCAACGGTGCACCATCGCTTCGGGATGTCGCCCTGGTTCGTCGCGCACGGAGCGCCCTCCCGGGCCGCTCATGCCGCCGCCTGCCGGGCGAGACGGGCATGCACGTCGTCGTCGAACGAGGCGAAGAACAGGGTCAGGGAGTCGAGCAGGTGCGACATGGAGCGGGCGGCGAACAGGACCGGCTGGTAGCGGGTGATGTCGTAGGGCAGCGTGCCCATGGCGGCCAGGTCGAGGGGGCGGACCTGGGCGGTGCGGAAGGCGGCGGTCTCACCGCACGACGACAGGATGCCGGCGCCGTACGCCTTGGGCTCCCCCCGTTCGTAGACCACGCCGAACTCGAGCGAGAACCAGAACACCCGTGACAAGAAGCGCAGCGCCTCCTCCCCTGTGGTCCGGGCCACCGCCTCGCCCACCAGCCGGTACAGGGCTGCGAAGCCCCGGTCGGCCAGCTGGTTGGCGTGCCCGATGACCTCGTGGATCACGTCGGGCTCGGGGGTGTAGAGGGGCATCGACGGGTGGCGCAGGTACTGCGTGGAGAAGAACACCGAACCCGAGAAGGCGCCGTAGAAGTCCCGCAAGGGCGCCAGGCCGGCGACGGGGAGGTAGGTGAAGCCGGTGGTGGGTGCCAGGCGCCCGCTCACCTCCCGGAGCTGGGGCACCCGGTCGGCGGGCAGGTCCAGCTCCTCCTTGGCATCCAGGAAGGCGCGGCAGGCGTGGAGGCGGTGCAGTGGTTCGAGCTCGCGGGCCACCACCCGCCACACGTCGTGCTCCACGGCCGTGTACTCCGGTTCGGGAACGGGGCGGCCCGGCTGCCAGTCGAGGGCTTCGGCGGCGAGGGCGTTGCGGCGGGCCCGGTAGTCGGGGTCGGAGAAGCCGGGGTGGCCGGCGCCGAGGACGACGTCGACCGCACCGCTCCCGTCCCGGAGCACCGGTGCGTAGAGCTGGGGGCTGTCGGCCACGGCTACCTCCTTTGGCAAGACGACCTTGCTTCCATTGTGCGGCAATGGTGGCACGAACGTCTACTCAGACTTGTAGAGTCGAGACGATCGGTGCGATATCATCGCTTGTACTTGACGAAATGACATGTGCCAATCCGGAGGACGCCGATGGCAGAGCAGGACGTCCGGTTGGACGACGTGGACCGTCGGCTCATCGCCGCCCTGCGAGCGGACGGTCGGGCGTCGGTCAGCGAGCTGGCGACCCGGGTCAGCGTGTCGCGGGCGACGGCGTACCAGCGCCTGGCCCGGCTGCGGGACTCCGGGGTGATCCGGCGCTTCACGGTCGACGTCGACCCCCGGAAGATGGGCCTCCCGATCGCCGCCCTCGTCCTGGTGAGCGTGGTGCAGCACAGCTGGCGGGCGGTGGGCGACTCCCTGCGCCGGCTGCCGGGGGTGGAGTGGCTGGCCCTCAGCAGTGGCTCGTTCGACTACATCGTCCTCGTGCGGGCCCAGGACATCGACCACCTGCGCGACGTCATCCTCCAGGACCTCCAGTCGATCCCCCAGATCCAGTCGGCCCAGACGCTCGTCCTGCTGGACGAGCCGCCGCTCGACCAGCGGCCCGCTCAGTGACCTCGCTCCGCAGCGATCGGATTGCCGCGCAAGTGCCGGCAGCGGGAACCCGGGGCGCCGTGCGACGCGCCTGCGACAAGCAGGATTCCGCGGCACCAGCGGCCGACGCCGACGTTCGTCCCGGACCCCGCCGCTGTCCACTGACCTCCGGCCGGGCTGCCCGGTTTCTGCTCGGGCTCGTGGGGGCGGTGCGCAAGGATGTGACGGGTCGCGATCCCGAGCATCCGTGGCCCGCCGACCCGGGGGCGGCCGAGCCCCCGGAGCGGCGGCCGCCGGTGACGGCGCCGTTACGGCCGGGGCGCCACGTTCCGGTTGACCCGGAAGAGGTTGCCGGGGTCGTAGGCGGCCTTTACCTGCTGGAGCCGGTCGTAGTTGGGCCCGTAGGCCGCGGCCGTACGCCCTGCGTCGTCGTCGGCCACCTGGAAGTTCACGTAGTTGCCGGTGGAGAACCGCCTCACCGTCTCCCACGAGTCGCGCACCCACGCCAGGTGCTCGGCCGACCTGGGGTCGGGCGGCGGCCAGCAGCCGGCGAAGGCCGTCACGTACGCCGCGTCGCGGTTGCCCATGGCGCCGTCGTCGGCGGCGTGCTCGTTGAGGGCGCCGGCCAAATGGAAGATGACCGACTGCGACATGGGTGATGTGACCCGGAGGGCCCCGTCGCGATAGGCGGTGAGGAAGTCGTCCGACAGGCCCGGGATGAACTCGGACTTCCAGTAGTAGTGCGGGCCCTTGGGCTGGGTGGCGTCGAGCATCGCCTGCTGGGCGACGTACGGCTTCTGGGTGATCAGGTCGGCGATGGGGCCCGGCAGCCGGCGGACGACGGCCAGGTCCGCCTCTGCGTCCTCGCCGCTGTGGCACACGACCATGGCGACGATCTCCTTGCCGTGCCACTCGGCTGGCAGGAACGGCGCCGGCGGCGCCATCCGCACCGTGAGCACCGCCGTCAGCTCGCGGGGCGCCGACTCGGTGAGCTCCTTGTACGCGGCCATCACGTCGTCGACGTGCTCGGCGCTCCAGACGATCATGCCGGCGGTCACGGTCGGGCCGACCTCGTGGAGCCGGTAGGTGAACCGGGTGACGACACCGAGGTTCCCGCCGCCGCCCCGAAGCGCCCAGAACAAGTCGGCGTTCTCGTCCCGGTTGGCGGTGCGGACCTGGCCGTCGGCGGTGACGACCTCGACGTCCTCCAGGTTGTCGACCGTCCACCCGAACCGGCGGGTCAGGTAGCCGAATCCGCCGCCCACGGTGAGGCCGGCCACACCCGTCTCCGACACGAAGCCGAGCACGGCGGCCAGGCCGTGCTCCTGGGTGGCCCCGTCGACGTGCCTGATGAGGCAGCCGGCCCCAACAGTGGCCAGCTTGGCCGCCGGGTCGACCGCGACGTCGCGCAGCAGTGACATGTCGAGGGTCAGCCCGCCGGGCGCCATCGACGTGCCGGCGATGTTGTGGCCGCCACCCTTCACCGACAGCAGCAGGCCGTGGTCGGCGGCGAAGCGGACGGCGGCGACCACGTCGGCCGTCGCCGACGGGCGCACGACAAGGGCCGGCACCTGGGCGGCCATGCCGTTCCAGATCAGGACGGCGTCGTCCCAGCCGGCGTCGCCCGCCCGCAGCAACTGTCCGCCGACCGCCGACGCCAGCGCGCCCACCTGGTCGGCCGACACGTTCACCTGGCCACCGTCGAGGGCGGCGATGTCGATCGATCCGATGCTCATGACCCGGTCCCCTTGTCCCGGTCGACGCGAGCCCCGGTGCCCGGGTGGCGTCGCCGACAGCCGGACTGTACCCGCCGTCCCGTTGCGGCGGGCCCGAACGGGTTCCCGGTACGGGATCTCGCGCTCCAGTGCGACTTTCCGTACCGGGAATCCGGTCAGGGCCCCGCCAGGTCTGGTCCCCAGCTCGACCAAGTACTGCCGCACGATGGCCGGCCGGCGCCGCGCCGGCCACGACCACGTGTAACGCTCGGGCCCCGCTCGGGACTCGAACCCGACGGCCCGAGCACCGCTGACGCGGCCTCGGCACAGGGGAGGCGATGATCCATGGTGGACAGTCCGATCCGGGCCCTGCCCGAGCCCTCCCTGGCCCCGCCCGGCCTTCCGGACGCCGGCCACGCCTGGCACCTGGCTCTGCGCCCAGACGAGCTGTCCGAGGGCCGGGTGAAGACCGTCACCATCGGCCGGCGGTCGCTGGCCATGACGCACTTCCGCGGCGGCTACGGCGCCCTCGACAACCGCTGCCCCCACCAGGGCGGCCCCCTCGGCGAGGGCTCGATCGAGAAGGGATGGCTGCGCTGCCCGTGGCACGGCTACGACTACTCGCCCTGCAACGGCAAGCCGCCGCCAGGCTTCTCGGACGCCCCCGCCGGCTACCGCACCGAGGTGCGCTCTGACGGGGTGTACGTGGCGCTTCCGCCGGACGAGGAGCGCGGGCGCACGGTGTCCGACTTGATGGTGGAGACGATGGTCAACTGGGGCGTCACCCACGTGTTCGGGATGGTGGGCCACTCCAACCTGGGCCTGGCCGACGCCTTCCGCGCCGCCGAGGAACGAGGGGACCTGCGCTTCGTGGGCATCCGCCACGAAGGGGCGGCGTCGTTCGCTGCCGGCGCCTATGGCAAGCTCACCGGCGGCCTGGCGGCCTGCTTCGGCATCGCCGGGCCGGGCTCCACCAACCTGCTGACCGGCCTGTACGACGCCAAGGTGGACCGGGCGCCCGTGCTGGCCCTGAGCGGCCAGGTGCCGTCCAAGGTCATCGGGCGGGGCGCGTTCCAAGACGTCGACCTCAACGCCGCCTTCGCCGCGGTAGCCCGGTCGACACACTGCGTGCTCGCCGGCTCAGACCACGCCGAGCTGGTCAACCTGGCCTGCAAGACGGCCCTGCTCGAGCGCGACGTCGCCCACCTAGTCTTCCCCGACGAGGTGCAGAACCTGCCCGCCGGCGATGCCAAGGCGGGCTCGCCCCTGGGCCGGGTGGCTGACCGCGCCATCTCGCCTCCCGACGACGCCCTGCGCGCTGCGGTGGCGCTCATCAGCTCGGCCCGGCGGCCGCTGTTCATCGTGGGCAACGGCGCCCGCCACCACATGGGGCCGGTGATCGCCCTGGCCGAGCAGATCGGCGCCCCGGTGGCCACGACCTTCAAGGCCAAGGGCCAGATCTCGGACCACCACCCACTCGGGTGCGGCGTGCTCGGTCGCAGCGGCACCCCCATCGCCTCGTGGTTCATGAACGAGTGCGACCTGGTGGTGGCCTTCGGTGCGTCCTTCTCGAACCACACCGGCATCGCCTCGTACAAGGCCATCGTGCAGGTCGACTTCGACCCGATGGCCCTGGGCCGCTTCCACGCCGTCGAGGTGCCCGTGCTCGGAGACGTGGGGGTGACCGCCGGGTTGCTGGCCGGCGGGTTGGCGGCTGGGGCCGGGGCCGGTCGGGCGTGGGCTGATCAACGCCCCGAGGTGGCCGAGCGGTGGGCCATCTGGCGAGAGGAGAAGGCCCGCCGGCGGGCGGACGACTTCGGCCGCGGCGTCAACTCGGCGGCCGTGTTCGACGCCATGAGCACGCTGGTGCCGGCCGACGCGGTGCTGTGCGTCGACGTGGGCAACAACGCCTACTCCTTCGGCCGCTACTTCGAGGTCTCGGGCGACCAGGACGTGCTTATGTCCGGCTACCTCGGGTCGATCGGCTTCGCCTTCCCCGCAGCCATGGGGGCGTGGGCCGCGGTGGGCTCAGTCGGCCGACCGGTGGTGAGCGTGTCGGGCGACGGCGGCTTCGGCCAGTACGCCATGGAGCTGACCACAGCGGTGAAGTACGGCATGAACATCACCCACGTGCTGCTCAACAACGGCGAGCTGGGCAAGATCAGCAAGGAGCAACGGGCGGGCGAGTGGAGCGTGTGGCAGACCGCCCTTCACAACCCCGACTTCGCCGCCTTCGCCCAGCTGTGCGGCGCGGCCGGCTACCGGGTGTCGACCACCGACCAGCTCGCGCAGGCGCTCACCGACGCGCTGGCCCAGGCCGGGCCGGCGCTGGTCGAGGTCGTGGCCGACCCCCTCCTGGTGTGACGTGCCCTCCGTCTCGTTCGGTGGGTTGCTGGTTGTGGCGGTCGTCGCCGTCGGCGCGCCGCTCCTGGTGGGACTCGTACCATGGATCCGGGTCCCGGCCGTCGTGCTCGAGATCGTGGCCGGGATCGTGCTCGGGCCGTCGGGGCTCGGGTGGGTGAAGGTCGACCTGCCCATCCAGGTCCTCGCCGTCATCGGGCTCGCCTTCCTGCTGTTCCTCGCCGGCCTGGAGATCGACGTGGTCGGGCTGCGGGGCCCTGTGCTGCGCAAGGCCGGCCTCGGGTTCGGCCTGACGCTGGCCCTGGGTGTGGCGGTCGGGATCGCGTTCCACGCGGCGGGTTACGTGCAGTCGCCGCTGCTGATCGCGGTGACATTGTCGGCCACGTCGCTCGGGCTGGTGGTGCCGGTGCTGAAGGACGCCGGGCAGGTGGAGCGCCCGCTCGGCCAACTCACCATCGCCGGCGCGTCAGTGGCCGACTTCGGCGCCATCGTGCTGTTGTCGCTGCTGTTCTCGGAGATGGCGGCCAGCGTCGGCTCCACGTTGACGTTGCTCGGCCTGTTCGCCCTCTTGGTGGCGGCCACCGGGTTGGCGCTCGCTCGCGTCGAGCGGTCGGTGCGGCTGGAGGCCGTGCTCGTGCGCCTCCAGGACACCACGGCCGAGATCCGCGTGCGCCTCGCCGTGGTCCTCCTCGTCGGGTTCGTGGCCCTGGCCGAGCACCTGGGGCTGGAGACGATACTGGGGGCCTTCCTGGCCGGGGCCATCCTCAACATGGTCGACAAGAACACCATGAGCCACCCCCATTTCCGGCTGAAGCTGGAGGCCATCGGCTACGGCTTCGTCGTCCCCGTGTTCTTCGTATCCAGCGGTCTGCGCTTCGACCTCGACGCTCTGGTGGGCAGCCCGTCGGCCTTCGTCAAGGTGCCGCTGTTCCTGCTCGCCTTGGTGGTCGTGCGGGGCGTGCCGGCCGCCCTGTACGCGCCCGAGGTGGGGCGGCGGGGAGCGGTCGCCGCCGCGCTGCTGCAGGCGACGTCGCTGCCATTCCTGGTGACGACAACCCAGATCGGGGTGACGCTCGGCGAGATCCGGCCCGACACGGCGGCGGCGCTGGTCTCGGCCGGCCTGCTGTCGGTGGTGATTTTCCCGCTGGTGGCCCTGAGCCTGCTCGGGCCCGAGGGGGACATGGGGACACCGGCCGTCACGCGGCCCGTAGGAGGGGAGGCGCCATGAGGGACGCACGGGCCGAGGCGATGGAGCGGGTGGGTGGGCGGTACGACGTGCGGGTGCTGGAACCGTCGCCCCCGGCGTTGTCCGAGGCGCCCTTCTTCGCCGACGATCCGGTCGCAGGCGGCGACGTCGTGCCGGTGGACCGGGCGGGGGCCCGCACCTGGGCCGACGTCTGCGCAGGGGACGCCGGGCTACGGGCGTGGTGCGAGGACCGCTGGCTGGTGCGGCGGGCGCTGGCGCCCTTGCCCGATGGGTTCCCGACGACCCGCCTGGCCCTGCACGCCGTGGCCGAGCACGTGGTGGCGCCCTGCCGGCACGCGGCCAACGGCAGGATCGGCCTGCGCTACACGTACCGGGGCTTCGGCACCCCCTTCTTCGCCGACGACCGCCAGGTCCGCATCGAGGACGGGATGCTGGCCGTCGGCGACCGCCGAGGCGACCGAGTCGAGCGCCTGACGACGCTGCGCGCCGCAGCCGCCCTCGTCGACCTGCCCCTGCCCACGTCGACCGGGGTGTATACGCCCACCACTGCGGGCGACCTCGACGAGCCGTTGGTGGTCGACCCGGCGTGCGCCCGGGCGCTGGGCGACTGGTTCGGGTTCTGCGCGTCGGTACTGGAGCAGTTGCGCGCCGAGTCCGGCCAGGCGGATGCCCCGTCGCGCCTGCAACTGTGGCCAGAGCATTTCGACGTGGCGGTCGACCTGGGCCCACCCGACGCCCGCGCCAACTTCGGGGGCTCGCCGGGCGACGCCGTCCACCCCGAGCCGTACCTGTACGTGGGGCCGTGGGGACCACTTGCCGGCGATGCCGGCGGTTTCTGGAACGAGCCGTTCGGGGCGTCGCTGTCGTACCGCGCGCTGCTGGATGGTGCCGATCCGCTGGAGTTCCTTCGCACCGGCAAGGCATTGGTGCAGGGCTGACGGGGGCAGGCAGTCGACCTATCTGGCGGAGGGAGTGGGATTCGAACCCACGGTGGCTTGCACCACACACGCTTTCCAAGCGTGCCGATTCGGCCGCTCTCGCATCCCTCCGGGGACCGGGCAGGCTATCCTGCCCCTCTTGGGCTCGTCGCTCCGTGCGGCGGTCGGGTCCTGCGCAACGGCGCCCCGTGAACCGAGTCAGGGCCGGAAGGCAGCAGCTCTCAGCGGAAGGTGCTGTGTGCCGCAGACCGCCTGACCGCCGCACCGAGTGACGAGCCCGCAGCGCGGGACCGCCTCACTGCCCGTCGGTAGTGTGCTCCCGTGACCGACGACGAGGTGACCTTCCGGTCCTTGTACCGCCGGTTCCGGCCGCAGCGCTTCGCCGACGTCCGGGGCCAGGCCCACATCGTGCTCGCGCTGTCCAACGCCGTACGGGACGACCGGGTGGGGCACGCCTACTTGTTCAGCGGCCCCCGGGGCACAGGCAAGACATCCACCGCCCGAATCCTCGCCAAGGCCCTCAACTGCGAGAACCGCGACCAGGGCGAGCCGTGCGGCGTGTGCGCCTCCTGCCGGGCGGTGGAGCGGGGCACGTCGCTCGACGTGCACGAACTCGACGCGGCGTCCAACAACGGGGTCGACGCCATGCGCGACCTGGTGTCGCGGGCCGCCCTCGGCACCCCCGGGCGCCACAAGATCTACATCGTCGACGAGGTCCACATGCTGTCGACGGCGGCGTCCAACGCCCTGCTGAAGACGCTGGAGGAGCCGCCCGGCCACGTGGTCTTCGTGCTGGCCACCACCGACCCCCAGAAGGTGCTGCCCACCATCAGGAGCCGCACCCAGCACTTCGAGTTCCGCCTGCTCACCGGCGACGTGCTGTCCGGGCTCCTGGCCGACGTGAACGAGGCGGCCGGCCTGGGCGTGGCGCCCGAGGCCATCGACTTGGTGGTGCGGCGGGGCAAGGGCTCCGCTCGCGATGCCCTTTCGGTGCTCGACCAGGTGGCCGCGGCCGGCGAGGTGGACGACGAGGCGCCCGTCACCGACGACGCGGTGGAGGCGCTGTGCGAGCGCGACGCCGGGCGGGCCCTCGTCGCCGTGGCGATGGCCTGCGGCGCCGGCCGCGACCCCCGCCGCCTGGCTGCCGACCTCGTCGACCACCTGCGCAACGCCTTCCTCCTGACCCAGGCCCCCAGCCTGGTAGCCGTGCCCGACGAGGTGCGCGACCGGCTGGCCGGGCAGGCCCACCGGTTGGGCCCCGCCGCCATGGTGCGGGGTATCGAGACGTTGGGGCAGGCGCAGATCGACATGCGTGACGCCCTCGACCCGCGCATCGTGCTGGAGGCGGCCCTGGTGCGCCTGGCCCGGCCGGACGCCGACACCTCGCCCGCCGCCATCGTCGAACGCCTCGAACGCCTCGAGCGGGCGGCCTCCGTCGTCCCGCCCTCGCACGGGGGTGATCGGGGCGTTCCCCGCACGCCGGGAGGCGAGCGGCAGGCACCCCCGGCCCCGCCCCCGCCGCCTCGTGCGCCCAGCCGGGGCGACGACCCGTTCCCTGCCGGAACGGGCGCCGATGCCGGGAACCGGCCCGGGCCGCCGCCCCGCCCCGCGCCCGCTGCGCCAGGCGCCGGCGAACCGCCCGCCC
>JAHFUS010000097.1 GCA_023264975.1 Actinomycetes bacterium | reverse complement strand
GCTAGTCGGCCATGCCCATGTTGCGCTGGAGGAAGAACAGCACGGCTGCCACCCGGTGATTGATGTCGAGTTCCTCGCTGAGCCCGAGCTTTCGGAAGATCGAGTTGATGTGCTTCTCGACGGCCCGCTCGCTGAGGAACAGGGCGTCGCCGATGGCGGCGTTGGTGCGCCCGGTGGCCATCATCTCGAGCACCTCGCCCTCCCGGGGCGTGAGGCCATGGAGCCGGGACCGGGAGCGGCGGTGCTGCGCCTCGATGAGCCCGTCCACCACCTTCGGGTCGAGCACCGAGCCGCCCCGGGCCACCTCGCGGATGGCCTCGGCCAGCTTGGTGGGCTCGCCCAGCCGCTCCTTGAGCAGGTAAGCCAGCCCTTTCGACCCGTCCCGTAGCAGTTCAAGGGCATACTCGGGGTCGGCGTACTGGGACAGGATCACGATCCCGATCTCCGGGTGGGTGACCCGGATGACCTGGGCGGCGTCGATGCCCTCCGTCTGGTAGGTGGGCGGCATGCGGATGTCGAGCACGACGACGTCCGGAGGGGTTGCCGCGATGGCCACGTGCAGCTCCGCCGGGTCGCCGGCCACGCCTAGGACCTCGATCCCCGGCACCGACGACAGCACGCTGCGGGCGCCCTCGCGTACCAGGTACTCGTCGTCGGCGATCAGGACCCTCACAGTGTCCGTCCGGTCCTGGGTCATGGAGCCTCCCCCTCGCGAACCGTAAGTCTACGAACTCGGCCACGGAGCGGGGGGGGGTGGCACCCCCATCCGGAAACACCTGACCGCCCCCTTTCCCAGGTCTGGGACGATGTGCAGAGATAGAGGGGTCGCCGGCACGAAGCTGCCCGGCCTCCGGAGGCAGCGCCCAATGAGCACCACCTGGATCGGCACGACCTCGTCGGGCGGCGAGGGGGGCGCGCCCGGGCACATGGCCAGCGCCCTCCTGCTGGGCGACGCGGCGGCCTGGCACGGCTCGCTGGCGCCCACCGACACACGACGCCTGGCACCGCTCCTGGCGGGCGGTGACGCCGGGCACGGCTCGCAGGCGCCGACGATCAGTCGCTCGCCGGCCAGGCCCCGGGTGGCTCCCAAGCAGCTCCTGGAGGATGCCCTCGCCGCCCACGTGGCCGCCCTCGGCCACCACCAGCTGAAGCACCGCCGCCTGCGGGCGGTGATCGACCGTCTGGGGCTCGCCGGCCGGCCCCCCCTCACCCTGGCCGAGGCGGGCCGGGTGGCCGGGCTCAGCGGCGAGCGGGTCCGCCAGCTGGAGTCACGCCTGCGTACGCAGCAGCTCGACCTCGGCGGCACTACCGACCTTCGCCAGCTCGACGCCGCCATCGAACTCGTCTCCAGGGCCGTGCCCCTTCCGGCGTCCGGCGTGGCCCGTCTTCTGCTCGAAGCCGGGCTCACGGCCAACGCCTTCAGCGCCGAGAGCCTCCGCTGCGCGGCCGAGCTGCTCGGGCGCGAGCTGCCGTTCGTGTTCTCGGGCACCGGCCGGGCCACCGTCCTGCTGCCCCGGGCGACGGCCGCCGCCGTGGCCCACGCCCCTGCCATCGAGGCTCGGGCCCGGCGCCAGGCCGAGCGGTGCGGCGCCACCACCCTCGACGAGCTCGAGAGCGAGCTCGTCGAGGGCGACGGCCTCGACGTAACCCGACAGCAGCTACGAGTCGTCCTCGAGACCTCCGGCACGGTCGAATGCCTCCAGGACGGCTGGTTCACGTTCTGCGACGCCCGGCCATCGGGCCCGTTCGTGCGGGCGTCGCTGCGCATGCTGGCCGTCAGCCCGTCGTTGTCGGTGGATTCACTGCGCGACGGCCTGCGCCGCCACAACTCCTTCCGCCGCCTGCCGGCCCCGCCGCCGGTGCCCGTGCTCGCCGCGACCTACCGCTGCCACCCGGCCTTCCGCCTCGACGGTGCCGACGTTTCCGCCGCCCGACCCGTCGACCCCGATGCGGTGGGCCCGCTCAACCGGCGGATGGTGGAGATCCTGCGGGCCTCCCCCGGCGGTGTCCTGCCCCGTTCCCAGCTCCTCGACGCCTGCCACCGGGCGGGACTCAACCTCACCTCGGTCAACCTCTACACCACTTACTCGGAGTGCCTCGAGCGGGTCGGTCCGGGCCTGTTCGCCGCCCGCGGGTCGGTCGTGGCGCCTCAGGTCCGACCTGTGGTGAACCGGCGGCCAGCCCACAGGCTCGAGCCCGTCCACGGGTTCACTCCCGACGGCCGGCCCTGGCTGGCGTGGCCCGTCACGCCGGGCGTGTGGGCCAACGGCGTCGTGCACGTCCCCGCCGAGCTGCGCCGGGTGATCGAGAGCCGCCACTTCCCCTGTGTCGACGCCAGCGGCGTCCAGGTGGCCACGGTGGGCATCGACCGCCACGGCAACTCCTGGGGCTGGTCGGGCTTTCTGCGCCGCGCCGGCGCCCAGCTGGGCGACGTGGTGCGGGCCGTGTTCGACCCCGAAGCCGGCACCGCCGTGCTCCAGGTCGTCGAAGCCTCTCCGCCCGCCGGCGGCTGACGACCGCCCGGCCGCACCGCCTGGGCGCCACGCGGGCAGGATTGGGCCATGGACGACCCCCGTTCGATCCTCGGCGTGGGCCCCGATGCCACCGATGCCGACGTCCGTCGCGCCCGGCGGCGACTGGCCAAGACCCTCCACCCCGACCTCCACGAAGGTGGCGCCCGGGCCGACGCCGAGCGGCGGATGGCGCTCGTGAACCAGGCCTTCGACCACCTCGTGGGCGACAGGCGGGACGCGCCCGCGGCGTCACCGGTCGCGCCGGACGCCGAGGTGTTTGCGGATTCCGCCTTCGCCATCGAGGCCCTGCCGGTCGACGCCTTCGAGGCCACCCTGCTGGCGGCGGTGAACCTGGGCGACGTCATCCGGGCCGAGGAGCCATACCTGCTGGCCGTCCTGCTCGACGACCCCGGTCCCTGCCAGTGCCTGCTCGAGCTGGTGCCGGACGCCGGCGCCACCACCGTGTCGATCGAGATCGTTCCGCGACATTTCGGTCACTGTCCCACCGTGCGGGACGTGCGGGACGCGTTCGTGGCCGAGATCGGCCGCCAGGCGGCACGGACCTGATGCCAACTGCCCTGTTCACGGAGCGGCCGGCGCGGTAGATTCATGATGAGTACACCGTGTCTCCCCTGGGTGGGCAGACGTGACCCGGCCGCGCCCCGGCCGAGTGAGGAGAACCAACGGATGTCCGACATCACCAAGGTGCTCAGGGATGATCACGCTCGCATAAAGCGGCTCTTCCTCCGTGCCAACCAGTCATCCGAAGACCTCGACATCGCCCTCGACGTCTGCGACGAGCTGATCATCCACGCCACCATCGAGGACGAGGTCTTCTATCCCGCGCTTGCGGAGTTGAACAAGGGCATGGCCGACGACGCCGAGGACGACCACGAGGCGGCCAAGGAGCTCATCGCCGAGATCGAGGACCTCGATCCCGACGACCCGGCCGTGCGCACGATGATGATGCAGCTGCAGAAGTCGGTGATGCGCCACTTCGAGAAGGAGGAGAAGGTCCTCTTCCCGGTCCTCGAGAAGGGCTATCCCGACACCCTGCTGGAGATGGGCAGCGAGGCGTTCAAGATCCGCCAGGAGCTGCTCGGCGCCCGCCCACCGCGACGAAAGACGATCGGGACGCAGACGGCCAACGTCGGCTGGGCGGCCAAGCGGCGCACCTCCAACACGTCGAACATGGGTTTCTAGCCTTCGCACTGCGCTTCTGCGGCCCGGCACACCGAAGGGGTGCCGGGCCGTTGCGCGTCCGGCCCCGAAACCGGGGGCTGTCAGGAGGTGGCGCGCCGCTTAGCCTGGTGAAGACCTGATTGCGACAGGTGCGCGATGAACTGCGGCTCGACGCGGAGACGCCGGAGGCGCAGTACGCCGACGCCACGGGCGAATTCCCAACGCCTCCCGGGCAGGCGCCGCTGTTGCAGCCAGACGAGGCGGCGCTGCCGGCGTAGAGCGCCGGGTCTCAGGCCGGGCGGGATGTACCCGGGAACGCCTCGCGTAGGGCGGCGTCGACCCGGTCCATCTCACCTTCGAGGCGGGAGACGATCGCTGTTGCAGCGGGAAGGTCGTCCTCGGCGGCGGCGAACTCGAGCTGGGCGGCGATGGTAGCCAGGCCGGTGGCGGCCAGGCTGGCGCTGCTGCCCTTGAGACTGTGGGCCACCCGCATCACCACCGCCGTGTCATCGCCGTCGACTGCGGCTCGCAGCTCACCGACCCGGTCGCGGGCCGTATCCAGGAACAGCTGTACCAGTTCGTCCACCACGCCGCCACGGCCGCCGCTCTCCAGTTGGCGGAGCCCGGCCAGGATGTCGGCGTCGAGCACCGCATCGATTGCGGCCTGCTCGGGCGCTGCCAACGGCTCGGGCACCGAGACGCCGGTCCCTTCCAGCCAGCGGCCCACCACGGCGCGCAGCTCGGCCATCCTCACCGGCTTGGTGACGAACTCGTCCATGCCCGCGGCGAGCGCCCGATCCTCGTCGCCCTCCATGGCGCCTGCCGTCATGGCGACGATGGGCGTGCGCCGCCCGCCGTCTTGGCGGCGCCGGATCTCCGCGGTGGCCTCGTACCCGTCCATCTCCGGCATCTGGCAGTCCATCAGGATCAGTGCGTACGGCACCCGCCCGATGGCGTCGACCGCCTCGAGCCCGTTGGCGGCCACGTCGACGCGGTAGCCCAGGCGTTCGAGCATGCCGGCCGCCACCGTCTGGTTGACGATGTTGTCCTCCACCACCAGGACGTGGGCGCGAGACTTGCCCCGCACATCCGCCACCGTCGCCACGGTCACCACACGGCCGCCGTCAGAGTCCTCCGGAAGACCGGTGACGGTCACCAGCGCGTCGTAAAGGGCGGACTGGCGGATCGGCTTGGTCAGGAACGCGTCGATCTCCGACCCGGCCGCCGACTGGGCGCTGCCCCACCGGCCCGACGACGTGAGCAGGACCAACTTGGTGGACGACACCGTGGGGTCGGCGCGGATCGCCCGGGCCAGCTCCAGGCCGTCCATGCCGGGCATGTGGTAGTCGAGGATCGCCAGCTCGAACGGGTCCGATCGGGCGGCGGCCTCCCGCAGCAGGACGAGGGCCTGATCGCCGGCATCAGTGACCGCCGGGCGCATGTGCCAGGCGGCCAGGCTCTGCTCCAGGATCGTGCGGTTGGTGGCGTTGTCATCCACCACGAGGGCGCCGAGCCCGTCGAGGCCGGTCGAGTCGCTGCGCAGGCCTTCCACGGGCGCCGCCGCCCGCTCCAGGCGGACCGTGAACCAAAAGGTAGAGCCCTGCCCGGCCATGCTCTCCACCCCGATGTACCCGCCCATCAGCTCCACCAGCTGCTTGCAGATGGCGAGCCCCAGGCCGGTGCCGCCGTAGCGCCTGGTAGTCGACGCGTCGGCCTGGGAGAAGCTCTGGAAAAGCCGAGCCTGCTCCTCGGGCCCGATCCCAATGCCAGTGTCGAGCACCTCGAAGCGTACGAGGGCCGGGTCGTGGGGGTCGACGCCGACACGCACGACCACCTCCCCCCGTTCGGTGAACTTGACAGCGTTGCCGACCAGGTTCAGCAGGATCTGGCGCAGCCGTCCCGGGTCGCCCCGCACATCGAGCGGCACGTCTGGACGCACCAGCACGGCCAGCTCCAGGCCCTTGGCGTGGGCCTGCTCGGCCACCAGCTCGGTGGCTCCCTCCACCGTGCTGCGGAGGTCGAAGTCGAGCTCCTCGAGGTCCATGCGGCCCGCCTCGATCTTGGAGAAGTCGAGGATGTCGTTGATGACGGTGAGTAGCGCCTCCCCCGACGCCCGGGCCATCTCGGCGTACTGGCGCTGCTCGGCGGTCATGTCCGTATCGAGCAACAGGCCGATCATCCCGATGACCCCGTTGAGGGGCGTACGTATCTCGTGGCTCATGTTTGCCACGAACTCCGACTTGAGCCGGGAGGCGTCCACCGCCTGCTCGTGGGCGACCGCCACCTCCTCTGCCATCTGCTTAGCCACGGTGATGTCGGTGAGGTATGAGAGCCGCATCCGCGGACCGCCGTCGACGCCGTCCTCCACCGCGCCGACAGCCCGCACCCACCGGTGGTCGCCGGCGCCCCTCCGCAGCCGGAACTCGTGCCCGTCGCCGTCGGCGTCGAGCCGTCCCGCCGCTTCGAGCAGGGCCGGGCGGTCGTCGGGATGGGCGCGGGACGAGAAGAAGTTGCGCTGGCCGACGATCTCGGAGGGCCGGTACCCGAATATTGGCTCGACATTGGCGCTCACGTAGGTGACGACCCCGTCGTCCACACGCGACTGCACCACCACGACCGGGCTGGCGGTGATCACATGGTCGAGGAACGCCCGCGCCTGCCTGAGACTGGCCGACCGGTCGGCCAACAAGAAGCTGGCCTCGGCCAGGTCACGGCCCAGCCGGCCCACTTCATCGTCACCGGTGGGTAACTCGGGGAGGGGCCGCTCGTCACGGATGGCCCGGGCTGAACGGCCCAGGAGCTCCACCCGTCGGGCCACGCCCTTGGAGAACAGGCTGGATGCGATGAGGCCCCCGCCCAGGCCGAGCCCCACCACCCCGCCCATGGCCACGCGGAGCCACTGCGAGAAGCGGTCCTCCCGTTCGATCCGTTTGGTGAGGAGCTCCATCGCCGTCGCGTCCATCCGGGCGAGGGACTCGCGGGCGGCGTCGGTGGACGACTTGCTCAAGCGCACCAGGCTGACCAGTTGCGGAGGCGTGAGCCGGCCGCCCTGGACAAGGGGCTGCAAGCTGGCGATGTCGTCAATGGTCAGCTCTTCGACTCGCCTGGCCTTCTGCTCCTGCACGGCGTTGCCCGACACCAGCTCGCGGAGCCTGGCCATGTCGCCGGCGAGGGCGGCGGTGGCCGCCCGGAACGGCTCAAGGAACTCGTCTTGGCGGGTGATGGCGTAGCCGCGGGCACCCGTTTCGGCGTTGACCAGATCGAGGGTCACCGCTGCGATCTGGCGGCGGACGGCGAAGCTCTCGTCGACCAGCTGGCGGTTGTGCTCCTCCTGGAGCCGCAGACCGAGAAACACCGCGCCGACGAGCAGGAGGGCGCCGACCGGGATGGCGACGACGACGAGGCCCTTGGTGCGTAGGCGCAGATCCACCCACCGGGCGCCAGGCCCGCCGCCTCCCGTCGGTACCTCCGACACCAGTTCCGTCCTCCCCTTGCCGCCGGCTGGGCGTGCCACCCGGATCGTGCTATCAGGGCTTCAGTAGTTGCAGATAGTTCGCGGCACCGGTGGTTCCCGGTCCGTCCCTGGTCATAGCGTAAATGACCGGTTCGCATAGTGGCCGCAGGTCGGCGGACGCGTGCTACGAGAATCCGGGTGCCGGCGGACCGGGTCGCCCTCAGTCCCCGAACTCGCTGCGCACATCGGGCGGCGTGAGGGCGGATACGTAATGGTGGGGCAGGTGGTCGTGCAGCGACGCCCCGGTATGGACCTTGGTGAGCCACGGGACCTGGCGGCTCACGAAGGCGAGCGGCGCTA
>JAHFUS010000096.1 GCA_023264975.1 Actinomycetes bacterium | reverse complement strand
TGGCCGACGAACTCACCGCCGCCGAGGCGCACATGCTCGGTGATCCGAGGCCGATCATCTACCGGATCGCGCCCTGATGACTTCAACAGTCACTCACGACCGACTTCCGGAGGTCTGAGGCGCCGCTCGTTGCTCTTCCACGCGGTCATCGACTCATAGATCGGGTATTGCAGGATGCCCTCGTCCGGTGGTGGGAGTTGGCCAGTCACATGCGCGGCCGTGGCCCACACGATGTGGTCGAGGCAAGCGCGGGCGTGATACAGCCACTCCCCGAACTCAAGGACAAAGTCCGGGGGCATCGGGCGGGTCTGGTACACCTCAAGAACGTGGACACCACCACCTCGGTGCGTCAGCGAGAAGTCGTACGGGTGTGCATCGATGTAGTCGTTCCAGATTGCCGCGAGTGCGCTGCGATGCGCACCAGCCCGGTCGAGTCGGCTCCAGCACGCGAGGAACGGGTCCTGGTGCATTAGGTCGGGTTTTCCGCTCGGCTCGTTCGCAGAAACGCGCGCCAGTCGCCACGAGTATCGGCGATGTCGAGCATCTCGAACAGGAGATCGAGGTCGTTTGCGACGTCCCGCCAGTACGTCTTCGGGCTCGTCCGAAGGCCGTAGGACAGCAGATCGCAGGCGCCGGACGACTCGGCGAGCGCCTGTGGGCCCGCGCCCAAGCCTGCGATGGCCAGGCGCTCGACGGCGAACCGGAGGTGCGTGAGAAGGACGAACTGAAAGAACGGCATCACCGTCTCTGCGGAACGCGCGTCGAACGAAAGACTTAGACCGAACCGCTCCGGTTCGTCGGTGCGCTCGAGAGCCCGCCGCAGAGACTCCAGAACCCGGAACGAGTTGGAGTGCGCGAAGACCGACATGATCTCGTACTTCGTCGACCAGTCGAGCCCGAGATCGTCAGCTAGGAAGTTCGTGAGGTTGAAGCGGCGGACACCCTTCGGAGGCTTGAAGCCGAGCGCGCTGTACGCGTTGTCGGGATGGCAGGAGATGAAGAGCAGCCTGACGAACGTTTCGTAGAGCACCCGAATCAGCGTCGTAGCGTCGTCGTAGTGGCCTCGGACGAGGCGGTCGAACGCCGAGTAGAAGGTCTTGAGGTTGTGCGCCACCAGCGCGAACTGGATCGCCCGATGTGTCGGCCAGTCCGAACGATCGACGAAGTTGAGCTGATCGATCAGGTCCGCCAGGCAAGTGAACTCCGCCTCCGTCTGAAGTACGAATCGGCCGTAGTCCGTGTTGAACCGACGGAAGTGGTCCTTCTCGGCCTGCGCAAGGTCGACAACGAGTGGGCTTGGTACGCGAGCTGAGGCCCACTGGTCGGCCCACGACGTGGCCTCCTCACTTGTCTGGAACACGGGGCGCCGATCCGGGCGGCCACCGAGCGCGGCGTCCTCGTTCATGGCGGGCCAGTCCCGGCGAGCCGGTTCCGGACGGCCCCGTTGGGCCCCTTGCGGCCACGGACCAGGTCGACCTCGACGAGCAGCGCAGCCGTGCACCGCTCGGCCGGCGCCTCGCGGTTCGCGGCCGTCACCACCCCGAATGGCATATCCGTCGTGTGCACCCGCACCCGGTTCCTGTGCAGCAAGATTCCAAATTCGGTCGCCGGCTCATGGGTCGTCGAGAGGGTCAACAGCATCGGTCCACCTGGGACATGAGAGTCCAGGATGACCGATCGCCGACGACCGCGCCCTGACAATTCCGCAACCGTAAGACCGCCACCGGGTTGGCTTGGACGGACCCGAACTCCTCCGACCTCGCAGCTCGGACGCCCGTACCTTCGAGCGGGTGACGTGGATCGAGAACCTGGAGCTGTCCGCACCGCTCGATCTCGTCTCCGAGCGAGCAACCCCCGCGCGCTACCTCGGACAGGCCGAGGGTCATCGCCGTTCATGCTGCTTGACGAGCCCCTCCAGTGCCTAGACCCGCCGAACCGCCGTCTGATTGCAAGCGTGATCGCCGGCTCGGACCGGCCGGTCGAACAGATGATCGTGACCACCTACGAGGAGTCGCTCGTACAACGAATCCGAGACGCCGTCCCCGGCACCGACGTCCGCGTCATCAGTTGACCCGTAGGGGGATCCAGTCCGTGTCGACCTCCACAGCCGAAGCGCTCTTGGTCACGGGCAGGTCAGACTCCAGGAGCGGTGTCGCCACGGCGGGCGTTGATGAGGTCGTCGAGGGCTTGGGCAATGATTGCGTCCCGCTCGCGGGTGGCGTGCTGGTAGATCAAGGCTGCCCGGGGGGAGGCGTGGCCCATCCGGGCCATGAGTTCCTTCGTGCTGGCGCCCGTCGCCGCAGCGAGGGTGTTGCCCGTGTGCCTCAGGTCATGGGGCTTCAGCCCGTTCAGACCGGCGGCGCAGGTGGCTCGGCGCCAGGCCCGGTAGAACGTCATGCGACGGATCGGCCGTCCACCGAGCTGGGCAAAGACAAGGATCTCGGGTTCGGGGGCCAGCAAGGAGAGGTGGTGGGCCAACTCGGTGAGGACAGCCGCTGGGACGGTCACCAAGCGAACACCGGCCTCGGTTTTCGGCGGACCGGTCACGAGCTGGCCGCTCCGGAGTTGTTGGATCTGCTCCACAACGCGGATCTCGCCGGTCGTGAGGTCGACGCGTCCACGCTTTAGGGCCTGCAACTCCCCGAGCCGCATCCCGGTGAACGTCGCCAGGAGGACAAGAAGGCGAAACCGCGGGTCGATCGTGTCGGCGATCCTGAACACCTCGTCCACCGTCGCCACCGGGCGCTCAGGCGGACGTTCCCTGCCCGCGCCCTTCACGGTGCACGGGTTCTTCAGGATCAGCCCGTCGGTTACGGCCGTCCCGAGGATCGTCCGCACAAGCCGGTAGGCCTTGGCGGTGGTCGACGCACCTGGCTTGGGCCGTCGGTAGAGATCGGCGTGCCACGAGCGGATCTTCGAGGGGGTGAGGTCCGCGAGCTGGGAGCCACCAAGGGCCGGGAGGATGTGGTTGCGGAGGAGGCCCTCGTAGAGCTCGGCTGTCCTGGGACGGAGGTCGGTCCGGTCGAGCAGCCATCGCCTGGCGTACTCGTCCAGCGTCACCTTGGCTGACCGTGGGTCGATCCAGGTCCCACGCTCCAGGTCGGCCCGAACGGCGTCGAGGAACCTGCCGGCGTCCCGCTTGGTGTCGAAGGTATTCGGAGCGGTCAGCAGGTTGCCGCCGCCATTTTGGTATCTGGCCTGCCAGCGCCCGGAGGGAAGCCGGCGAACCGCCCCGAACTGTCGATGACCCTCCTTGTTGGCCATGTATCAGCGGGCGACGGGGTCGTCGTGGTTCTTCGTGCGCATCGCAGTGGACCTCCCGGTGCGGGCGTCAGTGGCCGGTGTCGTGAGGCGACCGGTACGGCGAGCACGGTCGCGAGCGCTTGACGACGATGATGACGGCAAAGGGCCGAGCCCGGCAAGGGCGAGTGTTGACGCTCGCGCGTCAAGCACACCTCGGTCCACCACCCTCAGCGTGTCGATCCAGGCGGCGACCTCGGCCTTGTCGAAGCGAACGCGATTGCCAACCTTCAGGTACGGAATTCGCCGCTCGAACACCAGCCGGCGGACATGCCGCTCGCTGATGTTGAGGAGTTCCGCCACTCCTGCGACGTCAAGCAGGAGGGAGAGCGCCGCTGCATCGGCCGCCATCACGCCACCGCCAGTTCGGCGATCGCCGACTCGGCGGCGACCCGGCGCTTGCGGACCGTGCACGGGCGGCACCCCTCGATGCCGGCGACCTCGACGTTGGTGAAGCCGAAGACCCGATGCAGGGCGACGAGCCGCGCGTCCCGGCGCGAGATGCGCCCTTGGCTCACCGCCTCGCCGACCAGGGCCAGCAGCTCCTGACCGCCCTCCAGCTCCTCTCCCGCCGCAAGGTCGTGGATGTCGTCCAGGTCGACGATGTCGATGGCGCAGGCCTCCCGGCGAAGCTCGGCCTGGCGCACCACCCAGACCGAGTGCCACACGTCGCCGAGGACGTTGGCGGCGACCCGGTCGGTGCGGTGCATCGGGTAGTGGCTGATGCGCTCGACGGCGGCGGCCATCACTGTGCTGGCCGCCTCCTCCCAGCCCCACCAACGGCCGGCCCGCGATGTCAGGCTCATGAGGCCGGCCCGCAGGACGTGGAGCACTGTCAGGTACGCGTCGGAGTCGACGGGGGCGAGGCGGAGCAGAGCGAGCAGCACCTCGTCCCGGGCGGCATGGGTCGCAGCCCCACTGCGCTCGAACATGGCGAGGAGGGCGTCGAGGTCTGTGACCTGGCGTAGGCACGGCTCCCTGCCGGCCCACCGGGCGAGCGTCGTTGCCGGCTGCGGGCCCCTGTGCCAGTTGGCCCACTCGCGGTCGAGAAGTGCGAAGAGATCGGCTTGCATGGTTGCCTCCCCTGGCCGCAGGCGGCGGCCGTCGGTGGCAGCATCCGGCGCGACCCTCAGCAAGAACCTCAGCGAGGCGCCCGCCGGGGTGTGCTGAGGCGGTCAGCCGCCGGCACTTCAGCCTTGACAGGAATCGACCGAGGCGTACCATCGGATCCCGTCGGTTGAGACGGTTGGACCGGGCGGGGCCCGAAAGGACCGCCGAACCGGCCCTGACGCTGAGTCTCTCAGCGAGGTGGAGTTCGACCGCTGACTCGGACAGCGGTCCTCCGGGAACCGGGGATGCTTGCTTTCCGCGTGCGGGAAGTCCATGTTTGTCCCGGTTCAATCCGTTCGGGTGCTGGAGCGCTTACTCGCGTGGACGCTGACATGAGACTCATCGGCCCTCAGGGGCCAGCCGTGGACAGGACCGGTTCCACGCCGGCCGTGGACGGATTCCGGCTGGCAGCGGGACGGAGTTCGGCGCCGCGTCGCGCTTCCGGGGCACGGAACGCACGTGGAAGGTCCATGAGGGCCTGTTCGATCGCCGCGGCAATCGCGCTGACGGCTGCGTGTACGCCGGGCGGCGGCGACACGCCCACGACAACCTCGTCCCCGCGCACGTCATCCTCGGTGTCGTCGTCGACGACCGTCACCGCCGACGAGGCCAAGGTGCTGAGCGGGTACCGGTCCTTCTGGGACGCGTACCTCGCCGCGGCCAACCCGATGGACCCCCAGAACCCGGTGCTCGCGCAGCACGCCACCGGGAAGCAGCTCGAGACGATCCAGCGAGCGTTCCTCGCCCGGCGCGCCGGCGGCGAGGTGATCCGCGGCACGTTGGACCTTGCTCCTCGGGTCGTGTCCGTCGTCGGCGACAAGGCCGGGGTGCGGGACTGCTACCTGGACAACACAGGGGTCTACGACGCGGCCAGCGGCGCTCGCAAGGACACCGCGAGCGGCGTCCGGCATCTCGTCACCGCCTCGATGGAGCTCGACGCCGGTGAGTGGAAGGTCAGCGACCTCAAGAAGGAGGGGGATGGATGCGCTACCGCCTGACGCCGATCCTGGCAGCCGCCTCGCTGCTGCTGACCCCGGCCGCCGCCTTCGCCGACGGGACCGCCGATGCATTCAGCGACGGCTCCCAGGTCGGCACGAACGCGGGCGAGCACCAGGCCGAGCCGGCGGCCCTCACCCACGGCCGGGCGTCGAAGGCGACGTGTACCTACCAGCTCCTCGGCGCCGACGACGCCCAACTGGCGGACCAGTTCGCGGCCAAGGGCTGGGGCAACGCCAAGGGCGACGGGCCGGGATCGTGGTATCGCAAGATCTGCACCAGCGACACCGGCCAGGAGACTGCGACCGTCGTCTGGATCCCGCCGCGACCGGTGGATCCCCGCGCCCTCGCCAAGGACGCATCGGACCGGGCGCCCATCCCCCTGCCCGGCATCCGGCTCAGCCCACCGGCGGGCCAGGACCAGGTGGTCAACGTCCCGACCTGGCTGTGGATCGACCCGACCCAGTGGCAGCCGGTCAGTTCGTCGGCCAGTGCCGGCGCGGTGACTGCGACGGCGACTGCCGTTCCCGAGTCGGTCACATGGTCCATGGGCAATGGCGACACGGTGAGCTGCGCCGGCCCAGGCACGCCGTACGAGCCCACGACGGCCGCCACCGGTCAACAGCCGACGTGTTCCTACACGTTCCGCCGCAGCTCCGCCCGCGCCCCGGACGGGCAGTTCATGCTCCAGGCGACCGTGACCTGGCGGGTCACGTGGGACGCAGCGGGCGCGCCGGGCGGCGGCCCGCTCGGGACGGTCAAGAGGACTTCGGCCATCCCTATCCACGTTGCCGAGATCCAGGCCTTGAACCAGTAGTTCCCCGCCGCGTCAGGAGGCACGATGACCGCAACCAGGACCCCCGACCGCACCGTCACCAACGGCTCCCGGCATGCAGCACCTCCGACCGGCCGACCCGCCGGCGGCACCGCCCGCGCTGCGGCCCGTAACCGGTCGAGGGCGATCCTCGGCGCCTTCGTGCTGGTCGCCAGCGCCCTCGCCGCCGGCCTCCTGTACGCCAACCTCGGTGACCGCCGCCCGGTCCTCGCCGTAGCCCGCACGGTCGAGGCCGGACAGGTGATCCAGGCGGGCGACCTGCACGAGGTTCTGGCCTCTCCGGTGCCGGGCCTGCGCACGGTGCCGGCCGCGTCCCGGCCCTCGATTGTCGGCCGCACCGCTTCTGTGCGACTCGTGCCGGGCAGCCTGCTCAACCCGAGGCAACTGGCCGCAGGAACCGTCGTCGACCCGGGCCAGGCCGTGGTGGGCGCCGTCCTCAAGCCCGGCGAGTATCCCATCGGTCTTCGCGTCGGCGACGACGTCCTCGCCGTCGTGCTGGCGCCGGAAGCCGCGCCGGCAGGCGACGGCGAGGTCCCGGTGCCGATGAGGGCGAGAGTGGCCGACATCGAGCCGTCATCCAACCCGGGGACCGGGCTCTCGGTGTCCCTCGGAGTGGCGCCAGGCGACGCCACGATGCTCGCCACAGCCGGCGCCCGCGGGCGACTGACTCTCGTGCTGGCACCGCGATGACCGTCATCGCCGTCACATCCGTGAAGCATTCGCCCGGCGCGACCACGCTCGCCCTGGCCCTCGTTGCGGCCTGGGCCTCCGGCCCGACGTCGGGCGATCGCCGGGCCGTGCTCGTCGAGGCCGATCCCGCAGGCGGCGATCTCGCCGGCCGCATCGGGCTCCCCCTGGACCCCGGCCTCGTATCGCTGGCCACCTCCGCCCGCCACCCCGGAGTGCCGGTGGACATGGCACAACACCTCCAGCCGCTTCCCGCCGGCGGCCAGGTCGTCCTTGGCCCGACCAGCCCCGAGCAAGCCGAAGGGGCGGTGCGTAGCCTGGCCCACCGGCTGCCCGGTGCCGTTCGCTCCTTCGGGCTCGGGGTGATCGACTGCGGCCGTTGGGCGCCCGGCTCACCAGCCGGGGCGGCGCTGGCCGGCAGCGACGTGAGCATCGTCGTCGTCCGCCCCGACCTGGTGGGGATCGAGCACCTGCGCTCCCGCCTGGACGCCCTGCGGCACGACGCCGGCGGCGAGCTAACCCCGATCATTCACCCGACGATCCCATTCGCCGAACGGACGCAGGAAACGCGCTCGTGTTGGGGTGGGGGGAGTCGATCGCCATAGCTGCGGCACGGGCGCGGCCGTCGGCACGCG
>JAHFUS010000095.1 GCA_023264975.1 Actinomycetes bacterium | reverse complement strand
CCGGTCCCTGGTGCGTCTGTCGGACCTGTAGGTGGGCGAAGCGGGGCCATCGGGGCCTATTCCTCGTCGATGCCAAGCTCCCGGAGCCTGGCCGCCAGCCGCTCGGCGCGGGCGGCCGCTTCAGCCTGTCGGCCCGCGAGGCCCGTTCGGGCGGGACCGGCGACGGCGGCGGCACGGTGGTCGTCGAGGGCACGCCCGAGAAGGTGGCGACGAGGCCGGAGAGCTACACCGGCCCAGGGCGGCCCGTTCGGTGATCGCCAGGTCACTGTGGCGACCATCGAGAACATCATGCGATCCAAGCGGGCGGCTGGTCGCCCGAAGGATCAAAGGCGATGCGGCCTCTCATGGAATGGCGGCGGCAACGCTGACCCGATGCCCAGCACGATGCCGACACCGCCGTGGACGTCGCCGTCACCGCGCGGGGCAAGCTGTACGTCGTCCCGGGCAACGGCACGGGCGGGCTCGGTGCCGCGACGACGTACCGGCTGGTCGGCTACACCGCCCGATCCTTTGCCGCGGGCCGACGTGGCCGTGACCACCGAGACCCGGTCCCGCATTTCCGTGCTCTACGGGGTCGGCACCGGCCTCAGCCCGGTCAGCGAGCCGCTGGCCGCGCCCTACGCCAGCGACAGCGAAGGTGGTGTTGGCCGACTACAACAACGGCGTCCTCGCTACCGCAACCGGGGCGTGTGCGTGCCCCCGCCGGTGGCCGACCGCAGCGTGGCGTCAAGGGCGACAGCGAAGGCGAACGTCGCGTTCACCCCGACGCCGAAACGCCGGACAACCAGGCGTCGGCCACGGTCACGATCCTCCACAAGTAGCCAGGAGGATCGTGACGTACCCGCCGCCTGGACGGGGCTGGTAGAGATGTAGGCATGCGACGGGGAGCCCGCCTCCTCATGTACGCGGTTACCGCAGCCATCGTGCTCGGCTTCGGCAAGGTGCATGCGGCGCAAATCGGGCACTACGACTTCACCGGCTCCGCGCGCTTTTCGTGGGCCATCGCCTACATCGCCCTGCTGTGCGCGTCGGCCTACGGCGTCGGTCTGCCAGAGCTGCCCCGCAACTTCTTCCAAGCTGTCGTCTCCGGTGCGGGGGCGTCGTTCGGTGCCGCCGTCGGCATCTCCCTCCTTCAGCTGGGCACCGGCGACGCCCTGCTGCCGCGGTTCGTCGTGTTTTGGTCAGCCATCGGCGTGGTGCCGGCCTACGCCCTCTGCAGCGCACTGGCTGCCCGCGACCAGCGCCGGCGAGCCGGTCGCGACAAGGTGATCGCCGTCCTCGGCTCGGCCGACGAGGCCACGCTGCGGAGCGATCTGGAGCTCAACCCCGAGCGCCCTGCGTCACTGACCCGGACGATGAGCGTCGACGACGCCCGGGGGGCGGGAGAGCCTGACCAGCCGCTGGTGCGGGTGGCCGACGAGACCGGCGCTATCGTCGTCGTGCTCGACCGCCTAGCGCAGAACGACGAGTCGGTGGTGGCGCAGGCCGCCCAGTTGCACGAGCGGGGCGTGCGCGTCCGAACCCTGTCCTTGTTCTATGACGAGTGGCTGGGCAAGCTCCCCGTCTCGGAGCTCGAACGGGTCGGTCTCATGTTCGACATCGGCGAGGTCCACCGCGTCAGGTACGGAAGGGTGAAGCGCCAGATCGATATCGTCCTCGCCCTCCTCGCCCTGCCCGTGTTCATCGTTGCCATCCCGTTCGTCCTCACCGGCAACCTGGTCGCGAACAGGGGGGCGCTCTTCTACCGCCAGCCCCGCGTAGGCAAGGGCGACCGCCAGTTCGAGATCCGGAAGTTCCGCACCATGGGCGCCACCGAGGGACCCACGGACTGGACGAGGGACGACGATCCGAGGATCACGAGGTTCGGGCGGGTGCTGCGCCGGACGCACCTCGACGAACTGCCCCAGGTGCTCAACATCCTGAGGGGGGACCTCGCCGTGGTCGGCCCGCGACCCGAGCAGCCCCGGTACGTGGAGGAGCTGGTCGAGAAGATCCCCTTCTACGGCCTTCGCCACCTGGTGCGCCCCGGCCTCACGGGGTGGGCCCAGGTGAAGTATCCCTACGGCGCAGACGAGATCGATGCCGTCGAGAAGCTCCAGTACGAGTTCTATTACCTTCGCCACCAAAGCCTCACCCTCGACGCCCGCATTCTCGGGCGCACGGTGCGCAGCGTGATCGGTAGGGGCGGCCGGTGAGCGGTACCCAGCCCACGGTGTCGGTGATCCTTCCCACGCTCGACGAGCGCCACTACATCCGTGACTGCCTGGATTCGCTGGCCGCCCAGGACTATCCCCGGATCATTGAGATCCTGGTCGTGGACGGCGGCTCCGTCGACGGCACCCGCGGCATCGTCGAGGACGAGGGCGGTGTGGTCCGGCTCCTGGACAATCCGCGCGTGTCGGCAGCCGCCGCCATGAACGTCGGCCTGGTGCACGCGGCCGGGGAGGTCGTTGTACGGGCCGATGCCCACACGCTCTATGCCGGGGACTACGTGCGCCGCTGCGTCGACGTGCTCGAGGAGACCGGTGCCGACAACGTGGGCGGGCCGATGCGGCCGGTGGGCGCGACCAGCTTCGGACGGGCCGTGGCCGCCGTGACATCATCGCCGTTTGGGGTGGGGCCCGGCCGCTTCCACTACGCGAACAGCCGCCAGGACGTGGACACGGTATACCTCGGGTGCTGGCGCCGGCAGACGCTCCAGGCCCTCGGCGGTTTCGACGAGTCGCAGCTCCAATGGGCGGCCGAGGACCAGGAGCTCAACTTTCGGCTGCGCCGGCGGGGGGGGCGGATCGTGGTCGACCCCGACATCCGTTCCTCCTATTTCCCGCGGCAACAGCCCGGCGCGCTGGCCCGCCAGTACCATAACTACGGGATCGCCAAGGCATCCACCCTCGCCAAGCACCGGTCATTGCCGAGCTGGCGGCCGCTCGTGCCGGCCGCCCTGGTGGCCGCCGCCGTCGTCGGTGCCACCCGGTCGACGTGGACACGCCGCCTTGCCGTGCCCCTGGTGCACGCGGCGGCATGCGGTGTCGTTGCGCTGCGCCTCGCACGCGACCCGGGTGTGGCGCCCCACCGCGCCTTTGTTGCCACGGCGATCTGTCACTGGTCGTATGGGGCGGGCTTCTGGATGGGAATCGGCCGCATCGTCAGCGGTTGGGGCTTCGACCGCCACCCCCGCCGCGACCGGCGACCTGCGCCATCCTCCGGCGGATGATCTGCGCCCCCTCCGCCGCCTCCTGCCACCAGTAACGGGCATGGCGGGATGCTGCGGCCGCCAGGCTCGGCCGGCGCCCGATCCTGAGGAAGACGGCCGCCGCCGCCGCCAGTGGCGCACCGGCCGTGCGTAGCAAGGCCCCGACGACCTGCCGGGCGTCGGGCAGGCGGCCGGTGACCTGATGGGGGTGTGCGTGGCGCCGGATGACCGCCAGCACACGCTGCGTGGCGTGACCGTCGACCGGGCCGAGGTGCTCCTCGGCTGTCGCCAGGGCGGCCGCGCCCGGAGGGTCGAGCGTCGTGGCCGGCGCCAGGAGCGCGGACAACTCCGTCGGTGAGCGGACGTGGCGGGCCAGTTCCGGATGGTCGGCGAACGGGATGAGGAGCTGGGCGGCCCGCTCGTAGACGGGGCCCCACGCCGGGTAGAGAATGGGCTTGCCGGCGACGGCCGCCTCGAAGAGAGCTGTGGTCTGGAAGCCGACCACCACGTCCGCCTCGGCGATCAACGAGCGGGTGTCGGCGTCCCTTGCCGCGCGAACGGCCCTGTCGCCGAGGACGTCGTCCCTGGCTTGCTGCTGGGGGTGGTGCTTGACTACGACAGTGGCCGAAGGGTCGGCGGCAACAGCCGCGAGCGCCTGCTCCGTCTCGGCACGGAGTACCCGCCACGATCCCAGCGAGCCGTCCGCGGGGAGATACGACAGGTCGTCATAGGACAGGTACAGGATCGACCGGGTGCCATGGCCGGCCGTCCGCCGGGCTCGGGCCTCGGCGTAGAAGTCGAAGCGCGGCTGCCCGGTGACGACGACCTTGTCAGGCGGGGCGCCGGTGCGGACGGCGAACTCCCGGTGGCGTTCGCTGCAGACCGTCATCTGGTCAGCCATGAACGGTGTGTGCCGGAGGATCACCTGGCTGTCCTCGTCCATCGTGAGCGGCGCGATGGTGGTCTCCTTCTGGACCACGACCGTGGCCACGCCGAGCTCCCGGAAGCGTGCGATCACCGGACGGAGATAGAAGAACCCGTCGTTGGGGACGACGAAGACGGACGGCTGGTACGCGGCGTCGAGCCACTCGGTGAACCGAGCTGCATCCCGCTCGAAGGAAGCCCACCGCTTCGTGTTCCCAGGCGCGAACGGCGCGTCGAGCGTCTCGAAGGCGTCGGGCCCGAAGTGGCGCAGCGCCACCTTGTGCAGGCGCCGGTAGGGGAGCGAGACCAGGCGATCGCCCGCGTCGAGGCCTGCCTCGAGGGCCTGGAGGTCCTGGTGGAAGAAGTGGTCGAAGGCCAGCACCAGCACCGGCCAAGCTTCGCGCTGCCGTGCTGTCGGGCCGTCGTGGCATCCTGCACCCTTGGTACGCAGCGCAGAGGGCACCGCGGCGCGAGTGGTTCGCAACACCCTGTCGAGCGGCGGCAGCCGCGTGGTCAACGCGCTGCTCGCCATTGCGCTCACACCCTTCCTGCTCCGACGACTGGGACAGGACGAGTACGGCCTGTGGCTCCTCGCCACGACGCTCACGTTCACGAGCGGTTACCTCAACCTGGCCGAACTGGGGATGCAGCAGGCCGCCGTGCGGCTGGTGGCCGAGGCACGCCAGCGCGGCGACCGGCAGGCGGCCAGCGAGGTCGTATCGACCACGGTCGCGGTGTTCGGCGGACTCGGCTTGGTGCTTGGGATCGCCCTGACGGCGCTGGCCGGCCTGCTGGCCCAAGTGTTCTCGGTCCCGAGCTCGCTCGAGCACATGGCCATGCTGACCTTCGCCGTGGTGGGGGTGCAGATCGCCGTCGACCTCCCAACGGCCGGCATCCTGGCTTTCTGGGAGGGCTCCCAGCGCTTCGGCGTCTCACGGGGGATCGATGTGGGCACTCGCCTCGCCTGGGCGGCCCTGACCGTAGTCGTCGTCAGGGCCGGCCACGGCGTCCTGGCCGTCGCCGTCGTCTCGCTGGCGGCAGCGGTACTGGGCTTCCTCGTCAACCTGGCGTTCCTCTGCGTCCAGGGCGAGGTCTCACTCGGCCCGAGGTCGGTGAGCCGGGCCGCCGCCCGGCAGCTCACCGGCCACGGCGCACCCATGTTGGTCCTCCGGATCCTCGGCGTCACCTACACCCAGATGGACCGGGCCATCGTCGGGATAGCTTTGAGCACCGTCGCTGTCGCCCGCTACGAGGTCGCCTACAAGCTGCACGCCACGGCCGCCCTGGCCCTCGGCGTGGCGCCCTCCGCCGTCCTTCCTGCCGCCGCATACCTTCGGCAGGAAGCGGGCCCCGACCGCTTGCGGCGGCTCTTCCTCCGGGGGACGAAGTACGCGATCGCCTTTGGGCTGCCGGTGGCCGTCGCCGGCATGATCTACAGCCGCCCCCTCATCGTGACCTGGGTCGGCTCCGGGTTCGCCGACCTGGCCGACGAGGCCCGGCTTTTCCTTCTGTTCCCCGCGTTCACCATCGGCATCGTCGTCGGCCAGGCGATGCTGACGGGCATCGGCAGGATGCGCGAACTCCTCACCTACCACGTGGTAGCCGTGCTGTTGAACCTCGGCGTCTCGATCGTCCTCGTCGACGACCTCGGCATCGCCGGCGTGATCTGGGGAACGGTGGCTGGCTCTATCGTCCTGCTCGTGCCCTTCCACCGCCTGTTCTTCCGGTCCTTCGACCTCCGGCCGGCAGAGTGGGTGCGCCAAGTGGTGATGCCGAACGTACCCGGACTGGCGGCACAGCTTATCTTCGGGTGGGCGACCCTGAGCTTCGCCAACCGGTCGGGGCAGCTCTGGACGGTGGCCCTCGTCTTCCTCGTGGACGTCGCCGTGAGCCTTGGCGTCTTCGTGTTCGTCGGGATGTCGGCGGAGGAGCGGTCCAGCTTCACCGGCGCGTTGCGGCGCGGGAAGGCCGGCGCCTGATGCCCCTGCCCAGCCCGCGGCGGGCGGAGGAGTACGCCCGGAAGGCGGCGGAGCTGGTCCTCCGCCAGACGGGGGCGGCCCCGGAGATGCGGGCCGCTCGCCGTCTCGCGGCCCAGGCGCCGACAGTCGCGGCGACCGGTCCCCGGATACTGGTCCTGACGCCGAGAAACTGGGCTGCCCACGTCCAGATTGAAGCGATGCTCGCCCAGGCCCTACGGCTACGGGGCGCCGAGGTCTCGTTCCTGACCTGTGGCGGCGGCCTCGAGATCTGCGACCGCTCGAACACCTATGAGGCACCACCGATGCCGTGCGGGACCTGTACGCGCTACGTCGAGGCCTCGATCGATGCGCACGGGTTCCCCCGATCGAGCCTGCGCCAAGGGTGGGAGGCCGAGGATCCCCTGCCCTGGCCGGCGCTCGACGAAGTCCCGGTCCGGGAGCTGCTGGACGTCGAGGACGACGGTTTGCCCATCGGACGCCTCGTCGACATCCCGCTGAAGTGGTTCCTCTGTGCCGCCTCGCTCGACGACGAGCCCCTCGCCGGTGGTACGGGCCGGGCCTTCCTGCGGTCGGCCCGGCGTATCGCCCGTGGTGTCGAGCGTGCCCTCGACGGCGTCCGCCCCGACACGGTCCTGCTGCTCAGCGGGCTGTTCGTATTCGAGGCAGTGGCGTGGGCCGCGTGCCGAAAGCGGGGCATCGACGTCGTCACCTACGAGCGGGCGTTCCGCACCGACACGCTTGTCTTCAGCCGTCGCGTCCCTGCCGGCTTCTACGACCTCACCGACCAGTGGGGCCTCGAGGACCGGCCTCTGTCGGAGGAGGAGGAAGACGAGCTCTACGCCTACCTCGCCACGAGGAGACGGGGCGACGCGGCCGACCAGTACTGGTCGTTCGACCGCTCAGGTCGGGCTGATGGTCCCGCAGGCTCCGGGCGACTGGCCGTGCTCTTCACGAATCTCACGTGGGACACAGCCGTGATCGGGCGCAACAGGGCCTTCCCCGACATCCGACCGTGGCTCGACCGGGTAATTGCGGAGTTCGTGGCTCGGCCGTCGCACCGGCTGGTGATCCGCGTCCATCCATCCGAGGTACGGCTGCCGATGAAACAGACCAGGGACTCCCTGGAGCGCTACATCGCCGAGCGGCACCCCGACCTTCCGGCCAACATCGAGGTGGTGGGCGCGCGGCACCCCACCGACACGTACGGCCTCATCGACTCCTGCGACATCGGGCTCGTGTACACGTCGACCACGGGCCTGGAGCTGGCCCTTGCCGGCAAGCCCGTCGTGGTGGCTGGCGACGTCCACTACAGGGACAAGGGCTTCACGGTCGATCTGGCCGACGCCGGCGGGCTGTCGAGAGCGCTGGACGTGGGCCTTGAGGATCCCGCCGCCCTGCACGCCGACGTCGATGCGGCGCGGCGGTACGCGCACTTCTTCTGGTTCCGTGGCCCGGTCAAAGCACCGTTCGTCACCGAGCCACTGCCCGGTTTGGCCCGTCTCACCACCACCGACCTCGCCGACCTCCGGCCGGGTACGAGCCCCGAGGTCGACCGCATCTGCGACCTGATCCTGAAGGGCGCCGGCTAGGTGGCTGCTGAAGTAGTCGTCTGACCATCCACCGCTCCAGCCGGCCGGTGTTCGACAATCCGGGCATGGCATTGGGTATGGCGACGCTCGACCAGCGCTTCGAAAGCCCGAGAGA
>JAHFUS010000042.1 GCA_023264975.1 Actinomycetes bacterium | reverse complement strand
TGGCTCCGGGGCTGGGACTCGAACCCAGAACCCTCTGATTAACAGTCAGATGCTCTGCCAATTGAGCTACCCCGGAAGGATTTAGGTCTGTGACCTGCAGTTTTACCTCTCCAATGCAGATCCCGACGGTTGCGCAACGCTGCTACAGAGGATAACATCGAGCCGTCTCACGAGCTCGGAGGTTGCCATGGCGCAGGTCACGGATGCCACGATAGGCCATCTCGCCGACCTCATCCCGTCCTGGGAGCGGTCGTTGCGGGCGGCCAACAAGGCGCCCCGTACCCGGCAGGGTTACGCCGAGGCGGCCCGCCGGCTCAACGCCTTCCTCGAAGCCAACGGGATGCCGACCGAGGTGGCGAAGCTGCGCCGGGAGCACGTCGAGCACTTCATCGACCACCTGGTGCAGGCCTACAAGCCGGCGACCGCCTCCAACCGCTTCCGCAGCCTTCAGCAGCTGTTCAAGTGGCTCGAGGAGGAGGGCGAGGTGACCGTCTCTCCGATGGCGAGGATGCATCCGCCGAAGGTGCCCGAGGTGCCCGTGCCCGTCCTCGGCGACGACGAGCTGCGCCGCCTGCTCGCCGCCTGCGTCGGCAAGGAGTACGAGCAGCGCCGCGACACGGCCGTCATCGCGCTGTTCCTCGACACCGGCATGAGGCTGAACGAGCTGTCCGGCCTCACGGTGAGCGACCTCGACCTCGACCAGGACGTAGCCATCGTGCTGGGCAAGGGCCGGCGCCCGCGGGCATGCCCGTTCGGCCGCAAGACGGCCGCCCAACTCGACCGGTACCTACGGGCTCGCAGAGGCCACGGCGCCGCTCCCGAGCCGTGGCTGTGGCTCGGCAAGAAGGGCCGGATGACGCCGAGCGGGATCGCGCAGATCGTCGCCCGCCGTGGCGCCGAGGCCGGGATCGTCGGCCTGCACCCGCACCAACTTCGTCACAGCTTCGCCCACTCCTGGCTGGCCAACGGTGGCAACGAGGGCGACCTCATGCGGCTCGCCGGCTGGCGGTCTCGGGCCATGCTCCAGCGCTACGGGGCCTCGGCAGCCGACGAGCGGGCTCGCGAAGCCCACCGCCGCCTGTCGCCGGGCGACCGGCTGTAGGTCAGGAAACCGAGTGCGTCCTGAGCGCGCCCGCGCTACCGCCCCGTCGAGCGGGTGGCAGAACGGGCTCGCCGTTCCTGTGCAGACCGGAGCGCGAGGCGCGTGAAGTACGCCTTGCGGGCTGCCGTGGCCCGGCGCTGGCGTTCCTCGAGGCTGAGCTGACCGTCGGGATCCACCTCTCGCTCGAAACGGTCCATGAACGCCGCCCGCGCCGCCGCCGTCGTCTCCCGGGCGTCGTACTTGGAGTGGAGCGTGTACGCCGCCAGCCGGGCCCGCAGGACCCGCTCGGCCGGGTTCACGTCCGCACCCGGCGCGCACGGCCGCGATCGCCGAGGTTGACACCGGAGTTGTGGGTCTTCTCGTGAACGCAGCTCACCACGGCTCCAGCCCTGGGCCATCGATTTCGATCGATCAATCCCAAGCCTCGATTTCACGGACATGGTTGGTCACCACCCGGGCGATGCTGGCTGCCAGCTGATCGTCGGCGTCGAGGCCGGCGATGTACCAACTCACCTCTTCCGCCGCCAGGCGTCCGCAGTCCTCGCGGTGACCAGGCTCGGCGTCGCCCAGGTGGCCGTCGAGCTCCAGGCGTCGCTCGACCTCGACCCTGTCCAAGGCGTCGTCCTGGCCGGCCAGCATCTCCCGGCGGGTGCGGTCCATGCCGACACAGAGCGCCCGCTCCCGGTCGGCGCTCATGGCCTCGTCCCGTTCTGGGTGCCGGCCGGGTGGCTGGCGACTCGGGCCGCTTCCAGACAAGCCCCGATCTCCACCGGGTCGAAGCGGATGGAGTTGCCCAGCTTGTAGTGGGGGATCTCGCCCTGCGCCACCTTGCGGCGGATGGTGCGCTCCGTCAGCCCGAGGTGCTCGGCCAGGGTGGCGACGTCGATGAGGTGGGGCAGGATGTAGCGCCCGTGGGCGACCCCGCTCCCGGTCAGTCTCGCCCCCGCTGGCCCGCTCGAAGTCCTGGCGTCCATCGTCTTCTCCTTGCGTGTTGGCCTGGCCGTCCCAGGTGTATGGAGCACTACTGGTGCGCTGCGCGATCCCTCACTGGCACGCAGGGCTCAAATCGCGAACTTCTCATCGCCATCGGCTCCACTTCGAGTGGGACTGCTCCGTCACAGGTAGTTGCTCCACTACTGGGTGCCAGCCGGGCGAGACGCGACACATGACGGGCGCGGGCGTCCCGAATTGCGCGCCGGTCGTCCGTCGTCACGGGGATCCCTCCGGACGTCGCCACTTCCCGGACGTCGCCACTTCCTAGGTAGTGGCCGCCGCCGAGCCCGTTCGCGACAGGAAATTCGGAACTTGACGCAAAGAGTTCCTCTTTCGCAAGGGGTTCGGGGTCGCGTGCGCCGTGGCGGTAGGCGTGGAGCAGAGGCCCCGGCTGACGCTTCTGAGGCACGGACAACCGAGGAATGCAACGGCCACGCTTACCTTCTACGGACCAGATTGAGCCATCGCATACAATCAATAGACGCTAATAGCCACCACTACCACATCAGCTAAAAGATCGAGAGAATCGCTAGACGAGCAATTGAATTGAGTCCATACTCATCGCCACGATGGATTCATTCCTGGACACCTCTGCACCCTTCGGTGCCACTCCCGCTCGGCAACGTTGCGCGCAACGGGGCTGACATGCTGGGCCTTGTCAACATGGCGCCGGCCGCCTGGCAGTACTACGCCAGCCAGGTCGCCCTCGGCCTGGAGGACTACTACACCGGCCGCGGCGAGGCGCCGGGCCGCTGGGCCGGCTCGGGCGCCGCCGGGCTCGGCCTAGCCGGCGAGGTCGACCCCACCCACCTCGCCGCCCTGTTCGGCCAGGGCCGGGACCCGCTGACGGGCGAGGGGCTCGGCCGGCCCTTCGACCACCGGGCCGGCTCGGAGGTGGTGGCCGGCTACTCGCTGTCGCTGTCGCCGCCCAAGTCGGCCTCGGTGCTGTGGGCCCTGGGTGGCCGGGAAGTGGCCGAGCAGGTCCGGGCCGGGCACGACGCGGCGGTGGCCGCCACCGTGTCGTTCCTGGAGGACCACGCCTCGTTCTCCCGCATGGGCAAGGCGGGAGTGTTCCAGGTCGACACTGAGGGCCTCGTCATCGCCACCTTCGTCCACCGTGTCTCGCGGGGCGTCGACCCCCAGCTGCACACCCACCTGCTGGTGTCCAACAAGGTCCGCTGCGGGGACGGGCGCTGGCGGGCCGTCGACGGCCGGGAGCTGTACGCCCACCAGAAGTCGGCGAGTGGCGTCTACCAGGCCGCTCTGCGGGCCGAGCTGGCCGCCCGCCGGGGGGTGGAGTGGGCGCCGGTCGACGTCAACGGCCAGTCCGACATCGTGGGCGTGCCCGAGGAGCTGTGTCGGCACTTCTCCTCCCGCCGGCGAGAGATCGAGGTGGCCGGCGCCGTGCGGGTGGCCACGGCCGAGGCCCGGCTGGGCCGGTCGCTCACGGCGGATGAGCGGGCCGAGGCGTACCAGGTGGCCACCCTGGCGACGCGTCCGGCCAAGGGACGTGGAGCCGAGACCACCGAGAGCCTCGTCGAGCGCTGGATGTCCGATGCCGCCGCCTTCGGACGCTCGCCGGAGACCTGGCTCGATCAGGCCCTCGGGCGCGCACCGGCACAGCTGGGGCTGCCCCTGGCGGCGGCGGGCGACGTGGTGGCCGAGGTGGTGGCGGAGCTAGCCGAGCAGCGCTCGACGTGGGGCCGCACCGATGCGCTGCGACTGGTGGCCCGGCGCCTTCCTCCCGCCCTGGTGTCCAGCGCCGAGCAGGCCCGGGCCTGGATCGAGGCGGGGGCCGATGCGGTGCTGGCCGACCGCCACGTCGTGTCGCTGGCCGCCCCGCCCCGGGCCGAGGTCCCCGACGCCCTGCGCCGGCGCGACGGCCTGCCCACCACCGAGCGCCACGGCCGTGCCCGCTACACCACCAGGGCCACGCTCGCTCTCGAGGCCGACGTGATCGACTTCGCCGGGCGGGGCCGGGAGGCCGGCGTGGCCGTCGCCTCGCATCACGCCGTCGAGGCGGCGGTGGTCTCGGGCGGCCTGGGCGAGGACCAGGCGGCGGCCGTGCGGCGGGTGTGCGCCGGCGGGGAGGCCGTGGTGTGCCTGGTCGGCCCGGCAGGAGCGGGCAAGACCCGCTCGGTGGGCGCAGCGCGACGGGCCTGGGAGGCCTCCGGCGTGCCCGTTCGCGGTCTGGCCGTCTCGGCGGTGGCGGCCGGGGTGCTCACCGAGGAGGCCGGGCTGGCGTCGGACACCCTGGCCAAGTTCCTGTTCGAGAACGCCAAGCCCGTCCCCGACCCGCAGTGGCGCCTCCGTGCCGGCGAGGCGGTCGTCCTCGACGAGGCCAGCATGGTGGCCACCTCCGATCTCGCCCGCCTGGTGGCGGCGGTGGAGGCGGCCCAGGCCAAGCTGGTCCTGGTGGGTGACCACCGCCAGCTGGGGGCGGTGGGTGCGGGTGGGCTGTTCCGTCTCTTGGTGGCCGACACACGGGCGGCCGAGCTGACCGACGCCCGGCGCTTCGTGGAGCCCTGGGAGGCGGCCGCCACCCTGCGTCTGCGCCGAGGGGACCAGAGCGTGGTGGACGAGTACGAGCGTCACGGCCGCCTGGTGGGCGGCAGCCGGGAGGAGATGGTGGAGGCCGCCTTCGCCTCCTGGCAGCGCTGCCGGAAACTCGGCGAGTCGGTGGTGGTGCTGGCGCAGGACCACGTGACCGTCGATGCCCTGGCGATGCGGGCCCGGGCCGTGCGGGTGGCGGCGGGCGAGGTGGAGCCCGGTGGCGTGGCGGTGGGCGCCCAGGTGGCCGGCGTGGGCGACGAGGTGGTCACGATCGAGAACGACCGGCGCCTCGTCACCAGTCTCGGCGCCTGGGTGCGCAACGGGGACCGCTGGGTGGTGACTGAGCGCCGCCGTGACGGCTCACTGGTGGTCGACCACGCCGACGGGCGCGGTCGTGTGGTCCTGCCCGGTGACTACGTGGCCGAGCACGTGGCGCTGTCCTACGCCGTCACCGTCCACAAGGCGCAGGGTCTCACCGTCGACAGGGGCGTGGTGGTGGTCGACGAGGCGGCCAGCGCCGAGCTGGTCTACGTGGCCATGACCCGGGGCCGGCTGGAGAACCAGGCCTGCGTGGTGGTGGAGATCGGCGACGAGCACGGCTGGCGACGCCCGCCGACGCCGGCCGAGGCGCTGGCCGACGCCCTCGGCCGCAGCGGGGCGGAATTGTCGGCCACCGAGGTGCTGCGCTCCGAGCTGGAGCGCTCGGAGGACCTGGCCATGCTGGTACCCGCCCTCATCGAGGCCCGCCGCCTCGTCAACCGAGGCGCCGGCCCGAATCGCCACCACGAGCTGCAGGAGCGCCTGGAAGAGTTCCTCCGGGCCGACAACGTGAGGAATGGGGCGGCGCAGACCCTGCCGAGGGCGGAGGAGCAGTTGCACAGGGCGCAAGCGGCGGTCGAGGCCAGCCGGGCCAAGCTCGACGCCCTCGGCGATCGTGCAGGCCTGTTCCGGCGCCGGGCCCACGCCGAAGCCGTCGAGCAGGCCGAGCGCTTGCTCGGAGCCGGCCTGGCCCGCCTCGGTGGTCTCGAAGTAGAGGCCGAACGGGCCCGGAGTGCGCTGCAGGAAGTCGAACCCGTCGCGGCCGAGGCCCAGGGGCGTTTCCGGGAGCTGGTGGCGGCAGGGGAGGCCCGGGATGCGTGGATGGCCGAGCATCCCGTGGAGGTGGCCTGGATGGAGGACCTGGCCGAGCGGGTGGCCCAGCGGCGAAGCGAGCTGGCCCTGGCCGCCGAGCAGCACCCTCCAGCTCATGTGCTTCGCCTCCTGGGCCCGCCGCCTCTTGAGGACCACGCCCGGGAGCGCTGGCTGAACAAGGCCGGAGCTGTGGAGGGCTACCGGGAACAGTGGCGGGTTGAGCCAGACCAGCTCGGGCACGAGGGGAACCTGCGGGGCGTCCAGGCCATCGCCTGGGAGGACCTCCGGATGCAGCTGGAGGCCGTCGAGCCGCCGACGCCGGACTGGTTGCAGTGGGCACAGCCGGCACGTGATCTCGGGTTGGGGCTCGGGCTGTAGCGGTCGTCTTCCTGAGCGACTGTACGGGCTACGAGTCGTGACCTGTGAGCGCATCGCAGGCGTTCGGGGCGCCAGTTCGGTTCTCCGACGGGTCGACGGCAAGCCTCGCGATCCGGCATTCGGGGGCGTTCGCCGGTCCCATCTCGGTCGCGCGTTTGGGACACCCTGTTGTCGACTCGCTTGGCCCGCAGATTGCCGAATCGGTCGCGAGCCCGATCGCGCTGGCTCGATCGTGCCCCTGGCCGCTCCAGAGAACGCGGCCGAGTCGGCATGTCGGCGTAGAGGACGCCGCGCCGGGTTCTAGGCTCGCCGCCGAGCAGGGAGGCCGTCGTGGGCGAGGTTGAAGGGGCACGAACGTTCGGCGTCGCCGGTGAGACGTATGACTCCTTCATGGGGCGATACTCGCTCCCCTTGGCGGAACTGTTCGCCGATGCGGTAGGTGTGGCTCCCGGCGACACCGCCGTCGACGTCGGATGCGGCCCGGGCGCGCTCACCGCCGTGCTCGTCGACCGGCTCGGAGCGCCGTGCGTGTACGCATGCGACCCGTCGCCGCCGTTCTGCGACGAGTGCGCGGCGCGCTACCCCGGCGTCGTCGTGAAGCGGGGCCAGGCCGAAGCGATCCCGTTCGAGACGAACACCGCCGACCACGCGATGGCGCAACTGGTGCTGCACTTCGTCAGCGAGCCCGACACGGCGGCACAGGAGATGGCACGGGTCGTTCGCCCCGGCGGCAAGGTCGCGGCGTGCGTGTGGGACTTCGACGACGGCATGGAGATGCTCCGCGCCTTCTGGGACGCCGCGTTGAGCATTGATCCCGAGGCGCCCGACGAGGCCCGGACGCTCCGGTTCGGGCGACCGGGCGAGATCGCGGAAGTGTTTGCGACCGCAAGGCTCGAGCTGATCCGGGAGTCGACGCTGGCCGTGGCGTCGAGCTACTCATCGTTCGATGAGCTGTGGAACAGCTTCCTGGCGGGGGTCGGCCCGGCAGGGTCCTACTGCACCTCATTGGACGATCCCGATCGGGATCGTCTACGCGTGGCCCTACTCGAAAGGTTGGGTGCGCCCTCAGGCTCGTTCACACTCGGAGCCGTCGCCCACTGCGCGGTGGGCCGCGTCCCGGGCTGACCGGATGGCGCCGAGCGCCTGACCCGCGCGCGACAGATCGACGGATCGGGGCGCGCTCACCGACAAACCAGGTGTCCCAGAACATTCGCCCAGAACGTGAGGCAACGGCCGCCGAGCAGGAGTCCGAAGTGCCGTTCTGCGTGGGCGAGGTAGCTCGCGATCCGACTTCGAGGGCGCACATATCGCCAGGCGGTTCTAGCCACCCAGGGTGGCCTTGGAGCTTGCCTTCCTTCGCTGCCGAGCGACCGGGGCAAGCGACCACTCAACCTTCATCCCGACGGCCGCCGCGTAACGAGCGACGGTGGACAGGCGGGTGTCGGCGCCGGACTCGAAGCGCGTCACCTGGCCCTGGCTGGTCTGCATCCGCTTGGCCAGTTCCGACTGGGTGAGGCCGGCCTCCCGGCGCCGGTCGGCGAGTTGACGGGCGAGCTCGCGCCGCTCAAGGGCCGCCGCCACACGCGACGGGAGCAGCGGGTCGTCCTCCGCCAGTTCGTCGATCAGTTGGTCGAGGTCGTCCTTCGCAGCCACCCTGGCACCTCCTCCTCGTCAGGATAACCTATATCTGGGTTATCACTTCCGGGCACGAGCCCGCCAGTCGGCAAGCCGGCGCTCGGCTGTGGCGATCTCGCCCAGCGGCGTCCGCTGGGTCTTCTTGCTGAACGCCGACACCGCGAGCAGGATTTGGCTCTTGGCGCCTTCGGTGGCGAAGAGCACTCGGTAGGCGGCCCGCGCACCGGTGGCGCGCACCTCGTAGATGTCGCCGTGCAGGTGACGGGCGGCCACCAGCCCGTTGACCTGGACGTCCTTCATGGCGGCGAGGATCTCGTCCCGGTCGCCGGCGGGGACGGCCGCGCTCGTGAGGAAGTCCCGCACCGGGGTCGTGCCGCCGGCGGTGCGGTAGAAGCGCCACCTCCTTCGGACCGCAGGCCGGTCGACCGTCAGCGGAGGCGCTCGTTCAACTCGATTCCGGGCACACTACGCGGGCGCTGCGCCCAACCGGAAGGGGCGACCAGGAAGCCCTGGCGGGCTTCCTGCCCGAGTATGCCGGCGGGCCGACACCGGGCCGTCAAGGCTTCCCCTGCGGGCGGCCTGACGGCCGGCCTTGACCGCCCTGGCCGCGCCTGTCCCCAGGACGGTGAGAAATCAGGCCGGTGTAACGCCTGCCGTGCGGTCCCGATACAGAGGATAACTGAGCCGGTTTTGCTCCCGATTTTGAGGCAAAACCGCAGGTCAGCACACCGTTAACGGCTTTTCGCTTAACAGTCAGATGCTCTGCCAATTGAGCTACCCCGGACCGACCTCGGTCACGGTAGCAGCGACCACGGCGTCGACCTGCCCGAAATCGACCGCTCGGTTGTGGCAGGAGGGTCCCCGGGGTAAGAACCGGATATGAGATTCCGACTGGGACTGCTCGTCGGCTTCGGATCCGGTTACTACCTGGGGTCCAGGGCCGGTCGCGAGCGCTACGAGCAGATCAACCGCACCATCGCCAAGGTCAAACGGTCCGACGCCTACGAGACAGCCACCGAGAAGGTCCAGGACGTGGTTGACACCGGGGTGGCCAAGGCTCGGGAGGTCGTCGATTCGCACACCAATGGCGACGCCTCCTTGCCTGTCGCCGCGCCGGCAGGAGCTGACTTCCTGCCGCCGCCCACTGGCCCGTTGCCCTAGCAACCGTCTGGTTTTGTCTTCTCTGACGGAGCGCTCTCTGTCAATACTGCGCCGACCCTCCGGGGTGTTGAGCGACACGCTGGTTGAGCACGCCAGCCCCGTCTCGCCGGCAGATTCTCGCGTTTCGCCGCGAGATGCCGGCGGCCCGGCGACCTACCTCGTCGTCGCAACCACTCGGGAGGTCCCGTGATCACATTGTTGGGTCAGGTGAGCGTCAATCCCACGACGGAGGGGATTCCGGCGCCGCGCTTGTCCAGAAGCTGTTGAACTGGGCCCAGAAGTTCGCCCTGTGGGGCAGCCTGGCGGCGGTCCTCGTCGGCGCCTCCATGTACGGGCTGGCCGGGGGGGCGGCAGCTACGTCGAACGCGTCCAAGGACAGGGGGCTCGCCCTCGGCGGGGTGGTGGCCGCCGTCCTGGCTGGCGTCGCCCCCGCCTCGGTGAACCTGTCGTTCCCCAGGCGGCCAAGGCGTGAGCCAGACGTCGGCTCGATCATGAGCAGCGCCGCGGGCGGCCCACGGGGCCGTGCGCGTAGGCCGACGTCTGGAGGCGGAGCCCGCCATGGTCGCTAGCGCCCGCAACCTTGACGATGCTGCCAGCTGCCCGGCTTCCAACGCTCCTCGACGTCAATGAGCTGGCGGATGTCCTTCGAGTCAACGGGCGACATGTACGCCGGCTCGTCTTCGAAAATCGGTCTCAGGCGGCGACACGGGTTCGAATCCCGTTGGGCTGCAACGACTTTCTCGTTGGACGGCTGGCGCTGGTCGCACCCTCAGCTGCGGAGGACCCGCCTTCCCTCGGCCGTCGCCGTCAGGCTGCCGCCGGGCCCGACCATCGACTTCACCAGTGCGAGGGCAGTCGGGCCGAGCGGTTCGCCTGCGTAGCAGACGAGGTGCCAAGGCCGGCTCATCGGGGTGCCACGACACGGCCAGACGGCGACGGCCCCCTGGGAGATGCCTTCGCCGGCGGCGTCACGGGAGATCAGCCCAACTCCCAGCCCCAACTCCACGCCTCGCTCGATGGCCGCGTTGGATCCGAGGATCATCGTGGGCGGGTCGATGTCCAGCTCGGCAAGCAGGGCATCGGCTGCCGCGCGCGTCCCGGATCCCGGTTCGCGCAACAGCCAGGTCTCCCGGGCCGGGTCGTGCGCCGCATCCTTACCGTTCGTCCGCGGTGTCGCCGAGGCGGGCCCGATGAGGACAAGCCGGTTCTCACCACGGGCCAGGGTGTCCGCCGGTACGCCCACCGGCGGCCGCCCGGCTACGACGAGGTCGGCCTTGTGGTGGCGCAAGCTCTCCCACACTGTCGTCCGGTTCCCGACCTGGATGGTGACACCGGCTTCGGGGTTCTGCTCACGGAAGCGGGCGACGATGGGCAGGAGCAGCCGCTCGGTGGCGGTTGCCACCGCGACGAGCCGAACCATGCCCCGTGCCGGGTCTTCGATGCTGCGTGCGCGGCGGCAGCCGTAGTCGAGGAGGCCGAGGCTGGTGCGCACGTCATCGGCGAAGGCCGTTCCGGCCGCGGTGAGGCGGAGGCCGCGGCCTTGGCGGACGACGAGCGCCACCCCCAACTCCCGCTCGAGGATGGCGATCGCGCCCGAGACGGCCGGCTGCGAGACGAAGAGCGACTCGGCAGCGACCCGGACCGACCCCGCGTCGGCGACCGTGAGAAATGTGCGGAGCTGGCTCAACGTCATCGCCATGAGGTGCTCGAAGATAACCGTTCCCTCGTGAGGCAGGAGTTGTCATCCGGAGGCGAGCTACACCATGCTCCCTGTACGACCCCGACGCTCAAGCGATCGCAGCAAGGGGTCCCGCTCCGGTGAACGCTGTCTTCGGGGTCGCCATCCTCTCGTCGGCCATAAGCAAAGGCTGATGAGGTATAAGAAAGGATTCATTTTACTCTGCGCCCACAGGGGTGTAGCGTCAGAAGGAGTTATCCAGCACATGTGCTGAAGGAGTTACCCAGCACAAGTGACAGACCCCTGTAGTCGGAGTCCGAGACCGGGCCCCGATCGGGCATCAGCCGGAGGAGAACCGCGTGGCGCAGAGCAACGGCAGTGGCGGCTACCAGGCCGGCGTTAAGAATTACGCCGACAACTACTGGACCCCGGACTACGTGCCGAACGACACCGACCTCCTGGCGTGCTTCAAGGTGGTTGCCCAGGAAGGCGTGCCCCGCGAGGAAGCGGCCGCGGCGGTGGCCGCCGAGTCGTCCACCGGCACCTGGACCACGGTGTGGACCGACCTGCTCACCGATCTCGACTACTACAAGGGCCGGGCCTACCGGATCGAACCGGTGAAGAACGACCCCAGCGGCGCCTTCTTCGCCTTCGTTGCCTACCCGATGGACCTTTTCGAGGAAGGCTCGGTCGTCAACGTCCTGACCTCGCTCGTCGGCAACGTCTTCGGCTTCAAGGCCCTGCGCAGCCTGCGCCTCGAGGACATTCGCTTCCCAGTGGCGTACGTCAAGACCTGCGGCGGCCCCCCCAACGGCATCCAGGTGGAGCGTGACCGCCTCGGCAAGTACGGGCGCCCGCTCCTTGGCTGCACGATCAAGCCCAAGCTCGGCCTGTCGGCCAAGAACTACGGGCGCGCCGTCTACGAGTGCCTCCGAGGCGGGCTCGACTTCACCAAGGACGACGAGAACATCAACAGCCAGCCGTTCATGCGCTGGAACCACCGCTTCGAGTTCGTGATGGAAGCGGTGCACAAGGCCACAGCCGAGACGGGCGAGCGCAAGGGCCACTACCTCAACGTCACCTCGGCCACGCCGGAGGAGATGTACAAGCGGGCCGAGTTCGCCAAGTCGCTCGGCGCCCCGATCATCATGCACGACTTCTTCACCGCCGGGTTCACCGCCAACACGGGCCTGGCGAACTGGTGCCGCGAGAACGGCATGCTGCTCCACATTCACCGCGCCATGCACGCGGTGGTCGACCGCAACCCCATGCACGGCATCCACTTCCGGGTGCTCACCAAGTGCCTGCGCCTGTCCGGGGGCGACCATCTCCACTCCGGCACCGTGGTCGGCAAGCTGGAAGGCGATCGCGAGGCCACCCTCGGCTGGATCGATCTGATGCGGGAGGCCTTCGTGCCCGAGAACCGCACGCGCGGCATCTTCTTCGACCAGGACTGGGCATCGATGCCCGGGGTCATGCCCGTGGCCTCGGGAGGCATCCACGTCTGGCACATGCCCGCCCTGGTGGCGATCTTCGGCGACGACTCCTGCCTGCAGTTCGGCGGCGGGACGCTCGGCCACCCGTGGGGCAACGCACCCGGCGCCCACGCCAACCGGGTGGCGCTCGAGGCCTGCGTGGAGGCACGGAACCAGGGCCGGCAGGTCGAACGCGAGGGCCGCGAGATCTTGACCGAGGCGGCCCGCCACAGCCCCGAGCTCGCGATCGCTATGGAGACCTGGAAAGAGATCAAGTTCGAGTTCGACACGGTGGACAAGATCACCGCCTGATAGCGGGCTGGTCGCCGGTTCCACCCTCCCGGCGCCTCACCCCCCCGGCCCCTCAAGGAGAGGGCCCCGAAAGGACAGACTGACATGCACATTGACCCCTACGGGCCCACCCCGCGCCATGTGGAGACCTTCTCCTATCTGCCGCCGATGACGCCGGAGCGGCTCCGCTACCAGATCGCGTACCTCATCGAGAACGGTTGGAGCCCGGCCATCGAACACTCGGAGCCCGCGAAGTCCATGTCGAACTTCTGGTACCTGTGGGAGCTCCCGCTCTTCGGTGAGCGGTCGGTGGACAAGGTCCTGGCGGAGATCGAGGCCTGCCACCGTGCCAATCCCGGGCACCACGTTCGCCTCCTCGGCTACGACAACTACCAGCAGTCTCAGGGCACCGCCTTCATCGTCCACCGCGCTGGAGCCCGCTGAGGTTGGTGATGAGCATGGGACTGCACGAGGACCAGACCACCTGCCGTGGTGACGTGGCCGCGCTGCGAAATGCTGCCCGTGACGGCCGCGCCGCGGCGATGTCGCGCCGCCGAGCGCTCGCCGCCGGCCGGACGGCTCCGGCGCCCGGCCACGAGCGGGCGCGCAACGCGTCGCGGGCGGTCGGGCTTCGTGCACCCGAAGCTGCGGGAGGCCCGACCCCCGCCGTGTCCGACGGCCAAGGTGCGCGCGCAGCTTTGGGAGCGACGCCGATCGCGATCGACGGCGTGGCCGCCGGCCGCCTCGGCCGCGCCCTTTCCATGCAGCGACGCCGCCAGCTGTCCAAGGGCAAGCAGGCGCTGGGCGGTGACCGGACGGCGGCGGCTGCCGGCGCCGGGCCGCCGGTCTTGATCGTCCACCGCAGTGGAGCTCGCTGAGATGGGAATGTACGCGGTCCAGTCCGCCGACAGCGCTGAGTTGGGCGAGTTCCGAAATGCTGCCCACCTCGGCCGCTCCCTCTCCAAGGAGCGCCGCCGCCAGCTGTCCCAGGGCCAGCAGGCCATGTACGGCGGGAGCGCTCCGGACAGCGCGGAGAACCTGCACGGCAACGGCGCGGGAGCAGTCCCCAGCCCCAACGGCCAAGGCCCGTCGAACGGCAGCCAACGGGCCCCCGCCGCGACGGCCGACACGACCAACGGCGTGGCCGCCGCCCACCTCGGCCGCGCCCTCTCCAAGGAGCGCCGCCGCCAGCTGTCCCACGGCAAGCAGGCCCTAACCGCCGGCGCCGGCCAGACCGCGGCCGCAGCCGGTCTCGGCGCGCCCCCCGCCGCCGACAACCGGCACGGCAACGGCGCGGGAGCAGCCCCCACGCCCGACGGTCAAGCCGCATCGAACGGCAGCCAATGGGCTCCGGGAGGAACGGCCGGCGCCACCGACGGCGTGGCCGCTGCCCACCTCGGCCGCGCCCTCTCCAAGGAGCGCCGCCGCCAGCTGTCCCAGGGCCAGCAGGCCCTCACCGCCGGCGCCGGCCAGACCGCGGCCGCAGCCGGTCTCGGCGCGGCCCCCGCCGCGACGGCCGGCGCCACCGACGGCGTAGCCGCCGCCCACCTCGGCCGCGCCCTCTCCAAGGAGCGCCGCCGCCAGCTGTCCCAGGGCAAGCAGGCCCTAACCGCCGGCGCCGGCCAGACCGCGGCCGCAGCCGGTCTCGGCGCGCCCCCCGCCGCCGACAACCGGCACGGCAACGGCGCGGGAGCAGCCCCCACGCCCGACGGTCAAGCCGCATCGAACGGCAGCCAATGGGCTCCGGGAGGAACGGCCGGCGCCACCGACGGCGTGGCCGCTGCCCACCTCGGCCGCGCCCTCTCCAAGGAGCGCCGCCGCCAGCTGTCCCAGGGCCAGCAGGCCCTCACCGCCGGCGCCGGCCAGACCGCGGCCGCAGCCGGTCTCGGCGCGGCCCCCGCCGCCGAAGCCACCAATGGCGACCGAGCCGTCTCCGTTCGCGAGCAGGCTCGGGCTCGGGGTGCCGAGGCGAACCGCTTCGGCGGCGCGGGGGCCAGCAGGCCGCAGCGAGAGGGTCGGGTCACGCACCCGCCCAAGGTCGTCGTGTCGCCCACCCAGGGCCGCCAGCGGGTGACCGGGCTGCGGATCGGTCCGGGCGTGGGCGTCACGGGCGATGAGCCCGGCGCCGCGCTCCCGGTGTCGGGCACCCAGTACCTCGCAGCCGACGGGTCGGCCCCTTCGATGGGCTCCGGGCCGAAGGTCGGGCTGGTCCGCACGCCGCATGGCCTCGTCGTCTCGGGCACCACGGTTCGTAACAACGTCCCGATCACCGGTGACGAGGCCGGCGAGCACCTCCGCATCACCGGCGAAGCCGACCAGAAGTTCGACGACGACCTGACCCCACGCCGCGACGGGGCCTACCGTTCGGCGCAGTTCCCGCGCCGCGCCGACCCGCACGGCGCGACCGCGGTCGGCACGAGGCTCGTGCCGCATCCAGGAATGGGGACTTCCACCGGGGAGGGGCCCTGGTACCCGCTGGAGAACACCGACGACGGGCTGGCCGTCACCGGCACGGCCGTCGGTCGCAGCGGGCGCGTCACCGGGAACGAGGCCGGCGCCTGCCGCCCGATCACCGGCGACCAGTACCAGATTCTCTCGTCATCCTCCAGCGAATGCGGCGGCACCGGCGGCGGTACCGCGCCGGCCGCTCACCTCAACCGGGCCCGTCTGGACCCGGTGACGGCCGGCAAGGTGACCGTGGCGCAGACCTGGAGGGGCCAGCGCGTCACCGGTCCGAGCATGGAGCACCGCCCCAACGTCACCGGCGACGAGCCGGGTTCTTGCCGCCAGCTGACCGGCACGCCGTACCAGGGGCCATCCACCATCTTCGGCTGGTGCGAGCCCGATGAGGGTGAGCCCGCGGCCCAGCGCCTCGACCCCAGGCCGAAAGGTGTGGCCGTGACCGGCGACCTCCCCATGTACGCCAAGGGGGTCACCGGCATCGAGCGGGGCCGCCGGAACGACATCACCGGATCGTCCTACTACGGCGACATGCGGCCCGCCGAGCCGGCAGCCGACGACGGGGCGCGCTGGCAGGCCTTCTCGGTGCCGGTGGCACTGGCGCGGCGCCTGGCAGGCGGGGGGGGCGACGACACTGCCACGTGGGAGACCGACAAGGCGGCGCCGCCCGCTTCCAACGTGCCTGGCCGCATCTCCGGGTCCTTCGCCGTCGGCGACGGCATGGTGACCGGCAACAATGAGTTCCTGTTCCGGCCCCGCCTGAACCGTAACGCCAGCCAACCAGTGGCGGTCACGGGCGAAGGCGAGATCGAAGGTCGGACGATCACCGGTTCGGCCGCGGCGTGGACGGCCCACCACCTGGTGACGGGCACCGACGGCTATATCGCGGCCGGGCGCAATCCCAGTGAGGGCGGCGGCGGACCCCACGGCTGGGCCGGGGCGACCAGGTTCAAGGACCTGGCCACGCCCGGATCGCCGGGTGAGAGCGCGAATGTCACGGGCCGAGTCGGCGGGAGCCCGAAGGACGGGGTCAGGGTCACCGTCTCCGGCGGAGCCCAAGGATGAAGTCCCTGCTCCAGCCCGACGGGCGCACGCTCGCTCCCTGGGACCAGGGCGCGGCCTGGTCGCGTCCGAGCGCGGCGACCGTCACGTCGAATCCGGGCCAGCCGGCCCCGACAACGGGGTTCCCGTTGAGCCGGCCGGCGGGCGGGCATCCGCTGGCCGAGCCTGCGCTCAGCGCCGCCCTGAAGCAGCGAGCCGAGGAGATCGGGGCGGCCTTTGCGCTCATCGAACCGGTCCTGCGCCGGCTGGCACGGCGCCAGTTCGACGACGGATTCCCCGAGCAGGCGCATCGCGAGCTGGCCAACTCGCTCGGCGTCGACATCCCGGCGGCTGAGCTCGAGTCGTCCTGGAGCGCACCGCTGGACCTCGGTTGCATCCACGCCCGCTGCGTTCTCGCCACCTTCCGGAACTTGGTGGAGCGCGAGTTCGACCGGAACCTCGCGTTGCTGCTCGACGAGGGCGAGAGCAACGAGGTGTTGATCCGGCGATTCGGATTCCACGCAGTCGACATCACCGCCTGCGCCGACGGGCGCCTCGCTGGGGCGGTGGACTTCATCCTGCGGGTGCCGCCCGCCGTCGTGGTGTGGCGCGACGCGTATGCCGGCGCGATGTTCGACGTCGAGGACGCTCTGCACCGCTGGGAAGCGCTGGAGCTGCGACGCTGGCGCGAGGGTTGGCCGAACGACGCCAGCGAGCCCACGCGCTACCTGAAGATCGGGCTCTACCACTTCAGCAGCGTCGACCCACGCCACCAGGGCTGTGCGGCGTTCGGCAGTGACGAGGCGCGCGCCGCGACCGGCCTGCTGGCGCGGCTCCAGGAGTTCGCGGGTGCCGTCGAGTGCACCCACTGCTGCGGGGCGGGCGTGGACACGCTGCTCGTCGGGGTGGACACGGACACCGACGCCATCCGGGTCCACGTTCCCGACGCCGGCGGTGAGACCGCCGTGGACCGCTTCGTGTCCAGCGCCACGCTCTACGAGCAGACTGCGAGCCTCGAGCGTGAGGCGGCCAAGGAGTTCATCCGCCACGCCGTCGCCGACTGCGCCGGCGTGGACGCGGCCGACGTCGCGACCGAGGGCATGCGCTGGCTCTGCGGCTACCTGCTGAAGAACAACATCGGCCAGGTCGACGCGGTTGTCGGTTGGAACGGCGGAAGGTACGCAGATTCAGGCCACGCCGAGAAGCTGGTCGTGGCCGGCGATGCCATCGACGATGTTCAGCTGCGCAACCTTACGTTCCAAGCGCAAATGGGCACGCTCGAAGAAGGTGCCGTCGATCTCGACATCGGCATAGCGGTCCTCGGGCGGACGAACGCACCGCATGGGCTTGCGGTCCCGGTGCTCGTGCACGTCGCCTACGACGAGCGCATCCCGGGCGCCTGCGCCAGGGCGCAAGAACGCGCTCGCCGCCTCACCGCGGCGATCGAGACCCGGTATGCGGGTGCGGCCGGCCCTGCTGGCCTCGTCACCCAAGGGGTCGTGCGGGCGCGGGGTGGGTCGCGCCTCGAAGTGGTGGAGGCGGAGGGCGACGGCCAGCCGTTCTCGCGATCCGGAACGCGACAGAAGGCGGCACAGCGATGAAGATCTTCTGCGTCGAAAGCACGCTGGTCGCCACCGCTCGCATCCCCGGCCTCGAGCTCCACCGGCTGCTGGTCGTCCAGGACCGGAAGGGAGGCAAGCAGGTGGCGGTCGACCCCGTCGGCTGCAAGCCCGGCGACTGGGTGATCGCCTGTGGCAGCTCGGCGGCGCGCGAAGCCGCCGGCCACAAGGACTACCCGAGCGACCTGACCATCGTCGGTATCATCGACTACTGGGACGAGGAGAGCCCGGGAGAGCGCTCCGAGGAGTCCGAGCCGGAGCTGGTGGTCGTGGACTCGGCCGTCGCGTCGACGCCCGGTGAGGCTCGACGATGAACATCCACCGCATCGTGGGCGACCTCGTCGCCACCAGTCGGGTCCCCACGCTCCAAAACAAGTCGCTGCGGGTGGTCGAGGACGGTGGCGGCGACCTCGAGGTGGCGCTCGACCCGGTCGGTGCAAAGCCGGGCGACTTCGTCATCACCATCAGCACCTCGGCGGCCCGCCATGCCACCGGCGATTTCAACATCACCACAGACCTGACCATCGGCGGGATAATCGACGACTGGAGCGAGGAGCGCTGGCGCGACTGACTCGGTCCAACACCGCCCCTGTACCACCCCGACCTCAACTCAAATACCTCAACTCAAATACGGAGGAAGAAGCATGGCCACCAACAATGGAAATATCCCGGGCATTGCCCTGGGCATGATCGAGACCCGGGGCCTCGTCCCTGCGATCGAGGCTGCCGACGCGATGACGAAGGCGTCGGAGGTGCGGCTCATCGGCCGCCAGTTCGTCGGCGGTGGTTACGTCACCGTGCTGGTCCGTGGCGAGACGGGCGCCGTCAACGCGGCCGTCCGTGCCGGTGCCGACGCGTGCGAGCGCGTGGGCGACGGCCTGGCTGCCGCGCACATCATCGCCCGGCCGCACAGCGAGGTGGAGCAGATCCTTCCCGCCGGTGCCCACGAAACCCAGGTCGCACCCTCGTAGGCGTGCTTCAGATGGCCATTCGCTCCGCCGCGGTGCTCCGGGGCGCCCGCAACGCCAGCCAGTCAGGCTGGCGTTGCGGATTCCCATTCATCGACTAGGAGAACCAGATGACCACGAAATCGCCAGGGCCGGACGGCTGGACGGAGGTTGAGAGACCGTCGTCGCTTTACCGCCGCTTCGAGTTCGCCGCCTACCCCGAGGCACAAGCCTTCCTCGAACGGCTCGCGGGCCTGTCGCTGGAGACCGGGCTCTATCCGGATCTGAGCTTCAGCCGGACAACCGTCAACGTCAAGGTGTATGGCTCGGATGGAGCAGCCGTGGGCGCGGAGGCACGGGAGTTCGCCGCCCGCGCCCAGGCACTTGCCACCGTCGACGCAGGCGTGACATGACGCCCGCGAAACGCCGCGCGGCCACCCCTGCGAGCAAGGGGCCGACGAGGACGGCCCCGGACGTGCCCGTCGTGGCGGGCCCGCCGCCCGTACCCACCAACGAGGGCACCGACCTGCCCAGCCCCGCCGGCGCACCCGTCGCCCAGGAAGCTGCGAAGGGCGATGCCCGTCAAGCCTCGGCCCCTCCGACTGAGATCCGGCAATTGGACCCTGAGGATCGGGCGACGAAGCAGTCGCCGATGCGATCTCGTGCGCTGCACTCGGAACGCGTCTGGCCGGACTGATGCTGCCTTCCCACCGTCTGCCCCTCGGCGGTCGTCCCGTCGTCGACGTGGCGGTCGGTGTTCTCCGCTCGCCCGACGGGCGCGTGTTGCTGGCACAGCGCAGGGCCGGCAAGGACGCGGCGGGCTTCTGGGAGCTTCCCGGGGGCCAGGTCGAACCGGGTGAGAGCGCGGGCCAGGCCGCCGCGCGCGAGCTGTTCGAGGAGGTCGGCGTCCGCGCCCTCGAACTCGTGCCCTGGCGGGTCTACGAGCACGACTTCCCCGCCAAGCGGGTGCGGTTGCACTGGTTCAACGTTCGCCGGTGGTCGGGCGAGCCGAAGGGCAGGGAAGGTCAGCAGCTGGTATGGGTGGACCCCGCCCGTCCGGCGGTGGGGCCACTGCTGCCGAGCAACGAGCTCGCCTTTGCGACGCTGGCGCTCCCCGAGCTGGTGACGGTCGCGCGGGTGAACCGCGCGCCGGGCGCCGCTGACGAGCTGCTGGCAAAGATTCCGTCGTTGGTGGCCGGCGGTCTGCGGCTCCTGATCGTGCGAACACTGGCGCTCGCGCCTGGCCAGCGCGTCCAGCTCGTCCGCCGGCTGCGGGAGCTCAGGCGGGGGACCGGGCTGCGCCTCCTGCTGTCCGGGACGGCGCTGGAGGCGCGCCAGGCCGGTGCCTGCGGGCTGCACAGCAGCGCCGCCGCGCTGGCCGGCCTGGTGGAGCGGCCGCCGACGCAACTGTGGGCGGTGTCAGCGCACAACGCACAGGACCTCGAGCGCGCTAGTGCACTGGGTGCCGACGTCGTCCTCGTGTCACCGGTTCTGCCCACGGCTTCGCACCCCGCGGACCAGGCGCTGGGTTGGGACGGCCTGCAGGCGCTGGTCGCGGTCAGCCCGTTGCCCGTCTACGCGCAGGGCGGGCTGGAGCCCGGTGACATCGGCGCAGCGCGCTCTGCGGGGGCGCTGGGTGTGGCGGTCGACATCTCCCGCCTCTCGGGGCCAGGCGGCCACCGGGCCACGCCGTGATCGGGCGGCCCTCACACCAGCATCTGTTCCGTAGGGGGCCTCGGTCGAGATGACGGCACGCCAGCTGCTGGTGATCGCCGTCCCCGCGCTGCCGGCCATCGCCGCCGCGGCGATCGCCGCCGCGCGCCCCGCAGGGTGGTCGACCCCCACGGTGGCGGTCGGAGAGCGGTCCTCCCGATGGGCGGTACGAGCGGCCTCTGCCGCGTTCGCCGTGGCGGTCGTCGTGGCGGTCGTGGTGGCTGTGGACGGACCGGTCGCAGCCGTCGTCGAGGGGGGCGATGGCAACGCGCTCGTCGGCCTGCATGCCTCTCGCGTCACCACTCTGTTGGGGTTGCTCACCACCGGCGTCGGCCTGGTCGTCCAGTCCTTCGCCAGCAGGAACCTGCAGGGGGATCTTCGGGGGCGCCGCTTCTTCGTACTGGCCTCGCTGCTGACAGCGACGACGACCTCGGTGGCATTCGCCGCCACCCTCGGCCTGCTGTGCGCCGCCTGGATTGTGGCCGGCGTCGCGTTGGCTGCGCTGGTGGCCCACCGGGCCACCTGGCTACCGGCGCCGCGTTCGGCCCGGCGGACCCGGCGCAACCTCCAGGTGGGGGACGGCGCCCTGCTGGCGGCCACGCTTCTCGCCGTCGTCTCCGTCGGCGAGATCGACCTCCGCTCGCCGGCCGCGGCCGCCGAGGAGCTGGCGCACGCGTCGATCCCGGTGCTCGGTTGGAGCGTGTTGCCGGTGGTCGCCGTGCTCCTCACCGTCGCCAGCATCTCGCGGTCCGCTCTCGTGCCACTGCACCGGTGGCTGCCGGCCACGATCGCCGCGCCCACGCCGGTGTCGGCGCTGCTCCACGCAGGCGTCGTCAACGGCGCCGGCGTGCTGTTGGTGCGACTCGCTCCGGTGTTCGGATCGTCGGCCACGGCGACGCACGCGGCCTTCGCAGCGGGCGCCGTCACGACCTGTTACGCGACGACCGTGATGCTGGTGCGCAGCGACGTGAAGGGGAACCTGGCGTGGTCCACGGCAGGGCAGATGGGGTTCATGACAGTGCAGGTGTCCATCGGAGCGTCCACCGCGGCGTTGCTCCACATCCTCGGGCACGGCATGTACAAGGCAGCGCTGTTCCTCGGCGCCGGCGGCTCGGTCACGGCCCGCCAACGCCACCGCCAACGCCCTGCCCCCCGCGCCGTCGCCCCGGGCGTCCGACTGGGCGTGGCGCTGCTGGTACCGGCTGCGGCCCTTTGGGCCGCGTACCTGGTCATCCACCCGCACCTGTCGACGGCGGCGTCCGTGCTCGTGACGGTGTTCGCGTGGGGAACGGCGGCTCGGGGCGTCGACGGGTGGCTGCGCTCGGCGCCGTTCCGGCCCGTCCCGGCGGTCGCCACCGCGGCACTCGGTGCCGTCGCCGGCGTGTTCGCCTACATCGGCGGGCTGACCGCGTTGGAGACCTACGTCGCTCCCGCCCTTCCCGCCGAGGTCGCCGAGCCGGTCAGCGCCGCTCTCCTCGTTGCGACCCTCGCGGCGATCACGCTGGTCGTCGCCGTCGTCTGGTTCACGCCAGGGGAGCGGATGCGCAGGTTGCGCGGCCGGGCGTACGCCCTCGTGCTCACCTCGGCGCCCTTCGCCTCCCGGTTGACGACCCGGGGCAGTTCGACCGGGGTAGCACCCGTGCCGGAAAGCCGCCACCTACGGGCGCGCCGCGAGCCCGTCCAAACCACGCGATCGACATGAGCAACCGAAGCGACGGCGACGGCGGACGATCCGCCAGGCACACCGAACTCCTCGCCGATGTCTCCAAAGCGGCGGAGATCATCGCTCCGCTCTGGCCGCTGAGCAGCTTCGTGGCGGTCAATCCCCTCGTCAACCTGCAGCACCTCCCCTTCGACGAGGCCACCGCCGTCGCCCGGCGGTGGTTGCGGGCACGCACCCACCTCACGCTTGCCGCGTTCCGCGAGGCCCACACGCGCGGGGTCACCACCGACGCGGACCTCCGGCGCGCCATCATCGAAGTCGACTGGAAGCGTGCGTCGCCGCTCAGCATCGAGATCGGGGAGCGAACGGTCGACGCGGCGGAGATCGTCCGATTGGACCTCCTCCTGGGACCGGACGACAAGCCCCGGGACGCCAGCCGCGATCGGGTCGGCCGTACGGAGGTCGAGACCGTCCGGAGGGTCAGCGAGCTGGTGGGCCTCTGGTGTGCGGTCTTCGTCGACGAGGCCCACGTCCCGTGGCCCATGCCCCGCCGCGAGGACGGGTTCTTCCTTGCGTGGCGGGAGCTCGCGCCACACGACCGGCGGCTCCGGCGCGTCGCCGGACCGACCGGGATGCAGTGGCTGGCGCAACTGCCTGACCGTCCGGTCGAGGCACTCGCCGCTTCCCTGGACGCGCTGGGTGTCGAAGGCGATCGCGTCGACGCGCTTCGCCACCACCTCGGTCGGCTCCCGGGCTGGGCCGGGTACGCGCGCTGGCAGGACGAGTGGGCTCCGCCCGACCACCATCGTCCCCCGTTTCGCCTCCTGGACCTGCTCGCCGTGCAGGTGGCCGCAACGGCAGCTGCGGCCCATAGCGCAGCCGGCGCCGATGCCGGGCAGCCGCCGGAGGACGAGGACCAGTTGGCCGAGGAGCTCCTCGAGCACCGGGCAGCGGCGGTGCTCGCCGCGCTCGGCAGCACCCCCGGCGATCCCGTCGTCACCTCCGCCGTGCGTGGCGTCCTGCAGCAGGTGCCTCCGCCGGTGCGGAAGGCGATGTGGCTCGAGGCGCAGGAGGGGAACTTCCGCGATCGTCTGCTGGGACTGCTGAGCCGCCCGGACCCCGGCCCGGTGACCGAGCGCCCCGACGTGCAGGCCGCCTTCTGCATCGACGTGCGCTCGGAGGGCCTGCAACGGCACCTGCAGGCTTGCGGCCCCTACGAGACCCTCGGGTTCGCCGGGTTCTTCGGCGTTCCCATGCGCTGGCGGCCGCTGGGGTCGACGGAGAGCCAGCCGCGCTGCCCGGTGCTGGTGACGCCCGACCACGAGGTCGCCGAGCAGCCGGTCGTCCCTGACAGCGCCCTCGGCTACCTCACCGTGCAGCGAACCGCCGGCGCAGGGCACGAGGCCTTCCACGCCGCCAAAGGGAGCCTCGGCGGTCCGTTCGCGCTGGCCGAGGCGGCGGGCTACATCATGGGGCCGGCGGCCGCGGCCAGGACGCTGGCACCGGGCCTGGTGCGTCGCCTGCGAGCACTGACGAGGCGCGGAGTCGCCCCCGGGCGGACACGGCCGGATGTCGAGGCGGAACACGACGCCAGCTCCGGTTTGACGCTCGAGGAGCGGGTCTCCTTCGGCGAGGCCATCGTCCGCACCATGGGCTTGACCCGTTTCGCCCGGCTCATCGTGTTCTGCGGGCACGGCAGCTACAACATCAACAACCCGCACGCATCCTCCTACGACTGCGGCGCGTGCGGCGGCGCCCCCGGTGGTCCGAGCGCCCGGGTGGCCGCGGCCATCCTCAACGACCCTGGAGTTCGTGCCGGCCTCGTGGAACGAGGCATCGAGGTGCCCGACGACACGCTCTTCGTCGCCGCCCAGCACGACACGGTCTCCGACGAAGTAGCCATCCTCGACCGCGAGGCCGTGCCCGACACCCACGAACGGCTGGTCGCGGCATTCGAGCGGGACGTCGCCCTGGCCGGTGAACGGCTCGCGCGCGAGCGCTCCAGGCGCCTCCCGGGAGATGCCGGGAAGGTCCGCGTCCGTGGGCACGACTGGGCGCAGGTGCGGCCCGAATGGGGGCTCGCCAGCAATGCCGCCTTCGTCGTCGGACCCCGTTCGATCACCGCGGGACTCGACCTGGCATGTCGCGTGTTCCTGCACTCCTACGACGCCGAGAGCGACGGCGACGGCAGCGCACTGGAGACGATCCTCACCGCGCCGCTCGTCGTGGCCCAGTGGATCTCCGCTCAGTACTACTTCTCGGCGGTCGACCCCGATCAGTTCGGCGCGGGGGATAAGACGCTGCACAACCCGGTGGGCGGCATCGGCGTCGTCCTGGGCGAGGGCGGGGACCTCCAGGTCGGCCTCCCCGCGCAGGCGGTGGGCGTCGGCGACCGCCGCATGCACAACCCGTTCCGCCTGCTGGCGGTCGTCCAGGCACCCTTCGAGCGCATCGAGGGGATCATCCAGCGCAACCAGGTGCTCCAGGAACTGTTCGGCGGGAAGTGGATCACATTGGCCGGCCGTTCGAACGGGCACGACCCCTGGTCCATCCGCAGCCCGGGCGGCACGTGGGCGCCGTGGCGTTCTGCCGCCGACGGCGTGGATCACACCAAGGCATCGCTGGAGGTTCGATGAGCTGGCGCGAGGGGAATGGTGCCAGCCGTACGGCGATCCAGTGGTCACCCGACGTCCTTTGCCCCATGCTGTGGGCTGGAAGTCCTTGGTGACGGCATCGGTGCCGCTGCCGACGGGGTAATCCCCAGCGCGTAGCGCAGGGTCGACTGGTGCTGCTGGTCCACCACCTGGATCTGGCCGGCCAGATGGAATTCGTCCTTGCTCTTCAGGCCGGGGATGGCCTTCAGGTAGGTCTGGGCCGCGATGTCCTCGAGGGTGAGCGCCAGGGTGGCGGCGTCGGCCACCGTCTTCGCCGCCGTCAGCATGAGGTCGACGATCGCCTCGTACTTGGCGTTCGGCGTGGTGACCGCCGGCTTCCCCGCGCCAGTCAGCGAGGATCTCCCGAGTTCCGTATGACCTCGGTGGCGGCCCCCTGATTCAGGCGGCTACCTTCTGCATCTTCGCATTTGGGTGCGACAGTTCCCTGGACGTGAACACCACGAGAGCGTCTCGTAGTGCGGGAAGGTGGAGGTACCCGTTGACACGCTGGAACCGCTTGGTCGCCTCGCCCATCCCGGCCGCACACCACCGCAGCGCCATCTGGCCGTCTCGCAGCGCCTCATGTTGGTCGAGTGGCCCGGCAGATCTCGATCATCGACTCGACGGAATTCGTCGAGCGCAGAGTCCGGCCGGTCGGCAGCGATGAGCAGCGGCATCGCGCTAGTCCGCTTCGGCGACGGGACCGTCAAGGTCGGGAACTACCACGGGACATCGGACCTCCTCGTGCCTCGCCTCTTCGACACGGCCATGGAAGCGACGAATGCCTACTTCGAGGGCCGCGATGGCTGGTCCGATCCCGAGGGCGAGGTCGAGGAAGTGGTCGTGTACGTCGACTCCGGCGGCTCGTTCTGGTTCGAGGCGAAGGCGACCCGGACCTCGGTGCTTCCCGAGTATTGCGACCCGCTCGACGCGAACTCCGAGGAACAGATGGGCCGGCGTGATCCAAGCCGCGTGCTCGTCGAGGTCCACGACGGCGAGCCGGACTGGGCGACGGAATGGTTCGGTCGCGGACTGACGTTGGGCTAGAACTCGCCGGTAGTTGCTCCCTCCGAGATGTGTGAGCAACCACGGACCGATGCCGGCGCTGGTGTGCCCCTGTCAGGCCACGGCCCCTGGTTGGTCTGTGTAGGTCAGTCCAGGAGCTGGTCGAGCAGCCAGCTCGGCCCGACGACCTCGGCGTTGGCGGCTCGGACCCGTTCGGCCAGTTCACGGTCGGCCGTGACCACGATCACCCCGAGGTGGGCCTCGGCGATGGCGGCGATCGTGTCGTCGCCCTCACTGGGCGCGTGCACAACCTCGACGCCGTCCACCTCCGACTCGTCGGCTCCCGCCCGGGCTCGGCCCTCGAGCACGACGGTCACGGGCGGATCCAGCCATCCAGCGGCCACCGTTGCCCGCACTCGTTCCGTGAAGAGTCGTGTCGCGCCTGGCCGATCGCGCCACCAGCCGGTTGGCCGAGACCCGATCACGTTGGCCGCGTCGATCACCAGCATCCCGACAGCGTCGCGCCGTCCCGCATCGACTGAGAAGGCGCCGATCCGGCGGGAAGGCAGCCATCGCTAGCTAGCGGTGATCGGCGAGGTTCCTCAGGGAGGAGCGAGCCGCGAGGCGTGATTTTCGCGGTGATGATCACCCGCGACGCCCTATCGGTGCGAGGCATGGCGTGACGCTATACGCCGATGGAGCACCAGTGGCCGGTCGCCCGGTGAACAATGTCGGCATGGACCCTGTGAACAGATTCGACGAGCGAGCGGCCACTTGGGACGACGACCCTGCCCACGTCGAGCGTGCCCGGGTGGTAGCCGCTGCAATTCGCGACTCGGTGCCACTCGGCCCGTCGGTTCGCCTTTTCGAGTACGGCGCCGGGACCGGCCTGGTGTCGCAGGCGCTGTGTGACACGGTCGGCCCGGTCACGGTGGCGGACACCTCGGCCGGCATGCGCAAGGTGATGGAGGGCAAGGTCGCAGCAGGTGTGATCGCGCACGCCCGAGTCTGGGATCTTGATCTCGCGTCGGCGCCGCTGCCCGCGTCGGAGGAGCGGTTCGACCTCATCGTCACGGTCCTGGCACTGCACCACCTCTCCCGACTGGAGCCGGTGTTGTCGAATTTCGCCACCTTGCTCGCCGAGGGCGGTCGCCTGGCGATCGCCGACCTCGACGAAGAGGATGGAACATTCCACGGAGACGGCTTCGACGGCCACCACGGGTTCGATCACGATGCGCTGGCCAACGACCTGCGCAAGGCCGGCTTCCCCAACGTCTCCTTCCAGCGATGCCACCAGATCGTTCGCGATGGGCGCACCTACCCCCTCTTTCTCGCCATCGCCACACGCACGTAGGCACGTAGGCACGTAGGCACGTAGGCACGTAGGCACGTAGGCACGTAGGAGCACGGACCCTCGCCCCCTGGACCCACGGCGCTGCTATCGGGCGATCCGTTCTACCGCTGCTCCCATCCCGCCGATCTGGGACACCGCCGGGCGCAGGTGCCCGGCGTGGCCGCAGCCGCGGTGCGCAACTTGGCGCCCCTCGCCTGCTCGACCGACTTGCTGAGCGTTACCTCGCGCCCCAACGGTGCCGTTACACGGGTATTCCGCTGGGTCGTTTCCAGGGCCCCGACCGGCACCTCGGGGTGATCTCCACGTCGACAAGTCAGCGCGTTCTGTGACAGTCGGGGGCCGGTCGCGGTGCAGCCGAGCGTCGATCCGTCGCGCTCGCGAGGGGCAGCACCGCGTTCGGTGGGCACCCTCAACAGTGCCATCGAGCCGGCGTTGCGGGACAGGAGTGCGGGCACCAGCCGGGTGATGCCACACGTTCGATCCTCGACCTGCTCGTCTCCCGTACGGCGACGAGTTCGGGCTCGGCGTACCGTCGCACCGGCATGGAGACCGAGCGCGTGAGCGCGTCAACGACGATCGAGGCCACCCCCGAGGGCTGTGTTTGCGGTGTTGGCCGACCCGTCGGGCCAACGCCGACATCGACGGCGCCGGCTGGGTGACCGGGTCTCTGGCTGGCGATCGCATCACGGCCGCCGGGCAGGTGGTACGGATGGACGCCGAGACGCCGCGACCGAGCAGCACCGGGACGGCCAGGCGGTCGGAGCCGAGCTCGCCCACTACCTCGACCGGCCGTTGGTGCGCCTCCCCCGCGGCGGTGCCGGCGCGGACCAGGCGCAGCACGCCCGGGTGCCGCCCGCGGCCAGGCCGGCGACCGCCGCGTTTGGCCCGGTCGACGGCCAGCGTGTCCTGGATGAGGCCTCCGCCGTGAGGGCGGCGGCCTGGACCTCCACGGTGATGCCGGACGAGGTCATGCCAACGGCCGAAGCCCGGTCTGGTTGGGCGTCAAGGTCTCGACGCGACAGCGGTCCATGCATCAGAGCACCTTCGAGAGGAACGAGCGTGTGCGCTCGTGACGCGGAGCGCCGAGTACGTCCCGAGGCGGGCCGTGCTCCACAACGACACCCCCGTCCATGAAGGCCAGCTTGTCGCCCACCTCCCGGGCGAATCCCATCTCGTGCGTGACGACGACCATCGTCATTCCCTGGCGCGCAAGGTCCTTCATCACGTCGAGCACGTCACCCACGAGTTCGGGATCGAGGGCGCTCGTCGGCTCGTCGAAGAGCATGAGCTTCGGGTCCATAGCGAGGGCACGAGCGATTGCCACGCGCTGCTGCTGCCCGCCGGAGAGCTGCGATGGGTACGCCCGTAGCTTGTCGCCGAGCCCGACCGTCTCAAGCAGCTCGCGAGCGAGAGCGCCCGCCTCGTCCCGCCGCATCCCCTTCACCCACACGGGCGCCGAGGTGACGTTCTCGAGCGCCGTCATGTGCGGGAAGAGGTTGAACCGCTGGAAGACCATCCCGATCTCCGCGCGCCTTGCGGCCACCTCGCGCTCGCGCAGCTCATGGATCCTGCCGTTCGCCTCGCGATAGCCCACGAGGACGCCATCGACCCAGATGCGCCCGGCGTCGATCTTCTCCAGATGGTTGATGCAGCGCAGGAAGGTGGACTTCCCCGACCCCGAAGGTCCGATGATCACCATTACCTCGCCGCGCTCGACCTCCATCGTTATGCCCTTGAGCACCGGCAGGAGACCGAACCGCTTGTGCACTGTCTCAGCCCGCACCAGTGGCTGCGAGCCGGGCACGGACTACTCCTCCACCTGAGCGCGCCGACGGAACGTCAGGTTGCGGCGGAGCCTCTGCACGGGCGTCTGCGGCAGCTCGCGCGCTGCTCCGCGGGCGAAGCGCCGCTCCAGGTAGTACTGCCCCACGCTGGCCACGGTGGTGAGGACGAGGTACCAGATGCTGGCGACAATGAGGAGCTCGAGGTTCTTCAAGTTGGTCTGGTAAATCCCCTGCGCGTTGCGCAGCAGCTCCTCGAGGAGGACCACGGACGCGAGCGACGACGTCTTCAGCATCGAGATGAACTCGTTGCCCGTGGGCGGGATGATGACGCGCATCGCCTGCGGGAGCACGATCCGCCGCATCGTCAGAACTGGCGTCATCCCGAGCGCTTGCGCCGCCTCGACCTGCCCATCGTCGACCGACAGGATACCGGCCCGGACGATCTCGGCCATATAGGCACCCTCGTTGAGCCCGAGACCGAGGAGGGCGACGACGAACGGCGTCATGAACTGCGCCATCGGCTCCTCGTAGAAGATGACGTTGGTGAATGGGATCCCGATGCTGAACGTCTTGAACGCCAGTGGTACGGCAGCGAACCAGAACAGCAGCTGGACGAGCACGGGGGTGCCGCGGAACAGCCAGATGTAGATCCAGGCGCTCGTGGACGTGACGGGGTTCTTCGACAGGCGCATGACGGCGAGGATGACGCCGAGCACTATCCCGATCACCTGGGCGAGCACCGAGATCTCGACGGTCAGCAGCAGACCCTTCATGATCAGCCCGTTGAGCTGGTACCTCCTGATCGTTGACGGGTCGACGACGCCGAGCATCCCTTTGAGGATCCACGCCGCGACGAGGGCGACGGTCACGGCCGACACCCACCGCCACGGGTGGCGGACCGGGATCGCCTTGACGACGTCGGGCACCGGCTCTGCCTTGCCGTCCGACGCCGCCACCCCCACGGTATCTACGATCCGCCGTTGATCGCAGCGGTCTTCAGCGCGCCCTTCTCGACATTCCACTTGGCGAGCACCGCGTCGTACTCGCCGCTGGCGATCACCGCTTGCAGGGCCTTTTGGAGCGAGTCGCGCAGCGCCGTGTCCTTCTTTCGGACGCCGGCGCCGTAAGGCCCCGCCTCGATCTGCTCCCCCACGACCTCGAAGTCACCGGTCTGCTGGGCGACGTAGGCGGCAACCGGGAAGTCGTTCATGTCGGCAACCGAGCGATCGGCCCGGAGGGCCTGCTGCGCGTCGACATCGGTATCGAACGTCAGGGTGTCCAGATCCTTGCCCGAGGACTTGCACCTCTCCTTCTGCGTGTTGGCGACCTCTTCCTGCGTCGTGCCGCGCTGGACGCCGATCGTCCTGCCGCACAGGTCGTCGAGCCCCTGGATGTTCTCCGGGTTGCCCTTCTTGACGATGATCGACGTACCGACGGTGAAGTAGTCGACGAAGTCGATCTCCTTCTGGCGCTCCGCGGTATCCGACATGGCGGAGAAGATGACGTCGAAGCGCTCCGCCTTCAATGCAGGGATCAGTCCGTCGAAGGTGACGTTCACGAACTTGCACCCCGATCGGCCCATCTCCTTGGCGATGGCCTGACAAAGGTCGAAGTCGATGCCCTGCACCTCCTTTGTGCCCTCCTTGTAGAACTCCACAGGCGGATAGGCAATATCGGAGCCGACCGTGAGCTCGCCCGAGCTCGAGCCGCTGGAGCTGTTGCTGTCGCCGCTCTTACCGCAGCTGGACGCGAACAGCGCCAACGCCACCACGACGGCGGCACCGATCCGAGTCCTTCCCATCGACCCCTCAGGTGATCGGACCGGCCGTCGGCCATGGCTGCGTTGCACAAGGACCTCCATCCGGCTGCTTCCCGACCCGGTGCCGGGAACCTCGTAGCCGCGTCCGCGAGCCAACGTACTCCTCGACCAGCACACGACGCGGCCCGTTTCGGAGCCCTACGCGCCGGCACGAGGTAACGCCGGCACACTGTCCTCTGCACCGAGAACCACGTCCGCAAGCGGCTCCGACTGGTTCATGCCCCTTGAGAAGACCTTCCATGACGATCAGCCTGACTTCGGGTGTCAGCAGCGCACGGCAGCGTCTGGTCCGAAACCTCGGCGCGAGGGACACGTCCACTGGTCTTTCCGCCGGGCCGGCGCGCTAGGGGCCGGTCAAGGATGGGTCGAGACCGGCGGGCGGGACCGAGGCCGGCTTGCGCCGCCATCGCGGCCACAATCCTGCGGTGGCACACGTCATCCCCATAGAGGACCCGGCTGACGACCGGGTGTCGGACTACATCGGGCTGACCGACCCCGACCTTCGCCGGCGCCGCGAGCACGCGGGCGACGGCGACGGTGCCTTCTTCATCGCCGAGGGCGTGGGCGTCGTGCGCCAACTGCTCCGGTCGCGCTACCGAGTCCGCTCGTTGCTCCTAACACCGCAGCGGTTCGCAGCCCTTGGGCCCGACCTCGCCGGCATCGACGTGCCGGTCTACGTGGCGCCCCAGGAGGTGGTGAACCTGGTGTCCGGCTTCCCCCTCCACCGCGGCGCCATCGCGTCGGCCCACCGGGACGCTCTGCCCGATGCCGGAGCGGTCGCCGACGCCGCGCAGTTGCTGGTGGTCACCGAGGGGATCAACGACCACGAGAACCTGGGCGCCCTGTTCCGCAATGCGGCCGCGTTCGGGGCCGGCGGCGTGCTGCTCGACCCCAGGTCGGCCGATCCGCTCTATCGACGCTCGATCCGCGTCTCGATGGGCCATGTCCTCCACGTACCGTTCGCCGTGGCATCACCCTGGCCGGGGCTGCTGGCCGACCTTCGACAACGGGGGTTCGAGGTGCTGGCCCTCACCCCTGCGGCCGACGCCGCCGATCTCCACGACATCGAGTGGCAGCCCCGACAGGCGCTGCTCGTAGGCGCCGAGGGCCTCGGTCTTTCGGAGGCCGCACTGGCGGCATCCGACCAGCGGGTTCGGATCCCTATGGCCCGGGCCGTCGACTCGCTCAACGTGGCCACGGCTGCCGCCATCGCCCTCCACCACCTGTCCGGAGCGTCCTTCCGCCACCGGTAGCGTGCACCCGCCATGACCAGGGAGACAGTGGACGACGACGAGCGCGCCATCCCCGTCATCCTCGTGTCGAACCGCAGGCCGGTGGAGCACGGCCGCAGCGACGGCGGCCGCACCACCAAGCGAGGCGGTGGCGGCCTCGTCACCGCCCTGTCGGGCCTGGCCGGCCGCTTGGACGACGTGGTGTTGGACCAGGCGTCGCCGCCTACAAGCTTTTCGACGTCCTTTTCGTGAATGCGATCTTCGACGGCATGGACCTGGTGGCCAAGGCGGTGTCCGTCAACGAGCATGACGGCGTGCTGGCGTTGTCGGAGGACACCGGTGCCCACGGGGAGCTGGGCGGTTCGCCATCACCCTGCACCCATTCGACATCCGCCAGCAGGCCGAGACCCTCCAGCGCGCTCTCACCATGAGCGCAGCGAGCGGCGTGAGCGGCTGGGCGCCTGGGCGGCTGTCATCCGCGAGCACGACATCGGCATGTGGCTCCGTCGAGCAACGGCGTTACGTGAAGCGCCTGCGCGGCGACCAGGGCGGCGCCAGTGCGGCAGCGGGCTGACAAGGCTCTGGCCCGTGCCCGATGGCGGTGGCGTGTTCGGGCCGTTGCTGGGTACGTCATCCGCCATGGACGTGGCGCACCCGGAGCCCGAGCTTCCTGCTCGCGTCGACGCGGCCGGGATCGCCGAGGCGTTGGTAACCGAGAAGGCGGCCGACGACGGTGGTGCCGCCGCCATCCGGGCCGTTGTGCGCACGGCGATCGGGGCAGCGGCGCAGGCGGGGACGGTGTCGCTGTCCACCGTCGGCGATGTGCTGGAACCGCCGGGCAGGGCACTGGCACGCCGAGTCCCACCAGGGCGGTGAGTCACCCTCGGCCGGTGGCGGAGCGGCCCGACTTGTTGGACGCCCTCGAGGAGCAGTCCCGTTCGCAGTTGCTAGGCGGCGCGACCGGGGCGGCGCTGGCCACCAGGGTGGCTCGCCGGGCGGGGCCGCTGCGCTTCCTGGCCAAGCGTACGCCGATGTGGCTGGTGATCACTTCCGCCCCTGCCGTGCACGCGTCGGTGGCGAGGGGAGCAGAGGAACTGGCGGTGGTGGCCTCCCACCTCGTGCACCGGGCCATGGCTGCCGGCGTGCAGCCGGACCCCGAGCGGGTGGGGCGGGCGGCAACCGAGCCATCGCCGTGGCGGCGACAACTCGTTGCGCCCGCTTTGGGAAGATGAGAAAGCTTGCCTACAATTCGCCGACAGTGCCGATGAGACGTCACGACGCAGGCCTCGCACCCGGAGGCAAAAGAGTGGTTCGGGTGCTCCGCAGACTCGGCGGCGCAGCCGTCGCGGTGGTCGTCGGCGCGGCCATGCTCGGGGCGCCCGTCGAGGCGCAGCTGCCGGAGCTACCGCCCCTCACGGTGGAGCCGACGGACCCTTCCACCACCACGTCGACCCTCCTGCAGAATCTCGTTTCGACGGAGCACCTCCTGCCTGCGCCGGCGACGCCGGGTTCCGGCATCATCCCGCTCCCGACGGCGGCGGCACCCAGTCGCACTACGCCCTACAAGCCGCCGCCCATTCCGCCGAGCACCCCCGTCAGGACGGCGAAGACCGCAGTCAAGCAATCCGGTGCTGCGACCGCAGCGCCGGCCGGTCGGGTCGACGACGCCGACCTCGGCGAAGGTGACCCTGGGTTTGGGGCAGAGCTTCCCTACACCTCCGACGAAGTCATCGGCGGCGGCGACGACACCATGGAGCTCGGCATGGAGGCCTCGGCCCGCGTCGACGTCGGTGCACTTGCTTCGGTGGCGGCCGGGCTGATCGCCTTCGTCCTGGTGGGCATAGCCCTGTGGCTGCGCAGCGAGGTGCGCCGGCCGGCTCCGCTACCGCCCTGGTAGGTAGCCTCGGGCGGTCCCAGCAAGACCGGCCGGTCCGGGGCTCGTAGCTCAGTGGTCAGAGCAGGGGACTCATAATCCCTCGGTCGCTGGTTCGATCCCAGCCGGGCCCACGATAAACATGCAGCTCAGAGGCCATTTCCGACGCTTTGTTTCCGGGGTGGGCTAGCCTGTGTGGGAGCTGCGGGTCTACCTGGGCCGTGACGCGACCGGGAAGGTCCACCACCGGCATGCCCGTTTCCACGGCGGGAAGCGCCAGGCGGAACGGGAGCTCGCCCGCCTGGTCGCCGAGGACGGCGACGGCGACGTGGTGTTGGACTGGGGCCCTGAGACCACCATCAACGACGCCGTTCTCGGCTGGCAGCGCAACTCCCTGCGAATGACCCGACATGCGGTTTCGACCCGCGAACTACAGAGTGGCGGTTCACCGATCCACGTCGGGCTGACGCGTCTGGAAGGCCACGGAGGCCGTTCACCGCCACGACAAACCCCGCCCGCGGCGCCTCCGAGGCGACCGCCGTCACCGCTACTCCGCGCGCCCTTCTAACCCCACGCGCCCTGACCGCAAGATCACCTGGACACCCAAGAACCGATCCACTACAGACTACGCCGCTTCGTCCAAACTCCCTCGGAGCGGCTGTAGGAAGCGGCGCCGGCCTGCGGCCGCCGCCTCGGCGTCGGGCGCTCAGAACTCGCGCTCACACTCCTCCGCGCGGCTGTCGGCGGCGCACGCTCGAGGACCTCGGGCCCAGTTCTCGGGCAGCAAACGGCCGCGGCGTTCGACCAGGCCAGCGACGAACGGCCCGGCCAGGCCAACCCGCGGCCGAATGGTCGAGATGGAAGAACGCTCCGGACACACCGCTGGCGGCGGCAATCAGGGCCGCCCGGTCCGGGCACCGACCTTGCGGCGGGAGCTACCAAGAGGGCCTTCGGACGATGCCACGACGCTCGTAGACGATTACTAACGTTTGTTGCATGTTACAAGAGCGATCGGAAGCACCGACTCAGGCGTTCTCGAACGCAGCGTTCGCACCGGCCCTGGCTGGCGCTGCCGCACTTCCTGGCCGAGAACGTGGCGGCGGCAGCAGGGAAGAACGTCCCGGATCCAACGGGCTCACCTTGCCCAGGCAAGCACCCTCTGATGTGATCGAGGTGGCTCTGGCGCGAAGCCACGTCATCGGAAGTTGATCTTCGCTTGCTAGAGGTACACGGCCTACACTGCGAGCGTGGTCACTCCCCCTGACGACGACCTGTACGAAGCCATCCGGGAGCAGTACCCACCGGTGCTCACCACCGCCCAGGTAGGCGAGTTGTTGCACATCGGGGCCCGCACAGTGTTGTCCATGGCCCTCGACGGCCGACTCAAGGCCAGCCGGCTGCCGGGGACCCGCCAGTACAACTTTTTCCGCGACGACGTGATCCGGGTGCTCGACCAGAACATGGTCCAGCCGGGCGACATCGACGTGGAGGAGGCCCTGGCCGAGCCAGTCGTGGCGCCGGCCAAGGCCAAGGCGGCGGTGAAGCGTCGCCCGGGATGACGTAGTCGAGCGCCACAGCAGGCGTCGCCTCTACCTCCTAG
>JAHFUS010000002.1 GCA_023264975.1 Actinomycetes bacterium | reverse complement strand
CCTTCGTGGTCGGGAAGGCGGGATTCGAACCCGCGACCTCAGCGTCCCGAACGCTGCGCGCTAACCAAGCTGCGCTACTTCCCGTGCGGTCGAGCGTAGCCCGGCCAGTCCTGCGCCATGGAGGCGAAAGATCAGGCGATGGCGGCCGGCAGGTAGGACTGGTCGTGGTACGTGCCACCGTCGAGAAGGGCGTTCACGGCCTTGCGCAGCCGGATCGGGTCGAGCGGCTTGATGACCCAGCCCTCGGCGCCGGCGCGGCGGGCGAGGAAGACGTCGGGCCGGCGGTCGAGGAGCATGAGAACCGGCGTGTGGTCGATGCGGTCGGCGCTCTCCTCCAAGCGGAGGTTCATGCAGGCCGCCATGCCGCCCATGCTGCCGATCTGGAGATCGACGATCACCAGCTCCGGCTCGTACTCGTGCACCGCCGGCAGCACGGACACGCCGGTGGTGACCTCGTGGACGGTGATGTCCGGCCGGCCCGACAGCACCGCCCGCACTTCTTCGCGCACCCAGGCCTCGTCGCTTGCGACTACGACATCGAGCATCGGTGAAGGGTAACTCTGTCCGGCGCGGGGTAGCATCTCTGGCACCGCCGGGCCGTGCGCCGGGTCGCCGACACCGGCTGCACCTCAGGAGGACGACGTTGCTCGACATCAAGACCGAGCAGGCAGACGGGTACATCATCTGTCGGCCTATCGGCGAGCTGGACGCCTTCACGGTGAGCCAATTCCGCCAGGCGCTAGCAGAACTTGCCAGCAATCCCCGCCTCCTGATCGACATGTCAGGCGTGCCCTTCGTCGACTCGGCCGGCCTCGGCGCCCTCATCGGCGGCATCCGCCGCGCCCGGGAACTGGGCGGCGAGGTGGCGGTGGCGTGCAACCGCCCCACCCTGACCCGCCTGCTGCGCACCACCGGCTTCGACCGCATCGTCACCGTCGCCGAGACGGTTGAAGAGGCGGCCGCCGCCCTCCAGCAGCCCACCCAGGCGGGCTGACGAGCCAGGCCCTCAGCGCCCGCCGGCCGGGCCGGACGGCCGGCGGCCGGCGGCCGGGCCGCCTGGCCACCGGATGAGGGCGAAAGCTCCCGTCCACCGGAGCGTCTGCTGACAGCGGCCGCGCTACCAGGCGGCGCCCGGCGTCCCGTCCCGGCCGGCGAAGAGGTGTTCTCCCACCCGCACCAAGCCGGCGACGTCGTGCACGTCGCCGGCAAGGAAGGGCACCCGGATGACCGGCGCCGGCTCGACCCGGCCGGCCAGATCGGCGAAATGGGACTCCTCGCGCTCGGAGACCTGCCGGAACTGGGCCAGGTTGGCGTAGAGGGGGCCGAGCGGGGTGCCCGCCAACGAGGCCGCCCGCGCCGAGAGCGCCGCCGCGCTCTCCGCCAGGCCGGTCCCACCGAAGCGGGGATGCAGGCGGTTGACGACGAGGGCGTCGACGCCGATGCCGGAGTCGGCCAGCTTGCCGGCGAAGAAGTCGGCCTCGGCCACCGCATCGCGGCGGGGGGAGGCCACCACCACGAACGCCGTCTCGTCGCCCGCCAGCAGCTCCTGCACCCGCTGGGCCCGCTCCCGGAAGCCATCCTCCATGCCCTCGAAGGCCTGGAAAAAGGCCACGGCATCGGAGACGACCTCGGACCCCACCACCCGGCTCACCGTCCGCAGGAAGGCCTGGGTGGCCACGCTCATCGCCTTCAGGTAGGCGCGGGTGGGTGTCACCAGAAGCCGGAAGAGCCGGTTGTCCAGGAAGCGGGTGAGACGGCGCGGAGCGTCGAGGAAGTCGAGGGCGTTGCGGGTGGGCGGGGTGTCGACGACGATCAGCTCGAAGCGACCCTCGTCGTATAGCTCGTGCAGCTTCTCCATCGCCATGTACTCCTGGGTGCCCGACAGGGCGCCGGCGATGTTCCGGTAGAGGCGGTTGCGCAGGATTCCTTCGGCCTGTTCGGGCGTGGCCGCATGGCGGGCGACCAGGTCGTCGAAGGTGGTCTTGGTGTCGAGCATCAGGGCCCACAGCTCGCCGGGCCAGTCCCCCTCCACCCGGGCCGGCGTGTTGGTGAGCGCGTCCAGGCCGAGGGCGTCGGCCAGGCGCTTGGCCGGGTCGATGGTGACGACGCACGCCCGCCGGCCCCGGCGGGCGCCCTCCACGGCCAGGGCGGCGGCCGTGGTGGTCTTGCCCACCCCGCCCGATCCGCAGCACACCACCACGGTGCGCCCGACCAGCGCCCCCATGGCGCCGACCGCTTCCCGCTCGGATCCCGGTCGTGCTCCGGGCTCGCTCATCCGGGCAGCCTCCGCACGCCGTCGGCCAAAGCTGCGGCCAGGACATCGACCTCGGTCAGCCCCAGCTCCGTGGTGAAGAGGAAAGGCAGGTGCAGCTGGGGCAGCGGCAGGGCCTTGGCCAGGCGCTCCACCTGCTCGGCCTGCAGGGCGGTGCGGGCCTGGCGGAACCTGGCTGCGGCGGCGAGGGCATCCGCTTCGCCTGGGCGAAGGAAGGCGCCGGCGGCCGCAGCAGCCTCCACCGGGTCCGCATCGATCCCCTCTACGGGCGCGTACAGGCCGTTCACCACCACGGGCGCCAGGCTCACGCCCACCCGGTCCTCCAGCGTGTAGGCCGACTCCACGGCCTCGTTTACCGGCGTCTCCTCGGGCGAGGTGACGAGCAGGACCTGGCACCGCTCGGGGTCGGCCAGCAGCTCGACCACATCCTCGGCCTGGGCCCGGATGGGCCCCGCCCGCACGGCGTCGAGCAGTCCGGAGGCGCTGGACAAGAAGGTGACGGCGTGGCCGGTGGCCGGCGCGTCCACGACCACCAGGTCGGCGCTGCCGGTGCGCTCCAGCTGCTTCACCTTGCCGAGGACCAGGATGTCCTTGATCCCGGGGGCAGCGGTGGCCACCACGTCGACGGCGCCGGTGGACAAGAGCCGGCGGGAGATGCGGCCCATGCCGTGGCCCTCCAGGTACTCGAGGAGGGCGTCGTCGGGCGTCAGGGTGCGGGCCCGCACCTGGGCCGTGCCGCCGGGACCGGCCTCGGACAGCACCACCTCGTCGTAGCGCAGCGGGCCGGGGCGACCGAAGGCGGCGGGGAGCCCGCTGGTGCCCTCGACGTCGACCACCAGGGTGGTGAGACCGGCGCGCGCGGCCATCCGGGCCAGGGCGGCGCTCACCGTCGTTTTGCCGGCGCCACCCTTCCCGGCGACGATGATGACGCGGGTCTGGCCGCAGAACCCGGCAGGATCCATTCGAATGCGCAGACTACCCACCCCCCTCCTCGCCTCCTTCGCCGCCCTCGTCGCGCTCATCGCCGTGGTGCCGGCGGTGGCGTCGGCCCAGGAGCGCACTCCCCACGTCGACGTCATCGAGGTGATCGGCCTGGTGGACACCGTGCAGGTCGACTTCGTCTCCGACGCGCTACGCGACGCCGAGAAGGGCGGGGCGGAGGCACTGGTGATCCAGGTCAACAGCGGGGGCGGCATCGCCGACCGGTCGGACCTCGACGTGCTGCTGTTCCGCATCGCCCACGCCGAGGTGCCGGTGGCCGTGTGGGTGGGCCCGAGCGGCGGTCGGGCCATCGGCCCCGCCTTCGAGCTGGTGGAGGCGGCCGGCGTCGCCGGCACCGCCGCCCGCACCCGTATCGGGCCCACGGGTCGCGCCGTGCCCGCCGAGCAGGCCCTCGAGCAGGGGCTGGCGGACCTCAACGCCCCCACCCTCGGCGACTTCGTGGTCGAGCTGGACGGCCGCAAAGTGGGCACCACGACCCTCGACACGGCCGAGATCATCCGCACACCGGGCGAGGACCCCCGGCGCAGGCCCACCGTCGAGGTGCGCTTCGCCAAGCTCGGCCTGGTGGCCCGTCTCCTGCACTCGGCCGCCAGCCCGTCGGTGGCGTACCTGCTGTTCGCCGCCGGCCTCGCCCTCATCATCCTCGAGCTGTACACGGCCGGCATCGGCATGGCCGCCGCAACCGGGGCGGTGTGCATCGTGCTGGCGAGCTACGGGCTGGTGGCCCTTCCCACCCGCCCTTATGCAGTCGGCCTTCTCCTGCTTGCTTTCCTCGGCTATGCGGTCGACGTGCAGTCCGGCGCGCCCCGGGCGTGGACCGCGATCGGCACGGTGGCCCTGGCCGTGGGCAGCGTGCGGCTGTACGAGGACGGGCTGTCGCCGTCGCCCATCGTGCTGGTGACGGTAGTGGCCGGCACCGCCCTGCTCATGGTGGCGGGCCTACCCGCCATGCTGCGCTCCCGGTTCTCCACGCCCACCATCGGGCGGGAGTCGATGGTGGGCGAGGTGGGAGCGGCGGTGGGCCCTGTCGACCCCGACGGCACCGTGCAGGTACGGGGCGCCACCTGGCGGGCCCGGACCAACCGGGCCACGCCGATCGACGCAGGCGACAGCGTGCGGGTGATCGGCATCGACGGCCTGCTGCTCGAGGTGGAGCCCGAGGAGGGCGCGGCAAAGGACTACCGCAGACACTGATCGGGAGAAACCCCCAGGTCAGGCCGGGCGGGTAGGAAACTTTCCCTTGTTCCGGGCGCGTGGGAGCGGTACTGTCGCTTGTCCGAAAGGGGGAGCTTCGTGAGCGCTAGCACAAGCGTACGAGTCGAGGAGCTCTGGCAGGCGAAAGCGTCGTGTCGCGGGCCGCAGGCCGCGATCTTCTTCCCTCCATCCCATTTCGAACGCAAGGACGAGAAGGAGGCCCGGGAGAACCGGGCCAAGAACATCTGCTCCTCCTGCCCGGTCCGCAAGCCCTGCCTGGCCTACGCTCTCGGCATCAAGGAGCCCCACGGCATCTGGGGCGGCCTCAACGAGGCGGAGCGCAAGCGGGTACTCGCTCGGGGCTGACGCCCCTTCGGTTTCGGAACCGGAGGTTCCTCACCGAGTTGGTGGGGCTGCGGTGGCCGGCATTCGCCGGCCACCTTCGCGCTGACCCCTCATGCGTGCGACCGGCTGCGCCGGTCGCACGTGGCCGCCATCCAGGGGGCGCCTTCGGCGCTTGGGTGGCCGGCGGCCCGACCCTCGCTGCGTCGGCCCCGACCCTCGCTGCGCTCGGCCCGACCCCTCAGAGCGCCGGGAGTCTCGGGCCTGCGATGCGGAGATCGCCCCTCCGGCGGGTGATGCCGGTGGCGTCCAGATTCGCGAGGAGGGGGAGCATGTACTTGCGGGTCGTCCCCAACGCGTCGCGGAGCTGCGCCACCGTGACCCCGTCGGGATTGGTGGCCAGCAGTGCAGCGACGACGCGGGCGGCCTTGTCGAGGGCGCCGGGCGAGAACCAGACGCCGTCCTGGTGGACGACCAGCCCCCGCCGCGTGAGCTCGCGGAGCTCCGCCTTGTCGATGCCGTCGGCGGGGGGTGGGGCGAAGGGGTTGGCGTCGAGGGCGGCGACGAACGGGTGGTCGACGAGAGGGTCGGCGCCGGCGCCGGCCACCGTGGCCCGGCCGGCGTCCACCACGATTCCCTCCAGCGTGTCCAGCACGGCCCGGTCGCGCTCCGACAACGCAGCCACGTCGAGGCCGAGCGGGCCGGCGTCGTCGATTGCCGCCCGTACCCGCGCCTCGGCGTCGACCATGGCGGCGGGGTCGGCCACCCAGCGGCCCATGGTGGGCGCGCGGCGCTCGCCGGTGAGGCGCTCCAGGAGGTCGGCCTCCACCCAACCTCGCTCGGCGATCACCCGGTCGACGGACCGTGACGGGCGGGCCTTGTAGGCCGGCAGGACCGGGGCCACGTCGAGCACCTCGCCGCCGCCCACCGTCTCACCCCGGCCGCTCTCCCGCAGCACGAGACGGTCACCCGGCAGCAACGGAACGGCCGAGGGCAGGTGGAGGCGCACGAAGCCGGTGGAGCCCGGCGCCAGCGCCTCGCCGCCGAGCACCCGCAGCCGCACCGGGTGCTCGCCCGAGCCGATGTAGGCCTGGTAGGCGCCCCGGCGGGAGACGTCGTGGTCGAGGCTGCCGAGCACCGTGAGGGCGCAATCCAGCACCTTGGTGGGCTCCCACTGGTCGGCCCGCACCAGGGCGTGGCCCCGCTCCACCTGGTCGTGGTGGACACCCGCCAGGTTGACGGCCAACCGGCGCCCCGGCGTGGCCACCGCCAGTCCGGACTTGTGGCTCTGGAGGGCCCGCACCCGGGCTTTGCGGCCGCCGGGCACCAGCACGAGGTCGTCGTCGACCGACAGCGACCCGCCGGCCAGGGTGCCGGTGACCACGGTGCCCGACCCCTTTGCCGCGAACGACCGATCGACCCAGAGCCGGACCCTCCCCCGGTCCACGGCGGTCGGCGTCTTGGCCAACAGCGCGTCCAGCGCAGCCTGCAGCCCGGCCACGCCTGAGCCGGCCAGCGCGTCGACCTCCACCACCTCGGCCGTCTCCAGGAAGCTGCCCCTCAGGTGGTCGGCCAGCTCCAGCTGGGCCAGCTCGCGCCACTCGTCGTCCACCAGGCCGACCTTGGTGAGAGCCACGATCCCCCGGTCGATGCCCAGCAGCTCGAGGATGCGGAGGTGCTCCTCCGACTGCGGCTTCCAGCCCTCGGTGGCGGCCACCACGAACAGGCAGGCGTCCACCGCCCCCACGCCGGCCAGCATGTTCTTGATGAAGCGGACATGGCCCGGCACGTCGACGAAGGCCAGCTCCCGCCCGCTCGGCAGCTTGGTCCAGGCGAAGCCGAGGTCGATGGTGAGGCCGCGGGTCTTCTCCTCGGCAAAGCGGTCCGGGTCCATGCCCGTGAGGGTGAGGACGAGGGTGGACTTGCCGTGGTCGACGTGACCGGCGGTGGCGACGACGTGCATGAGCGGCGCTAGGACACAGACGCGAGGGCCTTGGCCAGCACGGCGTCGTCGGCCGGCTCGACGGTGCGGAGGTCGAGGATGGTACGGCCATCGTGCACCCGGACGATCACAGGCGGATCGAAGGCACGAAGCGACCCCGAATGGTCTCCGTCGACGGCCACCCCGGCGGACGGGATCACCAGGCCGGGCACGGTGCCACCGCCTGGGACCGACTCGCAGTCGACGACCGACACCCGGTCGCCGGCGCCCGATGCCAGCGCATGGGCGCGTGCCCGCAACACCGGAACCGGCAAGGCAGCCATGCGCCAGAAGGGAATGGCATCACCGTCCCGCCGCAGATAGGCGAGCGCCGTGGACTGGAGGGCACCGAGCACGAGCCCACCTGGGCGCAGAGCCCTGGCCAGCGGGTGGCGGGCGCAGCGCGCCACCAGGTCGGCCCGCCCGGCGATCACGCCTGCCTGCGGGCCGCCGAGGAGCTTGTCGCCCGAGAAGGTGACGAGGGCAGCGCCGTCGGCCAGCGTCTGGCGCACGGCCGGTTCCTCGGCCACCCAGGCCGGCGGGCCGCTGGACAACCACGGTGTGGCCGCGTCGAGGAGGCCGGAGCCGACGTCGGCCACCACCGGCACGCCCAGCTCGGACAGGGCTCGCACCCCCACCGCCTCGGTGAAGCCCACGATGCGGTAGTTGGACTGATGGACCTTGAGCAGGAGCGCAGGGTCGTCGGCCGCCACGGCAACCGCGTAGTCGGCCCGGCGGGTCCGGTTGGTGGTGCCCACCTCCACCAGGCGGGCGTCCGACTGGGCCATCACCTCCGGCACGCGGAAACCGCCGCCGATCTCCACCAGCTCGCCCCGGCTCACCACCACGGCACGGTCGACGGCGAGAGCGGCCAGCACCAGGAGCACGGCGGCTGCGCAATTGTTCACGACCAGGGCGTCCTCCGCCCCCGCCGCCCGGGCCAGCAGGGCCGCCGCACCGCCCCCCCGCGACCCCCGCCGGCCGGTAGCCAGGTCGAACTCGAGGTTGGAGTACCGGGCGTCGGCCGAGACCGCCACCGGGGCCCGACCCAGGTTGGTGTGCAGCAGCACGCCGGTGGCGTTCACGACCGGCTGCAAAAGCGAACGGGCGACACCTTCGGCCAGCGCCCGGGCCGACTCGGGTGCGCCGGCGGCGATGGCCCGGCGGGCGGCGTCGACCAGCAGCGGGTGCGGCAGGCCGACGTCGGCGATGTCCCGGGCCAGCGCATCGACGGACGGCGGTCGCACCCCTCCACCTTAGGGACTGCGACCCTGCCGGCGGGGCGGCCCGTGCGAGGATGGGGCCATGGCGATGGGGTTGATCCGCGGCGTCACACGGGCCGTCGCCCTGTTCCTCGTCTGCTCGGTGATCACCCCGATCACGGTGATCGTCACCATCCTCGCCACCTTCTTCTTCGCACCGCTCCCCGCCAAGCTCCCCGACCCGAGGCCCACGGTGGCCAGCCGCATCAGCCGCGTCTACGCCATCGACTCGGCCGGCAACCGCCAGGAGATCGGCGCCTTCCGCGAGTTCGAGCAGAACACCCCAGTCCGGCCCGCCGACGTGCCCCAGATCCTGAAGGACGCGGTGATCTCGGCCGAGGACAAGGGCTTCTACAGCCACGGCGGCATCGACCCGCGGGGCAGCATGCGCGCCCTGTGGGCCGACCTGCGCAAGAAGAACCTGGCCCAGGGCGGCTCCACCATCACCCAGCAGTACGTCAAGAACGCCTACGTGGGTGAGGAGCGCTCCTTTGTGCGCAAGATCCGCGAGGCGATCCTGGCCAGCCAGCTCGACCGACAGGTCGACAAGGACGAGATCCTGTTCCAGTACCTCTCCAACATCTATCTGGGCGAGGGGATCTATGGGGTCGGCGCGGCGTCGGAGAGCTACTTCCGCAAGCCCGTCTCCCGGCTCACCGTCACGGAGTCGGCCATGATCGCCGGGCTGATCCCCGCCCCCAGCCGCTACGAGCCGCGGGGCAACCCGGCGCTTGCCGAGTCGAAGCGGCTCATCGTCCTCGCCAAGTTGTACAAGGCCGGCTTCATCACCAGGGCGCAGCTCGACGAGGCCACGCCGCAACGGGTCTGGTTGGCGTCCCAGGGGCCGCCGCCCGGCCCGGTCACGCTCGTGTACCCCTCGCAGCAGCAGGAGAACAGGTTCCCGTTCTTCGTGGACTACGTCCGCCGGTACCTGGAGCTCAAGTACGGCCCGGCGCGGGTGTTCCGGGGCGGCCTCGAGATCACCGTCACCATGGACCCGGACCTGCAGGCCCGGGCCGAGGCCACCGTGGCCGACGCGCTGAGCGGCACCAGCGCCCCGTTGGAGATGTCCCTCGTCGCGGTGGAGCCACCGACCGGGTACGTGAAGGCGCTCGTCGGAGGGCGGGACTTCGCCTCATCGCAGGTGAACCTGGCCCTGGGCGGATGCCCCCGCCAGCCGACCGATCCGAAGATCAAGGTCGAGGTGGAGGCCAGTTGCTGGGCGACACCGGCGGTCGGCGGCGGCGGCCTCGGGCGCCAGCCGGGCTCGTCGTTCAAGCCCTTCGTCCTGGCTGCCGCCCTGTCCCGCGGCTTCGAGCCGACCAAGGTCTACAAAGCACCGAGCACCTTCCAGATCCCCGACTGCAAGGTCACGGCTCAAAACAAGTGCACGATCTCCAACAACGAGGGCGGGGGGGGCGGGAGCGCAACCATCGCATCGGCAACGGCCAAATCGATCAACACCGTCTATGCCCAGATCGTGCGCGACGTCGGGTGCAAGGAGACGGCCGAGATGGCCCGCAACCTGGGCGTCACGGCGGCCTGGTACAGCCCCACCTTCCACACCTGCAGCGGCACCTATGCCCTCGGGGTCATCGACGTGTCGCCCCTGGAGATGGCGTCATCGTTCGGCGTCTTCGCGGCCCGTGGCGAGCGGGCCGCGCCCACGCCGGTGCTCGAGGTGGCGGAGCGTACGGTGGACGGCCAGCGCCGGGTGATCGAGGACAACAGCGCCCCCGAGCGGAAGCGGGTGCTCGACCAGATCGTGGCCGACGCGGTGAACGACATCCTGGCCGGCGTGATCACGGGCGGCACCGCTCGGGCGGCCGACATCGGCCGGCCGGCGGCGGGCAAGACCGGCACCAGCCAGAACTTCTCCAACGCCTGGTTCGTGGGGTACACGCCCACGCTGTCCACCTCGGTGTGGATGGGCTACAGCAACAACCAGAAGACGCCGCTGCGGGGGATCAAGGGCGTCGACAAGGTCTTCGGCGGCACCATCCCGGCCCGCACGTGGAAGAAGTTCATGAGCCAGGCCGTGGCCGACGTGCCGTCCACCAAGTTCTCGGAGGACCCGCCGATCAAGGACCTGGCCGAGGCCTTGCGCCGCGACGCCCGGGGTGGCTTCGACCCCGGCACCCGTCGCCCCACTGGTCCCCCCGATCCCGGAGGGGTCTACCTGGTGGAAGCTCCCCCGCCGCAGGCGCCCGTGCCCGCCACGCTGCCGCCCACGACGGTGGCGACGGCCGTCCCGACTCCTGTGCCGACCACCCGGCCGCCCGTGACGCCGGTCACCCTCCTACCCAGACCCTGAGGCCCGGGCTCAACGCTTGGCGCCGGGCCCGCTCACCTCGGTGCCCGACGGGCACTTGAGGACCTTCTCGCACGCGGCCGAGACCAGCGGGGCGAAGTACACGCCGTCGGTGCTGAAGCCGAGCGGGGCGTACGACCGGGAGGCGACGGCCACGACTTCACCCTCCGAGTTCACCAGCGGGCCGCCCTGGTAGGCCTGCCCGATGGCGGCGTCGTGCTGGATGCCGGCAGCCGACACGTCGGCTACGAACCCCTGGGCGACGGCCCCGCCGGCCGTCCCCAAACCGGAGATGGCGAACAGGCGCTCACCGGTGTTGATCGGTGGGTCGTTCGACGCGAGCTTCAGCCGGGGCACGCTGCCCTTGGCCAGCACCAGCAGCGCCAGGTCGCGCTCCTCGTGCCACGTCCACAGCTCGGCCTTGATCTCCGTGTCCCCCTGGCGGACCTTGAGGGCGGGCCCCGGCTGGCGGGTTGCCGCCTTCACCGTCGCGTACGAGGTGACCAGCAGGGACTGCTCGGAGTCCGACGCCACCGCGAAGGCGGTGCCCACCGAGGGCTGACCCGCCTCGTCGAGGGTGCTGACGAAAAAGACCGAGTCCTTCACCTTCTCCACCAGCGCCTCGAGTGTGCCACCCTCGGCCTGGATGCGGCGGAGCGGCTCGAGCTCCTTCTCGATGTCGGCCAGGGCGTTCTCCCGCTCGGCCCGGATGGTGTCGGTGGCGGTCTTGAACCGCTTGTCGAAGCCCTCGACGAAGGTGGCGACCCGCTCCTCGGTCGTGTCCTTCTTGAACTCGTAGTACGAGTAGAAGGCCACCCCACTGGCAGCCGTCCCCACGGCGAAGGCGAGGATCAGCACAGCCAGACCGAGCACGGTCTTGGGGATGACGAGGTGCCGCCGGCCCCCAGATCGCCCGGCCCGGGGAGTCGCCATCAGGGGAAAGGTACTCGGCCGGTAGGCTGAAGCTGTGGTGGCCTTGCTGTTCCTGGTCTTCCTGGTCGTGCCCTTCGTGGAGCTGTTCGTCATCCTCCAGGTCGGTCATGCCATCGGCGCCCTCAACACCGTCGCCCTGCTCATCCTGGTGAGCATGCTCGGCGCCTGGCTGGTGAAGCGCGAAGGCCTCTCCGTCGTCCGCCGGGCGCAGGAGCGGGTGGCCCAGGGCGCGGTCCCCGGGCGGGAACTGGTGGACGGCGTGCTGATCCTGTTCGCCGGCGCCCTGCTGCTCACGCCGGGCTTCCTGAGCGACGTCGTCGGGGTGCTCCTCCTGCTCCCGCCGGTGCGGGCCGCCCTGCGCGCCACGGTGACCCACCGTCTCGCCAAGCGGGCCGGATTCGCCTCGTTCGACCGCTACATCCGGTAGCCGCCCTCCGTCAGCCGCCGGTCGGGATGACGCGCGGCCGTCCGTGCGCGAGGCTCCAGGGAAGGGACGGTGGAAAAGCCGTCGAACTATGAGAGCACCTACATGTCAGATCGGAACACGGGAAATCGCCCGTTGGTCACGCTGGCGGAAGCAGCCGCCTATCTGAGCCTCTCTACGGAGGCCGTGCGCGGGCTGCTCGACGCCCAGTTCCTCGTGGCCACCCACGAGAACGCCGACGGGCCGCTCCTCGCCATGGTGGACGTGAAGGCGTTCCTCGCCCGCAACGCCGACAACGGCGCCGGCAACCTGGTGGTCACCGAGCCGGGCGAGGCCGACCCCGAAGCCCTGCTGGCCGCACTGGACGGCCGTTCCGAGGAGATGGCCCGGCGCGCCTTCGACATCTTCTCGGGCGTCTTCCCCGAGGCGCAGTCCTGGTCGTTGCGCCAGCAGGCGCGCTTCGTGGACCAGGCCAAGGGCCGGTTCGAGGCCATCCTGGCCGTCACCGGCCAGGGCGCCGAGGTGGACGAGGCGCTGGTCGACGACCTCCAGGAGGTGGGTGCGGCCGCTGCCTGGGACGGCTCCCCCCTCCCCCAGCTCCTCGTGGTCCTGCGCATCTCCCGCGACCTCGTCGTGCAGACGGCGGTGGAGCTGGCCGAGGAGCGGGGTGGCCACTGGGGCCTCGCCCTGTCGCTCCTGCTCACCCGGGTCCTCCCCGCCATGGACCGCCTCACCGACGCGCTGGCCCAGGGCTACTGGGCGGCGATGATCAACCGCCAGCACGAGGCCCGGGCCCGCTACGAGCACGTGGTGGAGCACTCGTCCGACGGCATCTGCGAGGTCGATCTCGACGGTGTGGTGCAGTACGCCAACCCGTCGCTCGCCGTCATCCTCGGCGTGGCGCCCGAGAACCTGTGCGGCACCGCCCTGGCCGACGTGATGGGCCCCCTCGCCCCCGACTCCGAGCTGGCCGGTCTCACCGCCGACGTCCCCGGCAGCGCCCCCAGCCGAGCCGAGCTGCAGGTCACCCGCGCCGACGGCGTTCGCCGGATCCTGGACGTGCGCACCGTCACGCGCTTCGACGACGGCGAGGCTATCGGGTACCAGCTGGTGATGAGCGACGTCACCACCGCCCACGACGTGGAGCGGGAGAAGAACGAGTTCATGACGCTCGTCACCAACGACCTGCGCACGCCGCTGGCCACCATCCTCGGCATGGCGACCACCCTCGAGGCGCCGCCCGGCGACCTCACGCCGGAGCGCATCCGCCGCCTCGGCTCGTCCATCCGGGGCCAGGTGGAGCGCATGGTGCGCCTGGCCGACGACTTGTCGGACATCAGCCGCCTGGAGGCCAACACCTTCCTGCTCAGCCCGTCGCCGGTGGAGCTGGCGCCGCTCGTCGAGGCGGCCATGGCCAAGCTGGGCCACCCCGACGACGTCATCATCGACCTACCGCCGGGCATCCCCGTGGTGGCCGACGCCCGCCGCCTCGAGCAGGTGGTGGCCAACCTGGCCGAGAACGCCCTCCAGCACGGGCACGCCCCGGTCACCGTCACCGTGGCGTCGATCGACGACAGCGCGCTCGAACTGGCCGTGACCGACCACGGCCCGGGGGTGGACGCCGGCCTGGTGCCCACCCTGTTCAGCAGGGTGCACACCCTCAGCCGCACCAACCGCGACCGCTCCCGGGGAAGCGGGCTCGGCCTGTCGCTCGTGCGCAGCCTGGTGGAAGCCATGGGCGGGCGCATCTGGTACGAGACGGCCCCCCACGGCGGCGCCTCGTTCCGCCTCACCCTCCCGGTCCCCCGCCGCCGCTCCGGCGACGAACCGGTCCGGTTCTAGCGCGGTCCCAGGACGGCTTCGACGTACTCGAAGAGGCGGGCCGTGCACGAGGCCATCTCCACCGGGGGCAGGGCCTCGGAGACGATGCGCTCGGCCAGGGCCGAGAAGGCGTCGACCACGGGGCCGGAGGCGGCGAGCGAGGCGGGTTTCCCACTGTCTCCGCCGGCCGCCACCGAGGCGTCGAGGGGGATGGTGCCAAGGAGGGGGACGCCGATCTCGGCCGCCAGGCGCTCGCCCCCGCCGGAGCCGAACAGGGCGTAGGTGCCGCCGTGCTCGCAGTGGAAGGCGCTCATGTTCTCGATGACGCCGGCCACCCGCAGGTACCCCTTGCGGGCCATGTCGGCCGCCCGGGCGGCCACCTTCTGGGCAGCCAGGGCGGGCGTGGTGACGATGAGGACCTCGGTGTGGGGCAGCATCCGGGCCAGGCCCATCTGCACGTCGCTGGTGCCGGGCGGCATGTCGATGAGGAGGTAGTCGAGGGCTCCCCAGCGCACGTCCTCCAGGAACTGCTGGACCGCCCGGTTGAGCATGAACCCCCGCCACATGATCGCCTCGTCCTCTGCCGCGTTGCCGACAGAGCCCATGGAGACGACCTCGAGGTGGCCGGCGCCCACGTCCTTGCGGAGCGGGATGATCTTCTTGGCCTCGGCGCCCAGCTGGCCGTCGAGGCCGAGCATGCGGGGGATGGAGAAGCCGCCGATGTCGGCGTCGAGCACGCCGACCACCAGGCCCCGCCGGGCCAGCTGGACGGCCAGGTTCACGGTGATCGACGACTTGCCCACGCCGCCCTTGCCCGAGGCGATGGCCGCGATGCGGGTGGTGGGAGGGATGTCGGTGTCGGGCGCCCCGTCGCGGGCCTTCCAGCGGGCCCGGGCCATGAGGCTCTTCTTCTGCTCGTTGGTCATCTCGCCGAAGTGGACCCGCACCTCCTCGACACCCGGCAGGCTGCCGACCCGGAGCTTCACGTCCTTCATCAGCTGTGCCCGCAACGGGCAGCCGGCGGTGGTGAGGGCGACGGTGACGTCGACCGCGGCACCCGCGATCTCGACCCGGCGCACCATGCCGAGGTCGACGACGTTGTCGCCGAGCTCGGGGTCCATCACGCCGCGCAGGGCGCCCTTGACGGCCTCCTCGGAGGGTCCGGGGGCGGTCGGGACGGGCACGGGTGACAGTTTACAAGGAACTCGCCTGGTATATTCGGATTCGTGGATCGGCTTCGCCTCTTCAAGGCCCTCGGGGACAACACCCGTTACGCCATATACCTGGAACTGGCCCGGGCCACCACGCCCCGCTCCACCGCCGACGTGGCCGAGGCCCTCGAACTGCACCCCAACACGGTGCGGCCCCACCTGGAGCGCATGCGCGACGTGGGCCTGCTCGACGTGGCCGTTGACGGCAAGGGCAGCGTCGGTCGCCCCCAGCACCGCTACTCGCTGGCCGCGGACGCCCCGTCGCTCGGCCTGGAACCCCCCGCTTACCCCCTCATGGCGGGCCTGCTGGCCAACGTGGCCGCCTCCTGCGGGCCCGATGCCGACGCCGTGGCCGCCGTGGGCCGTGCGCACGGCCGGCACGCCGGCGCCGTCCACGCCGCGGTCGACACAGGGTCGTGCGTGGCCGCTGTGCTGGCCGAGCTGGCCGACCTCGGGTTCGACCCGGTCTCCGAGACCGACGGCGCCGTCACCACCATCGCGTTCACCCAATGTCCCTACCAGCAGCTGGCTGAGGCCTTCCCCGAGCTGGTGTGCCACCTGCACCGCGGCGTCGTGGAAGGCATGGTCGAGGTCCTGGGCGGCGCCCGGGTGGCCAGGTTCGCCACTCTTGCCGACCGCGATCCGTGCCACGTTGCCTTATCCAGGCTATAGAATTGTCCCTGAGCCCCAAGGAGGAGCCCTGTGAGCACCACCGAAACTGGTATCGGCATCGACCTGATCGGCATCACCGACACGGCTGCCAAGAAGGTCGCCGAGTTGCTGACGATGGAGGGCAACCCGGAGCTGGCGCTGCGCATCGCCGTGCGTCCCGGTGGCTGCTCGGGCTACTCGTACGAGATGTTCTTCGACAGCGAGTTCGCCCATGACGACCTGCGCTCTTCCAACGGCGCCGTCTCCGTCGTCGTCGACGCCGAGAGCGCCACGCTGCTCCGCGGCGCCAGCCTCGACTACAAGGACGGCCTCCAGGGCGCCGGGTTCAGCATCAACAACCCCAACGCCCAGCGCTCCTGCGGCTGCGGCCAGAGCTTCAGCTAGTCAGTCAGCGCTTCTTCGCGTGCGTAACGACCTCCCGGGTCGTTTCGCTCGCACAGAAGGACGGCGCCGCTCGCCTAGCTGACGAGGCGGGCCAGCGCCGCCTTGAGTTCGACGCGGTCGTAGGCGTTGTCGAGACGCTCGCGCACGACGCCGTCGGCGCCGGCGAGGAAGAGGATGGGCTCCTGTTCGAGACCGTAGGCGCTGACGGTGGGGGCGAGTTCGCTGCCCGTGCGGGCCTTGTAGATCTCGACGTGGAGAAAGCGGACCTTGTCGCCGAATGCCGAATGCTGCTCGACGAGGGTGTCGAGGACGGGGCCGCAGAAGCGGCTCTGGCAGCGGGCCGGGGTGGAGAAGAGCACAGCGAGGGGCCGCTTCTCGGCCAGGGCGGCGTCGAGGCTGACCTCGTGGAGGGGGCAGACCGGGTCGGCCGTGCAGATTGGGTCGACGCCGAGGGTGGCGGCGGCCGTGGGCGACGGCGCCGAGATCAGCGGCTTGCCCGGGAACGGCACTCTCAGCGTGGCCGGGTCCACCACCTGGAGGGCGGCCTCGCCGGTGGCGCCCTTGAAGGTGGCCCGCAGCATGGCCACGCCCGGGGCCGCGAAGCGGTGGTGCACGAGCAGGTACGGGAGCGGGGTGCCGTCGGTGTGGGTGGTGGACTCCACCCGCTGGCCGTCGATGGTCAACTCGACCGGCCCGTCGAGCGGCACCGGCCCCGAGCCCTCGGCGTTGATGATGGCGGCGGTGACCCGTTCGTCGATGCCCGCCACGTGGAAGTAGGTCGCCACCACCAGGTTGAGACGCTTGGCCTTCGTACCGGACGGGTCGGTGACCTTGGCCACCACGTCGTCGCCCTTCTTGCTCCCGCACGCGGCCAGCACGGTCAGCCCGGCGCCGGCCAGGAGGAACTCGCGACGATTCATGGCGCTCATCCGGTCAACCTATCGTGACCTTGTGACGCTCACCTTTCAGGTCGACGGCCGCGACGTGGCCGTCCCCGACGACGGGGCGTCGCTCCTCGAGGTGCTCCGCGACCGCCTCGGGATCCGCAGCCCCAAGGACGGCTGCGCCCCCCAGGGCCAGTGCGGGTGTTGCACGGTGCTGGTGGACGGCCGGCCCCGGGTCGCCTGCGTCACGCCGGCCCGCCGGGTCGTGGGCCGCACCGTGACCACCCTGGACGGGTTCGCCGAGGCCGACCGGCGGACGTGGGGCGAGGCCTTCGCCGCGTCCGGGGGCAGCCAGTGCGGCTTCTGCACGCCCGGCATCATTGTGCGCCTGGCCGCACTGCACGCCGAGGGCGGCACGGACGTCGACACCGCCCTTCTCGCCCATCTGTGCCGCTGCACCGGCTGGCAGGGCGTGAAGGAGGCGTTCACCGCCGTCGCCTCCGACATGGCATCGGTGGTCCCGGCGCGCGACCTGACGGCCGCCGCCCAACGGGCCTTGCTCGAAGGCACCGCCGCCCAGGACGTGGGGGTGGCGGTGGCTCTCGGCCATGGTGGCTTCGCCGACGACACGGCGCCCCTCGACGCCCTGGTCGCCATCCCCGACGGGCGAGGTGGCTGGGCCGTGGGCGACACCCTCACGCACGCCCGGGCTGCGGCCGGCAAGGTGCAGGGACGGCGCAGCACCATTGCCCTCACCCATCCCCTCGAGGTCCCGCCGGGCGATTGGGCCGTCACGCTGCGCACCACCTGGGTCGAGCCTGCCTACCTCGAGCCCGACGCCTCCTGGTGCGCCCCCGGCGGCCAGCCTGCCTCACCCCTCGGCAACGGCGGGGCGTTCGGTGCCAAGATCGCTTCCGTCGCCCCGGCCGCCGCCCGCCGCCTGGCCGACGAGCACGGTCGCCCCGTCCGGGTGCTCCTGACCCGGGAGGACGTGGTGCGCACCGGCCCCAAGCGCCCACCCATCGCAGCCGGCGTGCGGGCCGACGGCACCGGCGTCGTGCGGGTGGCCCGCACGCCGGGCGTCGCAGCCGCCATCGCGACGGTGGCGCCGGGCTTGGACGTGGAGGAGGTCGACGTGACCGGCCCGCCCACGTCCGCCGCCATCCGGGCCGCCGGGTGGGCCGAGGCGGCCGTGCTCCTGGCCGCCGCCCGGGGTGACGCCGCTGTCACCGCGCCGTCGGGCGCACGGGCTGAAGCCGCCATCGAAGCCGACGGCGCCGTCACCGTGCGCATCCGGTGCGGCGAGCCGCTCGACGAGGTGGTCCTGCGCTCATACTGCGTCGGCGCCGCCCACATGGCGCTCGGCTGGGTGCGCAGCGAGGGGGTGGCGGTGGGGCCCGACGGCGTCCCCCACGACCTCACCATCCGTTCGTTCGCCATACTTCGGGCCCGCGACATGCCGGAGGTGCACGTGGAGATCATCGACCGTTCCGGGCCACCGGTGGCGGTGGCCGACGCCGTGTTCGCGGCGGTGGCGGCGGCCGCCTGGCGGGCTGACGGCTATCCGCCGGCATGGCCCACCCGTCCCCGAGCGGGAGCCGGCGCATGAGCGCGCCGATCGGCCCCTACTCCCCCATCGTCCGGGCCGGTGGCTGGCTGGTCACCAGCGGCCAGATCGGCCTGCGGGACGGCGCCATCGTGGACGGCGGCGTGCGGGCCCAGACTGTCCAGTCCCTCGCCAACCTGCGCACTGTCCTCGAAGGCGAGGGGGCGTCGCTGGCCGACGTCGTGAAGACGACGGTGTTCCTCACCGACATGGCCGACTTCGCCGCCATGAACGAGGAGTACGCCACCGCGTTCGGCGACCACCGGCCCGCCCGTTCCACCGTCGCGGTGGCGGCGCTGCCGCTCGGTGCGGTGGTGGAGGTCGAGGCGTGGGCCCGGACGGCCGGCAGCGACTGAGCCGATGGGCGCCGTCGTCGTCGTCGTCGTGGTCGTCCTCGTGCTGCCCGGCCTGTTCCTGGCCACCGGCGCTGTGGTCTGTGCCGCACTGGGAGTGGCGCTCTCCGACCCTTCGGAGCGCTGCTCACATGCGGGCGGTGGTGGGGCCGCTCGTGCTCGGCGCCCGTGACCACCGCGGAGCCTGACGGCCGCCGCCGCGGTCAGATGCTCCAGCGGGACTGGCCGAAGCGGTAGCCCACCGAGCGCACCGTCTGGATCAGCTGCTCGTGCTCGTTGCCGAGCTTGGCCCGCAGCCGGCGCACGTGGACGTCGACCGTGCGGGCGCCGCCGTAGTACTCGTAGCCCCAGACGCGCGAGAGCAGCGTCTCGCGGGTGAAGACCTTCCCCGGGTGGGTGGCCAGGAACTTGAGCAGCTCGTACTCCATGTAGGTGAGGTCGAGGGGGCGGCCGGAGATGGCGGCCTGGTAGGTCTCCAGGTTCAGCACCAGGGGGCCGTACTCCACCAGCTCGGGGCGGGTGCCCCGGCCCGTGCGCCAGAACAGGTGCTTGAGGCGGGCTTCGAGCTCACGGGGCTGGAACGGCCACAGGCAGAAGTCGTCGAACAGGTCCTCGCGGAGCTCCAGGTCGGCCAACTGGTGGCCGGCCACCAGCAGCAGGAGCGGCTCGAGGGGCAGGTCCCGCTTGCGCAGGGTGCGGCACAGGGCGAAGGCGTCCTCGGGGTCCTCGTGGGCGCACACGATGGCGCCCGCCCAGCCGTCCTCCGGCTCGACCCGCGCCGCCACGTCAGCGGTGGCAGCCGCCTTCCACGGGTAGCCGGCCAGGTCGAGAGCCTGGGCCAGCGCGGGCGGCGCAGGGTCAGGATGGAGGAGGAGCGGTTCCATGGTTTGGCCGTCCTAGAGGAGTGGGAGGTAACGGTCGAGCTCGAACGGCGTGACCTGGGACTTGTAGTCCGCCCACTCCGCACGCTTGTTGCGCAGGAACCATTCGAAGACGTGCTCGCCCAGCGTCTCGGCGACCAGCTCCGACTTCTCCATCTCGGTGAGCGCCTCCATGAGCGAGCCCGGCAGCGAGGTGATGCTCTCGGCCAGACGCTCCTCGGGCGTCATCTGGTACAGGTTGGCGGCCGCTTCGGGCGGCAGCTCGTAGCCCTCCTCCACACCCTTGAGCCCGGCCGCCAGCACGACGGCGAACGCCAGGTACGGGTTGCAGGACGGGTCGGGGGCCCGGTACTCGATGCGGGCCGACTCAGGCCGGCCGCGCTTGGCCACGGGAACCCGCACGAGGGCGGATCGGTTGTTGCGGGCCCACGAGACGTACACCGGCGCCTCGTAGCCGGCGATCAGGCGCTTGTAGGAGTTCACCCACTGGTTGGTGACGGCGGTGATCTCACAGGCGTGGGTGAGCAGGCCGGCGATGAAGCCCTTGGCCACCTTGGACAGCTGGTGCTCGTCGCCCTCGTCGTGGAAGGCGTTGGAGTCACCCTCGAACAGCGAGAAGTGGGTGTGCATGCCCGAGCCCTGCACGCCGGCCAGCGGTTTGGGCATGAAGGTGGCGTGCACGCCGGCCTGCTGCGCAATGTCCTTCACCACCAGGCGCATGGTCATCACCGTGTCGGCCATGGTGAGGGCGTCGGTGTAGCGCAGGTCGATCTCGTGCTGGCTGGGCGCGTCCTCGTGCTGGCTGTACTCCACGGGGATGCCCATGTCCTCGAGCGTGAGCACCGTGCGCCGGCGCAGGTCGCCGGCCAGGTCGGCCACCGTGAGCTCGAAGTAGGAGCCGTGGTCGAGGGGCTGCGGGGGGCGGGAGGAGCCGTCGCCGGCGAAGTAGAAGTATTCCACCTCGGGGGCGGCGAAGAACGAGAATCCCTTCTCGTGGGCCCGCTTCAGCTGGCGCTTGAGCACGAAGCGGGGGTCGCCCTCGAATTCGGTGCCGTCGACGTTGTACACGTCGCAGAACACCCGGGCCACCGGCGCGGAGGAGGCAGCGGCAGGAAGGATCTGGAAAGTGTTGGCGTCGGGGCGGGCCAGCACGTCGCTCTCCTGCACCCGGCTGAACCCGTCGATGGCCGACCCGTCGAAGGTCATACCCTCGGCCAGCGCGTTCTCGAGTTCGGCCGGCGTGATGTTGAACGCCTTCGGGATGCCGAGGACGTCGGTGAACCAAAGCTGGATGTAGCGCACGCCGCGCTCCTCCACCGTCCGCATCACGTAGTCCTGCTGGCGTTCCATCGATGTCATCCATGCCTCCGGCCGGCTGTCGGGAACCAGTGTCGCAGCCGTGGAGACCACCTCAGGGGCATTTGGGAGGGGTTCACAATGTGTTCACACCCGTCCTGGGCATGTGATCGCCGTTGATGGCAGGCTTCGGCCGAGCCAGAACCGTCGTCAGAGGAGGCATCGTGGAGGAACGCAGCCCGGCTGAGGTGGTCCGCCTCGCACAGGACGAAGGCATCGAGATCGTCGACTTCCGCTTCTGCGACCTGCCCGGCCTCATGCAGCACTTCTCGGTGCCGGTGGGCCAGCTGACCGAGGAGGCGTTCGAGGAGGGCTACGGGTTCGACGGTTCGTCGATCCGGGGGTTCCAGGAGATCCAGGAGTCGGACATGATCCTGCTCCCCGACCCCGACACGGCCGTGATCGACCCGTTCCGACAGCACCCCACGATGAACCTCAACTGCTTCGTGCGCGACCCGATCACGGGCGAGAGCTACTCCCGCGACCCCCGCTACGTGGCCAAGAAGGCCGAGGACTACCTCCAGACCACCGGCCTGGCCGACACGGCCTACTTCGGCCCCGAGGCCGAGTTCTTCATCTTCAACGACGTGCGGTTCATGCAGGACCAGCGGTCGGCCTTCTACCAGGTCGACTCGGTCGAGGGCATCTGGAACTCGGCCAAGGACGAGGGCCCGAACCTGGGCTTCAAGCCCCGCTACAAGGAGGGCTACTTCCCGGTCCCGCCCATGGACCACTTCCAGGACATCCGCTCCGAGATGGTCCTCGTCATGGGCAAGCTGGGCATCGAGATCGAGGTCCAGCACCACGAGGTGGGCACCGCCGGGCAGGCCGAGATCGACATGCGCTTCGACACCCTGCTGCGCATGGCGGACAAGCTGATGCTCTACAAGTACGTGGTGAAGAGCGTGGCCAGGGCCAATGGCCTGTCGGCGACGTTCATGCCCAAGCCGCTGTTCCAGGACAACGGCTCCGGCATGCACGTGCACCAGTCGCTGTGGCGGGGCGGGGAGCCCCTTTTCTACGCCGAGACCGGGTATGCGGGCCTGTCGGACATGGGCCGCTGGTACATCGGCGGCCTGCTGAAGCACGCCCGGGCGGTGCTGGCCTTCGCCGCGCCCACCACCAACTCGTACAAGCGGTTGGTGCCGGGCTACGAGGCACCGGTGAACCTCGTGTACAGCCAGCGCAACCGGTCCGCCGCCTGCCGCATCCCGCTGTACTCCAAGAGTCCCAAGGCCAAGCGGGTCGAGTTCCGCTGCCCCGATCCGAGCGCCAACCCGTACCTCGCCTTCGCGGCGATGCTCATGGCCGGCCTCGACGGCGTGCAGAACCGCATCGAGCCACCCGACCCGGTCGACAAGGACCTCTACGACCTGCCGCCCGAGGAGCTGGCCAAGGTGCCCCAGGTGCCCGGATCCCTCGAGGAGGCGCTCGCCGCCCTTGAGGGCGACCAGGACTTCCTGAAGGCGGGCGGCGTGTTCACCGACGACCTTATCGAGACGTGGGTCTCCTACAAGCGCCTCAAGGAGATCGACGAGGTCCGCCTCCGGCCGCACCCGTGGGAGTTCATGCTGTACTACGACATCTAGCCAAAACAGCGCCGTGAGCTGCACGTTTTACGCGGGTGTGCCTCCAAAGTCCACGGATGGCCGGCCCGAGATCACGTCCGCGTCGTAGACCTCCTCCGGCGCCAGACCGAGGAGCCGGGCAGCCAACTCCTCCTTGAGCCTCTGGGCGTGCTGCGCGTCGTCCTCGCTAGGAGCTTCCTTGCAGGCGACCTCGACGAACTCCTCGGGCACGAGGCCATCGCGCAGCGCCAGGTCCACCACTGTTGTCGCGTACCTGAGGCGGAAGAAGAAGCGGCCTCCGGGCGCCTCCGGAACCCCGGAGCCGGCCAGTTCGGGCGCCACGCTGTACCGGTCTCCCGTGACCGCCCTGGTGACCATCTCGAAGGCATCGCGTGCGCCGTCACCCGGGAACCCGCTCGTGACGACGACGAGGTAGCGGTCCGGAGGCTGCTCGGGTGACAGCAGCGGGAAGGCGCGCTCCATCGCCTTGAAGGCATGGGCGGCGCCCGCGATCGAGGTCCTGCCGTGGTACCTGACGATGTCGTCGAACGAGATGGGGATCGTCAGGCCGTTGTCGCGGATCGTGAGGGCGGACATGGGCGAATACTGCCCGACAGGTCGCCATGCCATCCACGGAGCACGACGGGACACCGGAAACCTGCCTCGCGGCCCCGCCGCCGGCCACCGAACGGTCCCGCAGCCCGGACGCGGAGAAGGGGCCCCTGATGCAGGGCCCCTCCTCCCTGGCGCAACGGCCTGTCCGAACACCCCCCGGTGCCTTTTCTGCCGCTACTTACGACGGTAGCTATCCGGTCAGTGGGGGTCCATGGGCCAAATGACCCGGTCTGGCGGATAGGTCAGTAGGCGACCCGAGCCCAGGTGGTCACTATCGCCGAGCCTGGCATCGAACGCCGTACCGGGTGAGACTGCCCACCCCGCTCGCCTTGCGGGAATTCCCGGCCCTGACGCTGTCGCTCCCTGTCGTTAGCCTTGGACCATGCCCGGAACACCCTTCGCCATCGCCCACCAGGCCACCGCCGTCGGGCCGGCGCCCCATCAGTTGGGCACCCGGCAGAGTCGCGAGGAGGTCGAGCACCGCACCCTGGCCCCGGGCGCCACACGGGCCCTCGGCGCCGGGAACCGGGCGCGCCAGGAGGAGCCCGACCCGTTCCGCACCTGCTTCGAGCGCGATCTCGACCGCGTCCACCACTCCCGCCCGTTCCGGCGCCTCGCCGGCAAGTGCCAGGTCTTCATCGCCCCGGACGACGACCACCTCCGAACCCGGCTCACCCACGCCGTAGAGGTCGCCCAGGTAGCGGTGGGCATCGCCCGGCCGGCCGGCCTCAACGTCGCACTCACCGCCGCCGCCGCCACCGCCCACGACTGCGGCCACGGGCCTGCGGGCCACGCCTCAGAGGACGCCTTCTCCCCCTTCCTCGACGGCGGGTACCACCACGCCGTCTACGGGGCCGACGTGGTCCTGGCGCCGCTCAACCTGTGCGCCGAGACACTCGATGCGGTGCGCAACCACTCCTGGAATCGGCCTGCCCCCCTCACGCCCGAGGGCGAGGTGGTGGCGTGGGCCGACCGCATCGCCTACGTGTGCCACGACTTCGAGGACGCGGTGCGGGCCGGCATCGTGCGGGCCGACGAGCTGCCCGAGGCGGTGGCCGGTGTCGTGGGCCAGCGCCGGTCGGCCCAGATCGACGCCATGATCACCGCCGTCCTGGACACCGTCGCCACCACCGGTCGGGTCGGGATGCGGGCGGCAGAGGCGGAAGCGCTGGCCGCGTTCCGGGCGTTCAACTTCGAGCGCATCTACCTGCGCCCTGCGTCGGTCCTCCAGGCCGAGCGGGTGGTCGAGCTCCTGCGCAGCCTCACCCACTGGTACGCCGATCACCCTTCGGCCGTAAACGAAGGCGGCGCAGGTGGCGGGAGCGCCGTCCTGGAAGCCGACCCGGTGGTGGCCGCCGTGCACCACGTCAGCGGGATGACCGACCGCTACGCCCTGCGCATGGCGGTCGACCTGTTGGGGTGGGACCCCGACAAGCTGCCACGGGGCGTCTGAGCATCCCGGACCCGACTTCTCAGCGGGGAGGAACGGCGTCGGTCACCGGCTGGTCCACGCCCCTGGCGGCAACGGCCGGAACGAGGCCGCTAGCGGCGTCCGCTGGCCATCGCCCTCATCGCCCTCGGGTGACGCCGGAGCGGGAGGCCGGCGTCAGCGGACGGTGCGGCAGACCGTCCGGCCCCGGCTGTTGCGGGTGCACACCCGGCGGGGCGTGGGCTTCGCCGGCGCAGTTCCGCCCGACGTCATGAAGTTGACGGTGACGAAGATCTCGCCGTCCGGCGCGTGCACCACACCCACGCCGGCGGAGTCGAACGCCGGGTCGATCATGTTCTTGAAGTGGAGCGGGCTGGCCACGAAGGCGTCGTGGAGGCCCTGGACGTCGTAGCCCATGCCCACGTTCTCGCCGAGTCGCTGCCAACCGGGGGGGCCCTCGGCGGCGAGGGACGGGTTGTGCGAGATGTTGCTCACGGCTTCCATACGCCCGGCCCACGTACGGGCCAGGTCGAACAGGGCACCCTTGGTGGCGAGCGGCGGAATACCGCGCGACACGCGCAGCTCGTTCAGCTTGGCCAAGAACTCGAACTCCTCGACGCCCGTGCCCGCAGCCGCAGCCGGCTCCAGGTGCACGGAAGCCACCACAGTGATGGCAACGAGGACGGCCGGAAGAAGCCTCCGGAATAGTCTCATGCTGGTTGTCTCCTCGCGGCGTCATCCGCGGTCCGCCCACTGGGAGGCAACCTGCCCCCGTTCGGTAGCTCGACTGCCTTGGAGCGAGTGCTCCGTCAGGCCCGTGGCTTTGCGTGCACCGGGTTTCCCCGGGCTTGCCGTTTCGTGGGATTGCTGTGCTGCTCTAGGTGTCGGAGCCTGTCCGCCCCGGCTTGAGGACGCGGGGCACTATTTCGCCCTCTGCGTGCCCAATTACCTCGTAATACCACCGCGGATGGTGGCGGCGGGCCCATCGGGCGCCCACCTCACCGCTCCACATCCCCCGCATCGCCTCCCGGTCGGACACGGCCTTGGAGATGTGGATGGCCACGACCACGAAGATGGCAAGGCTCACCCAGTCGTGCACGAAGGTGGCGCCGGTGCGCCACTCGAGCGGAAACCACCCGAACCAGTGCATCACCGCACCGGTCCCGATCATCACCGGGATGGAGCCGGCGGTGAAGGCGGCGTTGAGCTTCTGGAGCGGGTGGAACTTACCCACCTTGGCGAACGGGTCGCGCCCGAACGACCGGGCCCAGCGGCGGTCGAGGGCGTCGAAGCGGGCCATCCGGCGGACGTCGGCACGCAGCGGCGCCGACCACGGCCCCCACCGGGCCACGAGCCACGGTACGGGCAGGAGGAAACCGGCGATGACGTGGATGTCGCGTAGGAGCGGCCGGCGCCCGACGAGGGCGGACAGCGGCGCCAGGTAGAGCACGGCGGCGGTGGCGATGAGCACCAGGAACAGCGTGGCGTTGGCCCAGTGCAGCGCCCGTTCGACGGGAGCGAACCGCAGGAGCGGAGGGTGCTTCTCGCTCGTCCGGCGCCCGCCGGCCCGCTCACCCGACGGGGTCGTCGCGGCGGCCATTGGAGCGCCCGATCCAGGCGTCGGTGTCGTAGCCCCGTTCCTCCCAGTAGCCCTCCACCACCGTGGCGGTGACCTCGATCTCCTCCAGCCACTTGCACGACTTGTAGCCGTACATCGGCGCCACGTAGAGCCGCACCGGCCCGCCGTGGGCGCCCGACACCGGCTTGTCCTCCAGCTCGTAGGCCACCAGCACGTCGGGGCGGCGGGCCTGGTCGAGCGTGAGGCTCTCGGTGTAGGAGCGATCGAAGCTCTTGAACGAGACGGCTCGTCCCTCCGGCTTCACGCCGGCCGCGTCGAGCACGGCCGACAGCGCGGCGCCCTTCCAGGGCACCTCGGGGACGCGCCAGCCCGTGACGCACTGGAAGTCGCGCACGAGGCGGACCGGGGTCAGCGCCTGGAGGTCGGCGAGGGTGAGCTCGAGCGGGCGCTCCACCAGGCCGGTGACCCTGAGCCGGTACTCGGCCGGGGTGCGCCTGGGCAGGAAGCCGACCACCGAATAGATGCGGAAGCGGCCGGCAGCGGGCAGGAGGGACGTGAGGCCCGTGCCGTCCATGGCCTGCACGGGCGCCAGCACCCGGTTGAAGACATCCGCCAGCTTGGAGCCCCACACGACGCCGGCCGCGCCGAGTCCCAGCATCCCGAGAACGACCCGCCGGCCGACGGGGGTCCCGCCGCCTGCAGCCTGGTCGTCCATCACAACGAGCGTACGGAGCCGGGGCCGGTTGCAGGCGTCGGCCCGCTTCCCGCCGAGCGGACGACCTCGGCATTCCCGGTACGGAACCGTCGCCTCAGCTGATCTTGAGCTCGGGGTTGTAGACGCGGGCGGGGCCCATGGCGACGACGGCGGCGGCCAGATCTGTGAAGGCTCGGGCCGCCTCGCTGTCGGGATCGGAGACGGTGATGGGCGTGCCCTCGTCGCCCCCCTCACGAAGCGCCGGCACGAGCGGCACCTGGCCGAGGAGGGGCACGCCGAGGTCGGCGGCCAGGGCCGCTCCCCCGCCGGACCCGAAGATCTCGTAGCGCCTGCCGTCGTCGCCGGTGAACCACGACATGTTCTCGATGACGCCCCGCAGCGGCAGGTGGACCTTCCTCGCCATATACGCCGTGCGCTGGGCCACCCGTTGGGCCGCCGCCTGGGGCGTCGTGACCACGAACATCTCCGAGCGCGACAAGTACTGCGCCATCGACAGGGCCACGTCGCCGGTTCCCGGCGGCATGTCGACCAGCAGGAAGTCGACGTCGCCCCACAGCACGTCGACCAGGAACTGCTCGAGCGCCTTGTGCAGCATCGGCCCGCGCCACATGACGGGTTGGTTCTCCTCCACGAAGAACCCGATGGAGATCACCTTCACCCCGTGGGCCACTGGGGGCACGATCATGTCGTCGATGACCACCGGGTCGTCGACGATGTTCAGCATCTTGGGCACCGAGAACCCGTAGACGTCGGCGTCGAGCACTGCCGTCTCGTAGCCCATCCCGGCCAGGGCGATGGCGGTGTTCACGGTGACCGACGACTTGCCCACGCCGCCCTTGCCGGAGGAGATGCCGAGCACCCGGGTGCGAGAGTCGGGCCGCATGAACTGGTTGACGCGACCCTCCTCGTGTCCGAGGCGTTGGCCGCCGCCGGGGTTGGCGGCGGTGCCGGGGGCGCCGGCGTGGGTGTGGCCGCCGCCCATCTGTTCGCGCACGGCGGCCCGCTCCCCGTCGGTCATCACCGTCATGTCGACGGTCACCGAGTCGACGCCTTCCAGCGGGCCGACGGCCGCGGTGACCCGCTCGGTGATCTCCGCCTTGAGGGGACAGCCGGGCACGGTGAGGGCGATGAGGACGCCGACGGTGCCGGCGTCGATGTTGATCCCCTTGACCATGCCGAGGTCGACGATGCTGCGATGCAGCTCGGGGTCCTGGACGGGCCGGAGCGCCTCGATGACCTGGGCCTCGGTGACGGGCATGTTGGCTGGGCCTCCTCTGATGGCGAAGCCGGCCTCAGGGCGCTCGGCGAACGTCTGCCAGCGACCGCAGAGGGACCCGCGACGTGCCCAGGTAGACTAGCTTCGTGGACGCTTCCGCTCCCAGCGCTTCCGTTCCCAAGAAGCCCCTGATCGGTGGGAACGAGCCGTTCACGGATGGGAGCGGGCCCTCCAACGGTGGGACCGGGCGCTCTCCGGTGGGGAGCGGGGCGCAGGGCCGGCCGCCGATGGACGACTCGGAGTTCTCGGCCGCCGTAGCCGCCGTCACGTCCGCCTTCGGCGACCCGACCCGCCGCGACATCTTCCTCTACGCCCGGGACAACGGCATCGGCGTCACCGCCGCCGAGGTGGCCGACAAGTTCGAGTTGCACGCCAACGTGGCCCGCCACCACCTCGACAAGCTGGCCGCCGGCGGGTACCTGAACGTCCACGTCGAGCGGGGCGAGAGCGCCGGTGCCGGCCGCCCGTCCAAGCGCTACCGGGCCAGCGAGAAGGTCCTCGAGTTCCCGTCCCGGCGCGACGACCTGCTCGTCACACTGCTCGGCCGCGCCCTCGCCCTGCTCCCCGAGCGGGATGCGGCGGCCATGGCCGAAGAAGTGGGCGAGGAGTACGGGCGCAACCTGGCCAGGCAGATGTCGCCCGGCGAAGGGCACCGGTCGTTCCAGGCCTCGCTGCACGCGGTGGCCGACGCCCTCACCGCCCACGGCTTCGCCGCCCACGCCGAGGCCCGGGGGTCGTCGATCGCCATCGTGGCCGAGCAGTGCCCGTTCGGCGCCACCGCCACCCAGCACCCCGTGATCTGCGCCGTCGACCGGGGCATCGTGAAGGGCATGCTGGCCGGCCTGTACGGCGACACCGCGCCCGCCACCACCGCCTCGCGGGCCCAGGGCGACGCCAGCTGCGTCACCGCCGTCTGACGGTTCCCGGAGCGGTGGCCGTGAAGGTCTGAACGTTGGGCCGCTCCTATCTCGACCACGCCTCCACTTCGCCCGCCCGCCCCGAGGCGGTGGAGGCCATGCTGGCCTGGCTATCGGGGCCGGCAGCGGCCGACCCGGCGCGGGTCCACACCGAGGGTCGCATGGCCCGCGCTGCGGTGGAGGACGCCAGGGACCGGGTGGCCGGCCTCCTGGGCGCCCGATCCCGAGAGGTGGTGTTCACCAGCGGGGCCACGGAGTCGATCAACGCGGCGGTGTGGGGAGCCGCCGGACTGCGACCGGAGGGCGCCGTGATCGTGCCAGGCGTCGAGCACTCAGCCGTGCGTGACGCGTCGGCCCGAACCGGGCGCATGGTGGTGGCGCCGGTCGACGGCCTCGGCCGGGTCGACGTGGCTGCCCTGCTCGACCTGGTCGTGCCCGGGGCCGCCCTGGTGCACTGCCAGATGGGCAACCACGAGGTGGGCACCCTCCAGCCGGTTGCCGAGGTGGTGGCCGGGTGCCGGGAGCGGGGCGTGCTGGTCCATGTGGACGCAGCGGCGGCCGCCGGGCGGGTCGCCGTCGACTTCGCCGGCCTGGGCGCCGACCTCCTGTCGGTGAGCGCCCACAAGCTGGGCGGCCCCAAGGGCGCGGGCGCCCTCCTGGTGCGGCGGGGCCTGCGCCTGGCGCCCCTGCTGGTGGGCGGCGACCAGGAACGGGCCCGGCGGGCCGGCATGGAGGACGTGCCGGCCATCGCCGGCTTCGGGGCTGCGTGCTCCGCCCTCGACCCTGCGGCCGAGGCGGCCGATGCCAGGGCCCGCACCGACCGCATCCTGACCGGCGCCCTGGCCGTGCCGGGTGTGGTGGCCTACGGGGACCCCGTCCGCCGGCTGCCCCACATCGCCTGTGTCGGCATCGCGGGCGTGGAGGCCGAGGGGGTCCTGCTCGGTCTCGACCAGGCCGGTGTGGCCGCCCACTCCGGGTCGGCGTGCTCGTCCGAGGCGTTGGAGGCGTCGCCGGTGCTCGAGGCCATGGGCGTCGAGGCGGAGCGGTCCTTGCGGCTCTCCGTGGGTTGGAGTACGACCGAGGCGGACGTCGACACCTTCCTCCGGGCCTTCCCGCTCGTGGTCGCCCGCCTGCGGGCCCTCGCCTCCTGACCACTTCCCGACACGGAAGGCCGACTAGGTGACAAATTGCACCTATTGCACACCTCCTTGGCAGCTGGTTGGATCGACCGCAGGAGGGGTTGAGACCCCGGCGCCCGGCGGTAGGGCCCACGGGCCGTGCCACCGCCAGGGAGACGACCCATCGGGCTGCGAAGCGGCGGAACCCACCTGCTGCCTCTTCGCAGCCCGTCTCCGCGTCCGGGCACACGTTCGCCGCGACCGGCGCGGGAGGACGGTGGACGAGCAACGCACCGGTCCGCCATGCACGAAGTGGACCGATGACTGACACGGGCGGCGGCGGGATCGGCGACGCAGCTGCTCTGATCGTCCACCGCCTGGCCGGCGAGCAGGCCCTGGCCAGGGGCCACCGCCTGCTCGATCCCCTCGCCCTCGAGGAAGCCGCCACCGGCGAGGGTGTCGGCCGCGACCGCTTCCTCGCCGCCGTGCTGGTCCTGGCGGATCGGCGGGTGGTGGACGTCCACACCTTCGCCGGCGCGCTGATCACCCTGCTGCGCCTCACCGAGGATGGGTTCCGGGCCCACCTCGCCGCCACACGGAATGATCTCGACGCGCCGTGTGCCGGCGCCTGATCAACACCCTGCGCGCGAAAGCGCCACCGGGGACCGCCGTCGACCTGGCCGGGGCCCTCGGTGAGCCCAGACTGGTCGTGGAAGTGCTGCTGGACGGGCTCCGGGACGAGGGACGGGTCGTGTTCACGAACGTCCCGGGGGGCCTGTTCCGTATCCATCGCTTCGGGTAGAAGGCCCTTTGGCGGACCTTGCGCGCACCGTGAGGTGGCCCGTTCACGTTGGGTGACTGGCATCGGCGGTTACCGTCTGGTTAACTTCTGCCCATCTGGCGGAACCCTTACCGGCTGGTGGCGCGCCTAGGGGCGGTGATCATCATGTCGGCCACTGCGGTCACTTTCACGGTGGGCGGTGGCGCTGGAAGCGCGCAGGCACAGATCACCCTCCCGCCCCTGCTCACCACCACCACACCGGGCCCGACGACCACCACGACGGCGCCGGCCACCCCGCCCACCACCCCCAGCCTCATCGGCGGCCTCCTGAGCCCGACCACCACACCTGCACCCACCAAGGCCCCTCCGGCACCCACCGCAGGTCCGCCGTCCGGGGGCACCATCCTCCCCGGCAACGCCGGCGGTGAGGGCGACCTCGTTCCGGCCGGTGCCGGGCCGTTCCCCGCCGACCTGGCCGCCAAGATGAACTCGGTGCGCCGCTCGGGGCCCCGCTCGAGTGACCAGCTCGTCGACGCCCTGAAGGCGCTCACCGACATGGGCGTGCCGCTGGACGAGGCCATGCGGGTGGGCATGGGCCGCTTTCCCATCGCCGGCCGCACCCGCTTCATCGACGACTGGTGGTTCCCTCGCTTCGGCCCCGGCTGGCGCCTGCACGAGGGCACCGACCTGTTCGCCCAGCGCGGCACTCCCCTGCGCTCCCCCGCCAACGGCACCGCTCGGTTCAGCGACGGCGGCCTGGGCGGGATCTCCGTTTACGTCACCCAGTCCGACGGCACCTACTTCTACCTGACCCACCTCGACCGCCGGGCCGAGGGCCTGAAAGAGGGCCAACAGGTCGTCACCGGCGACATCGTGGGCTACGTCGGCAACACGGGCAACGCCGCCGGCGGCGCCCCGCACCTGCACTTCGAGGTCCACCCGGCCGTCAAGATCGTCACCGTCGGCAAGGGCAGGAAGGCGGTCACCAAGGCGGTGTCGGCGCCCGTGAAGCCCGGGACGGTGTTGGCGCCCATCGACCCCAAGCCCCTCCTCGACCTCTGGCTCCAGGAGGCGATGAACGAGGTGCCCGCCATCGTGGCCGGCTACAAGGCCAAGCAGCCGGTGGCGGCCCCGCCGGTCGCCGACGTCGCGTCCGTGCCCGCCTCGGTGGTCCTGGCCAGCCACTTGTCGAGCGGCGGGCTCATCGCCGCCGACGCCCCGCTCGCCCGCACCCCCCTGCTCGGATTGGCCTTCCTGCTCATGGTCATGGTCGTGGTCCTGGTGCCTGTCCTGGCACCCAACCGCCGGCCGTCACCCATGCGGGCCGTCGGGCGGCACGCGGCGGAGAAGCGCAACCGCTCGAAACGCGTACCCGGGACCGGTCGCCGCGCCAAACCGCCTCGGGCCGGCCGCCGGGCCAAGGGCAAGGCGCCCCTCCAGCCGGCGCCGGCGCCCCTGCCGTCGCCGGTGAAGGGCCCGGCCACGGCCGGCGCCCCTGCCGGAAAACTTTGGCCTCACAACCGGGGCGAGGCCGGCCGCGGCCCCGCCGTCGTGGGCACGGCACCGGGCGACCCCGCCGCCTGAGCGGCGGTCCGGCGCAGCCCGGACAGCCGGCGCCCCCGTCCGCTGGATGGCGCCCTCCGAGGGCGCCCAACCCTCGTCAGGCGGGCCGGGCGCGGCCTACGGGGCGGGCGTCGCGGTGACGGGGGTCGACGCCGGTGGCGGCGTTGTGGCCGTGCCCTGCGACTCGGCCAGCGCCCGGCCGAGGAGGTCCTCGACCACGGCGACCATGCCGTCGTCCCCCGGGTTGCTGGCGAGAAACGTGCGCAACTCGGGCACGGCGGCGGCGGGGTCCTTTCGGTCCTGGTAGAGGACGAAGCCACGGAAGAAGTGGGCATCCGGGTAGGTGGGGTCGGCCGCCACCGCCCGCTCGATGTACTCCATGCCCTTGTCGATGAGCTCGGTGCTGCCCGCCGCACGACCGGCCAGGCGGAGCAGCCAACCGCGATAGGCGAGCGCCTCCGGCTGCTCGGGGTCCTTCTCTATGATCTGGTCGTAGACCTTGATGGCGGCGAGCGTCTCGTTCCTGCCGATGAGGTCCTGCGCCTCGGCCAGCTGGTCGGCGATCCCGCCGGAAGGCCCGGTGGCGGCGATCGACCCCGAGGCCGCCTTACCCGGTGTGCGCTCCCCCGCGGAGCGGGCCACCAAGGCGCCGGTCGCGCCTGCGAAGGCGACGAGGGCGACGCCCACGACCACGGGTCGCCACCTCGACCGGGCCGCCGTCCCCCGCTCCGGTGCGCCCACAGACCGCACCCCAGACGGACGTGCGTCCTTGTGCCGCGTGGCCGCCGCCGGCCCGCCGCCCGCCTCGGCGTCGCCGGCACCGTTGGCGTGCCCGGCGACATCCCCACCGGCCGGGCCGGCCGGGCCGTCGCCGTCGGCGGCGCGCCCATCGCTGGCAGCGTGCGCAATCGCCGGCCCGAGGGTCCCCGGCGCCGCCTGCCGCTCGCCCAACGCACGCAGTACCTCGGCGGCGCGCGCGGTGTAGTCCTCCTTCAGGACCTGGTAGTCGGCGTCGTCAAGGTCACCGGCGTCGTGCTCGCGCTCGAGGTCGTCAAGCGACCGCAGCAGGTACTCGCGGTCCTCTTCCAGCGGCTCGTTCACCGGCCCATCGCCTGTTCCACGAGGCGGCGGTCCTCGGCCGAGGCCGTGCGCAGCGGCTGATCTCGGCGGCGGCGCATGGTGAGCACGAGAAGGCCGGCGCCCAGCACGAAGCCAGCCACCGGAAGCGCCCAGACCAGGCCGGCGACGCCGGATCCCTCGGGCGTGAGCAGGATGTCGCGCCCGTAGCGGCCGACGAGGAACGAGCGCACCTCGTCGTCCGTCTCCCCCTCGTCGATCCGCCGGCGGATCTCCGCCCGGATGGCCACCGACGCCGACGCCTCCGACTCCGCCGCCGACAGGCCCTCGCACGTGGGGCACCGGACCTCACCGGCGATGCCCGCCGCCCGCCGGGCAGGAGTGGGCGGACCGGCGTCGTCCCCGCCGGCGCCGACGAACAGGGCGATCGTCACGACGGGCACCAGCAGGAGAAATGGCAGCCACCGCCGCAGCGATCCCCCGCCGCCGTCCGTTCCGGTTGCGGCATCGAGCCCTCCGGGGCGTGACTCCGCCACCGGAGCCGGCTCGGGCCCCGGCGTCGGCTCGGTCATCGACCCGTCGCCTGGCGCAGCAGGCCGTCGAGGCCGGACGCGGTGACGCCGCCGATCAGGCGCGTCCGCACCACGCCCTCGGGATCGACGAGAAAGGACTCGGGGATGCCGCGCACTCCGAAGTCGACCTTGGCCCCGGTGTCGTCGACGACGGGCCAGGAGCCGCCCTGCGTGTCGAAGAATTTGGCCACGTCGGCGGGCTGGTCGTCGTAGACGACGGCGAGCACCTGCACCTCGTCGGCCGGGTGCCGCCCGGAGAACTTAACCAGCTCGGGATGCTCCTCGAGGCACGGCACGCACCAGGTGGCGAAGAAGTTCACGAGGACCCACCGGCCCCGGAGGTCCGACAGGCGGACAGTGGCGCCGTCGAGCCCCGGGCCCTCGATCTCGGGCGCCGGCTGTCCCACGATGGGGCTGGGCGCCACCACGTCGGCGGCCGGCGGCCGGGTGGCCAGCAGGACGATCAGCGCCAGCACCACGGCCCCGACACCGATGGCTACCCACCGGGCGGTGTGGCTCGTGGGCTGTGGCGAGACGACGGGCGGCGCCTCCCGGGCATCGGGAACGACGGTGGCGCTCACGGAGACACCTCTGACGTCCTTCTGTGCATGGGAAACGACCTGAGAGGGAGCCAGGCGTGCACAGAACGCCGGCACTGCCAGCAAGGAGCGGTCCTGGTCACGTGCCCGACGCCTCCGCCGGCCGGGCTACGCCCACCGGGTCGCGCACGGGCTCGGGCATCCGCACCGGCTCGGGGTCGGGGCGGGGCGGAGTGGGGGCGGTGGGGCGGTACTCGCCGGCCGGCGCAGATGCGGGCTCGGTGGGCCGGCGCCGGCGGCCCGGCACCACGGCCATGAAGGTGCCGATCACCATGAGCGCGCCGCCCAGCCACAGCCACATCACCAGCGGCTGGACGATGACGGCCAGCACGGCCGGCGCCTCCGGGGTGCGGGGCGCGGCGATCAGGGTGAGGTAGACGTCGCCGGCCGGCGTGGTGCGCACCGAGGGCGTACCGATGGCCTGGGTGGCGTTGGGAAAGAGGCTGAGGGAGGGCTGATAGACCTTGCCGTCGTCGACCTTCACGTCGGCGATCACCCGCCGCTTGCTCGGGTACTGCACAGTGCGTGTGCCCAGGTACGTCACCGAGTGGCCGGCGAGGCTGGCCGACTCCCCCGGCGAGAGGCGGAATTCGGCCCGGTGGCCATAGGCGGAGCTGGCGGCGAAGGTGACGGCCACCACCACCACACCGATGTGCACCACCATGCCGCCGTTGGCCCGGCCGAGCAGGCCCCGCATGCCGTTGCGGCGGGCCGACAGCACCAGCTGGCGAACGGCGGCTGCTGCCGCGAAGGCTCCCAACCCGAAGGCGAGCAGGGTCCCCAGGCCCCGCAGGCCCGACGCTACGCACGCCACCACCACTGCCGTGGCCGCCCACGCCGGCCACTGCAGGCGGGTGCGCAGCAGCTCGCCAGACGCCTTGCGCCACGGCAGCGCCGGCGCCACCGCCATGAGGAACAGGAGGGTGAGCGCGACGGGCGTCACCATGCGGTCGAAGTAGGGACGGCCCACGGTGATGCGCTCGCCGTTGAGTGCCTCGGCCAGCAGCGGGAACACCGTGCCCAGGAGGACGACGAAGGCGAAGGCGCCGAACAGCAGGTTGTTGGCCAGGAAGGCCCCTTCGCGCGACAGGGGCGAGTCGATGGCGCCGGGCGAGCGCAGCCGGTCGCCCCGCCAGGCGATGAGGCCCACGCCGGCGGCCACCACGACGGCAAAGAAGCCGAGGATGGCCGGGCCGATGGGCGACTCGGTGAAGGCGTGCACGGAGTCGAGCACGCCCGAGCGGGTGAGGAAGGTGCCGAGGATGGTGAGGCTGAAGGTGGCGATGAGCAGCGACAGGTTCCAGACGCGCAGCATCCCCCGGCGCTCCTGCACCATCACCGAGTGCAGGTAGGCGGTGCCGGTGAGCCACGGCAGGAACGAGGCGTTCTCCACCGGGTCCCACGCCCAGTACCCGCCCCAACCCAGCACCTCGTAGGACCACCAGGCGCCGAGGATGATCCCGGCGGTGAGGAAGGCCCAGGCGAACAGCGTCCACCGGCGGGTCTCGATGAGCCAGCCCTCGCCCAGGCGCCCGGTGGCCAGGGCGGCGATGGCGAAGGCGAAGGGGATGGTGAACCCCACGTATCCGAGGTACAGCACCGGCGGGTGGAAGGCCATCAGCGGGTGGTTCTGCAGCAGCGGGTTGGGGCCTGCGCCGTCGGCCGCGATCTTGCCCACCACCTCCCGGAACGGGTTGGCCGGGCCGAGCATGAGGCCGAAGAAGAACACGGCCACGGCCAGGCCGGTGACAGTGGCCCAGCCCACGAGGGGGTCGTCGGCGCGGGTGCGGAAGCGCCGGGCCATCAGCGCCAGGTAGCCGGCCAGGATCAGGGACCAGAGCAGGATCGAGCCTTCGAGGGCGCCCCACAGGGAGGCCACCGTGTAGAGCAGCGGCGTGGCCCGGCTGTGGTTGCCGGCCACGTACTCCAGCGAGAAGTCGTTGGTGATGAGGGCCCGCTCCATCACCACCACGGCGACCACGGCGGCGCCCAGCACCACCCACACGTGGGCCAGGCCCCGGCGCAGCAGGGCGGGCCGCTTTCGCACCAGGCCGGCGACGGTGGTGCCAGCGCCGGACACGGCGGCGAGGAACCCGAAGAGGACGGCGCTCTGGCCGGCGAGGGCGTTCATGGGCCCCCCGGGTACTCCTCGACCCGGTCCGGGTTCTTGGCCTTGTACTCGTTGGTGTGCTTGACCAGGATGCGGTCGCTCTCGAAGTTCTCGCCCACGAACCGGCCTTCCATCACCACCGGGATGTCCGGCTGGAACAGCTCGGGGACGTCGCCCCTGTGGACCACGTTCACGACGGCGCCCTGCTGGCCCCGGATGGTGAAGTCGACCTCGCTGCTGCCGTCACGCAGGCTGCCAGGCACGACCAGACCCTCGATGCGGAAGCGGCGATCGCCCAACGAGTCCCGCTCGGCCACCGCCTCGTCGGCCGTCTTGAAGTACACGGTGGCGTCGCCCACGGCGCGCAACAGCAAGAAGCCGAGGGCGGCAGCGATCACCACGCCCGCCACCAGGTTGCGGCGCCGGCCCATCTGTGTGCGGGGCCGGGCCTGCGCGGTGGTCGTCACTCCTCGCCGGCCGGGGCGGGGTCGGGTGACGCGGCCGGCCGGTCGCCGCTCGTCGGGCCGGCGCCGGCCAACGGCACGTCACCGGGCAGCGAGCGGGCCAGGACCCGCCCGCGCCGCAGCACCCGGGCGGCGTAGAGCCCCAGGGAGCCGACCGTGATGGCGTAGCCGGCAAGCACGTACCCGTCGCTCACCCGGCCGCCGATCGTCCGGGGACGCAGCCCGTCACCGAGTTGCTCGTGGACCGTCCGCCCGGGCCGGTCACACGCCCGCCCGCGCGACGTCGGCTTCGGCCCGGCGCTCCTCGAGGGCGACGTCGAGCCCCTCGGACTCCAGGGCCTCCTCCATCGCCTCCACCTGGCACCGGTGCACCACCAGCCAGGCGTACATCAAGGTCATGGCGCAGAACCCCAGCAGCATCACCGACACATAGGAGCCGTCGAGGTCGGACTGGGGCGAGATCTGGGCCAGCGAGCGGCCCTGGTGGAGGGTGCGCCACCAGTCCACCGAGAAGTGGACGATGGGCACGTCGGCCACTGCGATGAGGGCGGCCACCGCCGAGCGGCGGGCCCGGGCCTCGGGGTCGTAGGCGACCCGGCGCAGCGCCAGGTAGCCGAGGAAGAGGGCGAGGAGGAGGGCGGTGCTGGTGAGACGGGCGTCCCAGGTCCACCACACGCCCCAGGTGGGGCGGCCCCAGATGGACCCGGTGACGAGGGTGAGGGCGCAGAACACCACGCCGGTCTCGGCTGAGGAGACGGCCAGGCGGTCCCACCTGGGCGCACGGGTCCGCTTCCACAGCCACAGGGCGGAGGCGACGGCACAGACTCCGAAAGCCAGGTAGGCGGCCCACGCCAGAGGCGGGTGGATGGCGATGAGGCGGGCGTAGGGGCCCTGCTCGCGGGTGGGCGGCAGGCGCCAGCCGAGCACCACAGTGGTCGCCAGGCCAAGCCACGCGGCGGCGCCGAGCAGGGTGGTGCCCGGGCCGCCCGTGCTGCGTGCGGTGGCGGGGGTGGGGCGCTCGCGCCCCGTCGTGCGCTCGAAGGGCCGCTCGGGCCCCGCTCGCCCTGCGGGCTCACTCAGGGTCGTGCGCTCGAAGGGCCGCTCGGGCCCCGCTCGCCCTGCGGGCTCACTCATGATTCCTCCAGGAGGGCGCCGAAGGCGAGGACACCCAAAGTCACGTACACGACAGCGAACACGGCCAGGAGCTGGGCCCAGCGCCAGCCGTCGTCCACCGAGATGCCCATGCCCGCCTCCCACGCCCTGGTGGCGCTCAGCAGCACCGGGGCGACGACAGGGAGCAGGAGCAGCGGGAGCAGTGTCTCACGTACCTTGAGGCCGGCGGCCAGCACCCCGTACACGGTCCCTGCAGCGGCCAGGCCCACGGTGGCAGCCGCGCAGGTCGCCACCAGCAGGACGGGACCGCCCAGGTCGGCGTCGTAGAGAACCACGATCCCGATGGCCAGCACCACCTGGAGCAGGGCCAGCTGGGCGGCCACGGCGGCGGCCTTGCCCAGGAAAACGCCGGCCGGGTCGAGGCCGGACAGGCGCAGGCCGTCGGCCGCCCCGTCGCCCGCCTCGACGGCGAAGCTGCGCTGGACGGCCAGGAGCGACGACAGCAGCACGGCCACCCAGAACAGCCCGGCCGACGCTCGCCCCAGCACGCCCCGGTCGGGGTCGAGGGCGAAGCCGAACAGGACGAGGATCACAATGGCGAACGGAGCGACCTGGTTGGTGGCGACACGCGACCGGGCCTCGATGCGAAGGTCCTTGCCGGCCACCAGCATGGCGTCACGCCACATGGACAGCGTCCCGCTGCAGCACCCGGCCGCCGCCGATCACTGCGGTGCGCCCGGCCAGGGCGCTGGCCCGCTCGGCCTCGTGGGAGGCCAGGAGCACGGTGGCGCCGGCTGTCACGGCCGAGCGCACCAGGCCGTCGAGCAGGTCGCGGCCCTCGGCGTCGAGGCCGGCGTGGGGCTCGTCGAGCAGCCACAGGGCCGGCGCCCGGGCCGCCAGGGCGGCGATGGCGACGCGCCGGCGCTGGCCGGCGGACAGGCGGGCCACGGAGATCGTGCGCAGGCGACCGTCGACACCGAGGCGGGCCATGGCCGGCTTTACGGCGGCCACGTCGCCGCCGCCCGCCCGCACGGCGAAGCGCACGTTGTCCTCCACCGACAGATCGTCGTACAAGGTGCCGGTGTGGCCCAGGAGGCCGACGCTGCGGCGCACCGTACGGCGGTCGCGCAGGAGGTCGTGGCCCAGCACCTCGGCCTGGCCCGAGACCACCTGCACCAGGCCGGCGCAGGCCCGCAAAAGCGTCGTCTTGCCCGCGCCATTGGCGCCCTGGAGCAGCACGACCTCGCCCGCACCGACTTCGAGGTCCACGCCAGCCAGCGCAGGGAAACGGCCGAGCAGGGCGACGGCGGAACGGAAGCGGACAACGGGGGCCATGGCGGCAGCCCAATGCTACGGGGCCTTGACGGGTTTCTTCCAAGCGGGCCGGCGGCGCGGGGCGACGAGCGAGTCGGAGCGAAGCGGAGAGGGGGACCAGACGCCCGGGCCCGCTGTCCGGTCCCGTACCGTGACGGGGTGGACATCAGAAGGGGAGTTGCAGGCCTGGGGCGGACGATGATCGCCGCCGGAGTCCTCATCCTCCTGTTCGTGGCCTATCAGCTCTGGGGCACCGGCCTGGCCGAGGCCCGCTCCCAGCGGGAACTGACGAAGGAGTTCGACCGGTCGCTGGTCCAGAGCGCCACGTCGACCACCACGACGACGACGACGACGACCGCTCCCACGCCCACCGCCCCGGGCGAGACCACCGTGCCCACCAGCGCCCCTCTCGGCCTCGGGCCCCCGCCCTCCCCCGCCGGCGACGCCATCGCCATCCTCAAGATCCCCAAGATCGGGGTGGAGAAGACGGTGGTGCAGGGCGTGAGCCTGGGCATGCTCAAGCGAGGGCCGGGCCACTACCCAACCACGCCGTTGCCGGGTCAGCCCGGCAACGCTGCCATTGCCGGCCACCGCACCACCTACGGGGCTCCCTTCTTTCGTCTCAACGAGCTCGATCCCGGCGACCCGATCCTCGTCACCACCCGGCAGGGAAAGTTCCGCTACGAGGTACTGGAAAAGCGGATCGTGCGCCCGAACGAGACGGCCGTCCTCACGCAGACCGAGGACAACCGACTCACCCTCACCACCTGCAATCCCCGCTTCAGCGCAGCACAGCGCCTGGTGGTGATCGCCGTGCTGAAGGGCGAAGCGGCCGAGCCGCCGCCGCCGCCGCCCACCACTGTGCCGGTCACCACACCGGGATCCCCCGCCACCACCACGGCGGCGACGACGACGGTGGCGCAGGCGCCGCCTGACTTCGAAGGCGCCGAGGACGTAAGTCTGTCCGGCCGCAACGCGGCCAACGGGCCGGCGGTGACGTGGGGCCTGGCGGCGGCGGCGGTGTGGCTGCTCACCTGGCTGGCAGGGCGGCGCTGGAAGCGGTGGCCCGCCTATCTCGTCGGCACGCCCGTGTTCGGTGTCGTGCTGTTCGTGTTCTTCGAGAACTTCAGCCGCCTGCTGCCGTCGAACTTCTGACCGAACCAGAGTCTCAGATGGCGGTGAGACCTCTGAGGCCGGGGACGTGGCTCATCAGCTCCACCAGGAAGCTGGACATGCGCGACAACCGGTTGGTGAACAGCAGCACGCCGAAAGCGGCCAGCAGCAGGCCGGAGACCAGGTTGATCACGCGGGCGTGGCGCTTCACCCAGCCCAGCGCCCCGCCCAGGCGACCGAACGCCACGCCGGTGGCCACGAAGGGCACACCGAGGCCCAGGGAATAGGCCAGCAGGAGGGAGACGCCGCTTGCGAGGGTGGCCTCGGTGGCGGCCAGTGACAACACCGACGCGAGCACCGGGCCGATGCACGGGGTCCACCCGAAGGCGAAGGCCATGCCCATGACGGGCGCCGCGAAGTTGCCCAGCCTCGACGGGTGCACGTCGACGCGACGCTCCTGCTGGAACAGGCGGGGCGTCACCACGCCGGCCATGGCCAGCCCCATCACGATCACCACCGCACCTGCGATCTGGTTGAGCCCCCGTTGGTGCTCGTTCAACACCTGGCCGATGGCACTGGCGCCGGCGCCGAGGGCCACGAACACCAGGGTGAAGCCGGCCACGAACAGCAGGGTCGAGCGCAGCATGCGGCGGGTGTCGGCCTTGGTGGCCACCGCCAGCTCGGCCGTCCCCACGCCCGACATCATCGACAGGTAGCCGGGCACCAGCGGCAGGACGCACGGCGAGAGGAACGAGATCACGCCCGCCGCGAAGGCCACCAGGAGCCCGGGGTTGGAGGCAGCCAGCACCAAGTCGCCCACCGTCAGCGCCCCTGGAAGCGGGGCGGGCGGCGCTCGACGGCGGTCATCGGCGACTCGTCCACCGTCAGCGCCCCTCGAAGCGGGGCGGGCGGCGCTCGGCGAAGGCGGCCACGCCCTCTGCCAGGTCGGCGCTGGCCCACGCCCGGCGCCGGGCGTTCTCCACGTCGGGGTCGTCGGGCGCGGCCACGAGGCGGTTGAGCGCCAGCTTGTGGGCGGCGACGCTGAGCGGGGCCAGGGCCGCGATCTGGCCGGCCCACGCCATGGCGTCGTCGAGCGATCCCGCCCGCTGGGCCAGCCCCAGGCGGACAGCGGCGGCGCCGTCGATCTCCTCGGCGGCGAGCAGCATGGCCCGGGCGGGGCCGTGGCCGGCCAGGAGGGCAACGCGCTGGACGCTGGCATGGTCCATCACCAGGCCCAGTCTGGCCGCCGGGACCCCGAAACGGGAATCGGGTGCAGCCACCCGCAGGTCGCACGCCACCGCCAGCTGGAGGCCGGCGCCCAGGGCCACGCCCTCGACCGCCGCTATCACAGGGACGGGAAGGGCGACGACGGCGTCGAGCAGCCGTCGCAGACCGTCCAGGAAGGCGGCGCTCGGGACAGCCGACAGGTCGGCCCCCGCGCAGAAGTGCCCGCCGGCGCCGTGGAGGACGACGGCGCCGGCCCCCGCCGCTCCCGCCTCTCCGAGGGCGGCAACCAGCGCCTCGCAAGCGTCGTCGTCCAGGGCGTTGCGGCGCTCGGGGCGGTCGATGGTGACGACCGAGACGGATCCGGCGTGCGCCGTCCGGACCGTCATCGTGTCCGCTGTGTAGGACTGGCCGGGTTGCGGAACACTAGGGGCATGCTCCTCGTCATCCTCAGCATCGTCCTCGTCGGCCTCGTCGTCGGCGCCCTCGGTCGCCTGGCCATCCCCGGCCCCAATCCCATGTCGGTCGGCATGACCATCCTCGTCGGGATCGGTGGCTCCTTCCTCGGCGGGATCGTGGGCAACGCCCTGTTCGGGCGCAGCGGCCTGCTCCTTGCCGTACTGGGCGCCGCCCTCATCGTGTGGCTCATGCAGCGCAGCCAGAGGCGCCGTGCCACGTTCTGAGCCGGCGCAGGGCGGTCAGACCCGCTGCTGGCGGGCGACCAGGTCGAGGTCGGCCTCGACCATGGCGGCCACCATCTCGGCGAAGCTGACTTCAGGCGTCCATCCCAGCTTCTGCCGGGCCTTGGTGGCGTCGCCGATGAGCGAGTCGACCTCCGCCGGCCGCATGAAGCGGGGATCCATCACCACGTGCTCCTCGTAGTCGAGGTCGACGGCGCCGAAGGCGAGGGAGCAGAACTCCCGCACCGTGTGCGCCTCACCGGTGGCGACCACGAAGTCGTCCGGCACGTCCTGCTGGAGCATGAGCCACATGGCCCGCACGTAGTCGCCGGCGAAGCCCCAGTCCCGTTCGGCGTCGAGGTTGCCCAGGGCCAGCTTGGCGTCGAGCCCCAACTTGATGCGGGCCACCCCGTTGGTGATCTTGCGGGTGACGAACTCGAGGCCCCGGCGGGGCGACTCGTGGTTGAACAGCATCCCGCTCGACGCATGGAGGCCGTAGGACTCGCGGTAGTTGACGGTGATCCAGTGCCCGTACACCTTGGCCACGCCGTAAGGGCTGCGGGGGTAGAAGGGCGTGGTTTCACGCTGCGGCACCTCCACCACCTTGCCGAACATCTCGCTGGAGCTGGCCTGGTAGAAGCGGATGGCGGGGTCGACGGTGCGGATGGCGTCGAGCACCCGGGTGACACCGATGGCGGTGGTCTCGCCGGTGAGCACGGGCTGGTCCCACGACGTCTGCACGAACGACTGGGCGGCCAGGTTGTACAGCTCGGTCGGACGGTGGAGGCTGAGCAGCCGGATCATGGAGACCTCGTCGAGCAGGTCGCCCGACACGAGCGTGACCCGGTCCTGGATGTGGGCGATGCGCTCGAAGTTCAGCGTGCTCGACCGCCGCACCATGCCGACGACCTCATAGCCGTTGTCGAGCAGCAGCTCGGCCAGGTACGAGCCGTCCTGGCCGGTGATGCCGGTGATGAGAGCGCGGGGGGTCATGCCACCGTTGTACCTCTTCCGCGGGCCTGCCGTCCGGTCCGCCCCCTCACTCCCGAGGAACGGGGGGCCCGGCCACCGGCCACCGGGGCGGGCGTCGCTCGGCGAAGGCGGCCCTGCCCTCGGTAGCCTCCCCGCCGGCCAACGTCTCGGTGAGGAGCGGATGGAGGCGCTCGACGGCCTCGGCTGCGTCGAGGCCCCAGGTGGCGTAGAAGGCGTCGCGGCCCCGCCGCATGGCGACCGGGGGCTTGGTCGCGAGGGTGGCCGCCAGCTCGTCGACAGCGGCGTCGAGCTGGTCCACGGGCACGACCCGGTGCACGAACCCGAGGCGGGCCGCCTCCTCGGCGCCCAGCCGGCGGCCGGTCATCATCAGCTCCAGGGCGACCCTAGGGGGCATGGCCCGGATCAGGGCGACCGAGGCCACGAACGGCCACAGGCCCACGTCGATCTCGGGTGTGGCGAACACGGCGTCGTCGGCCGCCACCACGATGTCGCAGGCGACGGCCAGACCGAACCCGCCGGCGAGGGCGTAACCCCGTACCCGGGCGACGGTGGGCTTGCCGAGCGCCCACAGGTCGAGGAGCAGGGCGCCGAAGTCCTCCGGGCCGCCGGCCGCCCCGTTGGCAACCGCGGCCAGATCGGCGCCGGCGCAGAAGGCCTTCTCCCCGGTACCGCTGAGCACCACCACCCGCACCGCCGGGTCTTCCCGGGCCCCGGCCAGCGCCGCCCGCAACCGGGCGACGGTGTCCCACGTGAGGGCGTTGCGGCGCTCGGGACGGTTGATGGTGACCCGCCCCACGGCGCCGGCGACCTCATAGAGAACCACCTCGGCCACGACCACGGACGCTACCTTGGCACTCCATGCGGTTCACGCTCCTGGCGGTGGCGGCCGGCGCCGACATCGTGCTGCTGGCCGGCGACCGCCGACCCGGCCCCACGGCGCCGGGCTGGTCGGCGCACGACGCCCGGCGCCATGGCGACCGGCTGGCGCCCGTGCGGCGGTGGATCGGGGCGCCGGGCGAGCGCCGCCGGTCGCCGGCCGTCCGGCCGCTGCGCGGGTGGCCGCTCCTGGGCGCCGGTCTCGCCCTGCAGCTGCTGGTGGGCCGGGTCGACGGCGCCGCCTACCTGCTGCTGGTGGCGTCGTTCGTCCTGCTGATCGCCTTCGCCGCCGCCAACGTCACCATGGTGGGGATGTGGATGGTGGCCACCGGCGTGGCCATGAACCTGGCTGCCATAGCCCTCAACGCCGGCATGCCGGTGCGCTCCGACGCCCTGGTGGCGGCAGGTCTGGCGGGCGAAGGGCAGGCGGGCCAGGTCGTCCTGGCCGCCAAGCATCACCTGGAGCGGCCATCGGACCGCCTGCCCGCGCTCGGCGACATCATCCCCGTCCGGGCCCTGGGTGAGGTGGTGTCCTTCGGCGACGTGGTCATGGCCGTCGGGGCGGCCAACGTGGTCGCCCGCCTGCTGGCGCCCGCCCCCCGCCGGGCCCACTCGGCCCGCCGGCGCCGCACCCCGCAGTTCGCGCGCACCACCGGGTGACGCCCGGCAGCGGGCGTGCCAGCGCGGAGCCTGGCACCGGCGACCCGGACGCAGGGCCCGGCGGAACGAGGGGTGCGCCCGTCGCGGCAGTGGTGTCGTTCCGCCTCGGAGGGCCGGACGGGGTGTCGGTGGAGGCGGCCAAGTGGGGCTGGGCCCTCGGCCAACTCGGGTTCGACGTGCGCACGGTCGCCGGCGAGGGCAAGGCCGACGTGGTGCTCCCTGGACTGGCCATCGACGCCCCCGAACCGCCGAAGCCTCCCGACCTCGAAGCGGCGCTCGACGGCGCCGGCCTGGTTGTCGTCGAGAACCTCTGCTCCCTGCCGCTGAACCCTGCGGCGGCCGAGGTGGTGGCGGGCGTGCTGGCCGGGCGGCGGGCCGTGCTCCACCATCACGACCTGCCGTGGCAGCGGGCCCGCTTCGCCGGCCACCCGCCGCCACCCGCCGACCCGGCATGGGCGCACGTCACGATCAACGACCGCAGCCGCCATGAGCTGGCCACCCATGGGATCGCCGCCACCACCGTGCGGAACACGTTCGACCCCGACCCGCCCCCTGGCCGGCGGGACGAGACCCGCGCCCGCCTCGGGGTGAGGGCCGGGCAGCGGCTCCTGGTGCAGCCCACCCGCGCCCTGGCCCGCAAGGGCGTCGGTGACGCGCTGGCACTCGCCGACGCCCTCGACGCCGTCTACTGGCTGCTGGGCCCGGCCGAGGACGGCTACGGGCCCGAGCTCGGCCGTCTCCTGGGCGCCGCCACCGTCCCCGTCGTGCACGGCCTCGGAGGCGCCACCATGGCCGACGCCTACGCGGCGTGCGACGCCGTCGCCTTCCCGTCCTCCTGGGAGGGATTCGGCAACCCGGTGATCGAGTCGGCCCTGTACCGCCGGCCCCTCGCCCTCCACCGCTACCCGGTGGCCACCGAGCTCGAGGCCTTCGGCTTCCGGTGGTTCCCGGCCAACGACGCCGCTCCGCTGGCCGCCTGGCTCGACGATCCCGACCCCGCCCTGCTCGACCACAACCAGGCCGTGGCCCGTGCCGACTTCGACCTCCACGACCTCCCCCAACGCCTCGCCGCCGTGTTCGACCGGGCAGGATGGGCGACGTGGTGAGCGGCGAGGACGCGGTGGACGGCGAGGCGGTTGACCCCGTCCGGGCCAGCCGGGCCCGGTGGGCCCGGTGGGGGGCGCTGGGCAAGCGGGTGGGCTACGGCCTCGTCCTCGTCTCGATCGTGGCCTTCGCCCTCGGCGCCGCCGGCGAGTTCAGCGACGTGCTGATCGTGGTCGTGATGATCGGTCTCGTCGGCTCCATCTTCACCCTCGCGCCCGGACTCGTCATCGGGTACGGCGTCAAGAAGGCCGAGCGGGAGGACCCCGAGCCCCGGCGGCGGTAGGTTCCGGCCCATGGTCCGGGCCGCCGTCCTCGCCGCCCTCGGCCGGCCCCTCGAGATCCGCGACGACGTGGAGGTCGAGGACCCCCGCACCGGCGAGGTGCAGGTGCGCATCGTCGCATCGGGGGTGTGCCATTCGGACCTGTCGGCCCGCGACGGCGTGATGCTCATGCCCACGCCGGCCGTGCTCGGCCACGAAGGCGCCGGCGTGGTGGAGAAGGTGGGCGACGGCGTCACCGCCGTGCAGCCGGGCGACCCCGTGCTCGTGTCCTGGGTCCCCCAGTGCGGCACCTGCTACCTGTGCGAGCGCCGCCAGGGCCACCTGTGCGAGACGGCCACCATCACCCTCGCCTCGGGCGGCCTGCTCGACGGCACCACCCGGCTGCGCTCGGGTGGCGCCCCGCTGCACCAGATGGCGGCCAGCGGCACCTTCTCCGAGTTGGCCGTCGTGCCCGAGACCGGCTTGGTGAAACTGCCCGCCGACCTCGACCTGAAGCTGGCCTCCCTGCTCGGCTGCTCGGTGCTCACCGGCGTGGGCGCGGTGCTGAACACGGCCCGGGTGGCGGAGGGCGACACGGTTGCCGTCGTGGGGTGCGGCGGTGTCGGCCTCAACGTGATCCAGGGTGCGCGGATCGCCGGCGCCGCCCGGATCATCGCCGTCGACACCAACCCGGCCAAGCTCGACCTCGCCGCGTCCTTCGGCGCCACCCACGCCGTCGACGCCTCGTCCACCGACGCCGTGGCCGGCGTGATGAAGCTCACCGAGCAGCGGGGGGCGGATGTGGCGTTCGAGGTGGTCGGGGCGCAGCGCACCATCGACCAGGCCATCACCATGACCCGCCGGGGAGGCCATGCCGTGCTGGTGGGCGTGCCCGCCATGGACGTCACCGTCTCCGTCCCCGCCTTCTTCGGCGTCGTCCTGGCGGGCAAGACGATCTCGGGGTGCTGGTACGGCTCGTCGAACATCCGCCAGGACGTCCCCCGCCTGCTCCGGCTCTACCGGGCGGGGCGCCTCGACCTGGAAGGCCTGGTGTCACGCACCATCGACCTCAGCGAGGTCAACGAGGCGCTCGAGGCCCTGGGCACGGGCGATCTCGCCCGGTCGGTCATCGTCCACCGGCCCCCCGCCGCCTGACGGGCCGGTACCGCAGTCCTAGCGCATGTCGCTGCGGCGGAAGCGCCTGCGACGGGCGCGGGCAGCGAGGAGGGTGACGCCCGGCCGCACCGCGAGGAGCGGCCTGTGTGGCTCGGGAGGCCGGCGGCTGGCACTGCTGGGCTGGGAGACGGGTCCCTTCATGCACCTAAGGTTCCCCGTGGCCGGCAATGGTCCTTCCCAGCTCCGCAACATGCACATAGGTGTTGGATGGCGCGAATCGGACCTGTGGGGTCCCGGTCCCGGTCGCCGACCGGACGCGCTAACTGGAGCCGTGTTCCGGGTGCTGGGCGGCGAGCGGTCAGGCGTCGCCAAGAAGCCGGAGCGGGCCTGACAGCTGCACTCTGGTCACCCAGGGCTGGTCGGTGAGGTGGTCGACGCCGTCCGGGGAGACCATGCCCGTGCGCACGCCGCCTCCCTCCGGCTGCACGTCGAGGTCGGCGAGGATGGACGGGTCGGCCCGTCCCGCGTCCACATGGACGAAGACGGGCAACAGGCGCTCGCCGGGGTCGCCCGCGTCGGCCAGGGCGCCGGCGAGGGCGGCGTCGACCTTGGACCAGTCCATTGGGGCGTTCGTGGGCCTGCTCAGAGGCCCTTGGCGTTGATGAGGCCGTAGCCCCACTTGGCGTCGAACACGCCCGCCTTGTGGCCCGGGATGAGGCTGTGCTTGCGCAGGAGCGCCTTGGCGGCGGCCGGCTTGAGGTCGGGCTGACGCTGGAGGAGCAGCGCCACCAGGCCCACGACAAAGGGCGTGGCCATGCTGGTGCCCGACTTGATGGTGTGCAAGGAGTCCACCAGAAAGTTGGGTTGGGCGCCTGAGTGCACCGACAGGGCGGCGGCGATCATCGCCCCCGGCGCGGCCAGGTCGGGCTTCTCCACGCCGTCGCGCCGCGGGCCCTCGCTGCTGAAGTCGGAGACGTCGTCGAGCTCGAGGCCGGCCGTGAAGGGGTCGCCGAAGATGTTCTCCCACTCCACCTTGGTGGTGTAGGAGGCCAGCGTGATGGCACCCGTGGCCGAACCGGGCGACCCGATTTTCATGTTGTCGACCACGGTGCGGCCGCTGAACAGCGACACCCGCTCGTCGATGGTCCACACGTCGACGGTGCCTTTCGAGACGCGGGCGCCCTTGAGCCGCAGGCGCCAGAGGCCCGAAGGCGGCGGGGAGCCGGCCGGCGTGGGCGCCGGCTCCACCATGACGACGAAGTTGTAGTCGCCGTTGCCGGGATCGGGGCCGGGGGTGATGATGCGGACGGCGCCCTCGGGCAGCTGGTAGTCCTTCGACGGTGAGCCCGTCGTGATGACGGGCTGGAACGGCGTCGACACGTCGGACGGCGAGACCACCGACACCTCGATCCGGTCGGCCTTGTTGTACCAGCCGTTGTAGGCGGCCACGAAGGCAGGATCGGCGGGCCCCCGCCGGGCCATGGCGCAGCCGATGGTGCGGGTGCGGCCCTTCTGCATCAGGACCTGGGCGTGGATGTTTAGGTTGCCCTCGTTGCCCGCCGCACAGCACACGATGCGGCCCGGGCCCGACCGCCTCGTCGATCACCGTCGACAGCGAGTCGGAGCCGTCGTGGCCGTCGGCGTGGCCTCCCAGGCTGAGGTTCACCACCGCCGGCATGTTGCGCTCTTCGGCGATCCGGAAGATGTAGCGGATGCCGTCGGCGATGTGGGCGTCCATCAGGTCCGACTTGACGATCACCAGGTTGGCCTCGGGTGCCACGCCCGTGTACGTGGGGTCGGCGCCGGCGGCGATGCCGGCGACGTGGGTGCCGTGGCCGACGGTGTCGCGGGACTGCACCATCGCCGCGTCCGTGAGCTCCACGCCGTAGGCGCCCTCCGTCACGCCGGTGCCGTTCAGGGTCTGATCCCAGACCCGGAGGATGCGGCCTTCGAAGTCGGGATGGCCGACCTCGATCCCCGTGTCGACGACGCCGACGATGACGCCCTTGCCGCCGACCTTGGCGGTCTTGCGGAACGTGGGGACCTTCACCGCCGTGCGGGCCACGTCCATCAGCAGCCGCATGCGCTGGGCCGGGACGATACGGCTCACCGACCCGTCCTCGCTCAGCTGGTCGATGCTGTCCATGGGGACGATGGCCGTGCGCACGCCGCCTGCGCCCACGCCACCGTTCACCTCGATGCCGAGGTCGGACAGGTGGTCGAGGTCGGCGCCCGCCTTGGGGTGCAGGAACACCACGACCCTCGGGGCCTTCGGCGTGTCGTCGACCGATACCAGGCCGAGGTTCTGGTTGTGCACGGCGAGCGCACCGATGCCCGCTCGGGCGTAGTCGTCGACCGCCACCGCCAGTGTCGGGCTGAGCTTGTCGTAGCGCATGAGACCCCCTTGTCGGCCCTGCGGGCACCCGCCCGGTTCGACCGCTTGGAAGTCTTTCCGATCGACCTTCGCCCCGCAACCGGTTCACCCGGTGTGGGCGTTCGGATTCCGAACCCTCCTGCGGATGAACAGCGCCGGCAGCGTGCCGGCAACGCCGGCGGAGCGGTTCGGACGGCGTCAGGGCCCGGAATCCGGGTCCTGGTGCCGCCTGGCGGCGCGGGCGACACCGGCGGCCGCGGCCAGGGCTGCCGCTGTCCCGGTGCCCAGGGTGACCGGCCGTACCCAGCCGGCGCCGGCGCCGGTAGGAGAGGATTGCGGCCGGACCGGCGCAACCGTTTGGCCCGGCGTACCTGTGGTCGTGGCGGGGCTGGTGGGCGCTGGGGCGGCGGGCGGCGGAGCGGGCGTGGCGGTGGCCGGCGGAGCGGGCGGGGCGGGCGGGGCGGCGGGCGGGTTGGTGGCCGGCGGAGCGGGCGGGGCGGGCGGGGCGGCGGGCGGGTTGGTGGCCTGCGGAGGGGCGGCACCGGCGGCCAGGACGCGGAGCTCACCCAGGCGGGCAGCCACCAGGTCGCCCGGGCACTGGGTCCGGCTCATGTCCCGGTGGCCGGCGACGGTGGGGGTGGTCACGACGGCGCCGGCCGGGTGACGGTTCGAGCCCCGCGAGGTGAACGTCGCCGTGGCGCCGTCGGCCAAGGACATGTCGTAGCGGGCAGCCAGCGCCCGGAGAAGGCGGGCCATGGCGTCGAATGCGGCCGCCGAGGGCTGGGCCGCCTGGTGGTTGCCGATGAAGCAGCACAGCTGGTCGAAGCCTTGATTGCCGCCGCTGGCGGCGCCCGCCACGGGGCCGGCCAGGCTGCCGGTGCGCCCCTCCCACACCCGCCCGAAGCGGTCGACGAGGAAGTTGTAGGCCAGGTCGGGCCAGCCCTTGTCCGGCGACGTGTGGTTGCGCACGAAGCCCCGGAGGACCCCGACTACGTCGCCCTCGGTGTAGTCGTTGCCCGGATCGACCGAGTGGTGCACGAGGAGATAGCGCACATCGGGCTCGGCGGGGATGGGCCCGGCCGGCGCCAGGTCGCCGCCCCATTCGTGCCGGGGGACGACGGCGACACCGCCCAGGTCGATCATGGCCGTGGCGGCCGAAGCGGGCCGGATGCCCGCCCGTGCGAGGACGATGCCACCGGCGCCGGCCGCCATCCCGCCCAGCAGGCTGCGACGGCTGAGGGGGCGGAGCCAGGGGACGTCGCCGCTCCACATGACGTCACGCTAGGACCAGTGCCCGGCGCACGGGCCCGCGCTCTAGTGTCGCCGCCATGCCGGTCCAGGTCCTCGGTTGACCACCGCCGACGCCGGCGGCGACACCGGCCGGGACCTCTTCGCCGTCGTCCCCGACGGGTTCACCGCCGCCCGCAACGCGCTGGTCGCGCACCTGAGGACGTCCGGCGACAAGGCGGGGGCGGCCGTGGTAGCCAAGCTGCGCCGGCCGCCGGTGACGGCGTGGGCCCTGAACATGCTGGCCCGCGAGCGGCCCGAGGTCGTCGACGCTGTGTTCGGCGCCGGCGCCTCACTGCGGGCGGCCACCGAAGAGGCCTTGGCCGGCGATGCCTCGGCCCTGCGCACCGCCCAGGTGGACGAACGCCGGGCGGTGGACGCCGCCACCACCGCGGCCGCGGGCTTCCTCACCGAGGCGGGCCTGGGAGCGGGCGACGGCCCCCGCCAGCGCATGGCCGGCACCCTGCGGGCCGCCATGGTCGACGAGACGGTGGCCGCCGCCTTGCGCGAGGGCGTCCTGGACGACGACCGGGACGCCGCCGGGTTCGGCCTCGACGCCTTCTCGGCCGCCTCCGCCGGCACGGCCGCCCGCCGCCGAGCGGCGCCGGGTGCGGCTGGAACGAAGCGGTCGCCGCGGCCCACCGAGGGGCCGAGATCGGACGACGACCACGCCGCTCCCCCGGCGGACGAATCAGCGGCCGACGCTGCGGCGGCAAGAGTGGGAGCGGCGGCCGAGCGGCGCGCGGCGGAAGCCGACGAGGCCGAGCGGCGCGCCGCCCGCCTCAAGAAGGCGGCCGACGAGGCGGAGCTCGCCGCCAGGTCCGCCCGCGACCGGGCGACGGCAGCCCGGGCAGAAGCAGCGGTCGCAGCCGCTCGTGCCGAAGAGGCAGCGGCGGAAGCGGGCGCCGCCACCGCCGCTGCGGCCACCGCCCGGTCGACCGCCGACGGCGCGGCCGCCCACGCCGACGAGATCCGAAAGGCAGCCACGTCCGCCGGATGACCACGGCGCGCCGGAGGTCCGGGCTACTAGTAGACGGCCGCCAGCTCCACGATGCGGGGGAGGAGGAGGGCGACCCGCTCGCTGTCGGTGGCCTCCCAGGCCCACGCCCGTCGCTTGCGGACGAGGACCCCACCGAGAGGACGGACGGTCCACACGCCGCCGGACCGCTCGAGCACCTCGTAGGTCGTCTGGACGCCGGTGCAACCGCCGACCGAGACGCCGACGAGGAACTCGCCCTTCCTGCGACCCTCGAACTCCTGCGACGACTTCCGCTCGCACACACGTGGGGCGAGCAGTCGGAGCAGTGCGGCCTGACCGCCGTGGTGCAGCACCGTCTGCTGCCACGCGTCACGGGGATAGTCGTGAGGGTGGCGCAGGAGGAGTGCCAGCGAGGCCAGCGCCCCTGCGGGCAACGGCGCCACCGGCGTCAGTGCCGCCACTGCAGCGGAGGCCGACCCCTCACGGCACCACGAGCACAGCGGCGCCGGATTGGCCCAGAAGGCCTGGAGGTAGGCGGTGTGCTCACGCTCCGACCGGTAGGGCCCCGACCACCCCAGCCGGCTGGCCCTGTTCAAGAGGTGCTCGCCGCACACCGGCCGGCCGCAGCCGGCGGCGCACACGGCGCCGGCCGCAAGCCCGCACGGGCACGTACCACGCACCACGAGCGTTCCTGCGCGGGGCGCCGGCCGCCCTTGTGCGCCCCCTCCCGGCCGGCGGGCTTCGGCTTGCGCCGCCGCCTCGGCGGCCAGCCCGAAGACGGCCCGCCGCCGGCGCGGCGGCGGATCGGGAGCCTGTTCCGGCTCCACCCGCGGGGCGGGAGCAGGGCGCCGGGCGGGCGGAGCCGCCGGCTGCGCCCGTGCCACGGCAGCCTGACGCCGGGCGGGCGGAGCCGCCGGCTGCGCCCGTGCCACCGCATCCTGGCGACGGGTCGGCGGTGAAGCCGGCGCGGCCTGGGCGATCGCAGCCGGGCGACGGGTTGCGGCCCGCGGCGGCGCACCGCCGGATGATCCGGCTCGGCCGTCGGGGGCCGCTGCCCGCGACGGGTCCGACGGCGCCCCGGCGCCGGGTGAGGCCGTCGCCCGCCGGCGGCGGCTTGACGGCTGCGCCGATGGCGTCCTCACTCGCGAAGCCATGTCGTCCGACCTCCGTGTCGACGTCGGACCCGCACAGGCGGGCGTCCAGGACGGCACGAACCGGGGCATACCGGCTCACATCGTCCTCTGTTCCTACCGTATCCACCGCCGTCTGTCACTAGGTGTCTTTCGTCTCTAGATGGGCCCGAGGCGTGCGCCCTCGGCCCCCGATGGGGCGGGTCGCGTCCGCCGCAACGCTTCGCCTCACGGTCCAGCTTTCGACCGGGGAACGCTCCCGCTGCCGGGCGCACCCTGGAGCCACGACGATGGGGCGTACACTTCGGGAGCTGGAGGCCTGGGGGGCCGCGTCGGCCCACCCGCAACACGTGCTTCAGGCGCCGCGCACCACCGACATCCACGCTCCCGCTCCACGAGGTGACCAGTTCCGTGTCCGTGACGTATTCCTGGGCCCACACCGTTCTCGGCGGCATGGCCAAGTCCGTCGTGCTGTCGCTCTTCCCCACCACCGCCCGGGTGGTCGACGTGGCGTGCGGCGCCTGTGGAGAGGGCCTCGCCCTCGTCACCGAGTCGGCCAACGGCCCCTGGCTCACCGTGTGGTCGCCCACCTCGGCCGCCTCGGCCGGGGATGCCCTGTGGTCCATGGCGGCCGGGCCGCTGCCCCGTGACGAGCAGGTCCTCGTGCAGTGCTTCGACCACGGCCACGGTCAGGTCGACCCCAGCGCCCTGCTCGAGAAGGTCGACCGGTTCCGTTCCGAGGGGGCCTGCCAGCGCATGCCGGTGCAGACGGCCCGCTCCGAGGCCTGAGGCTCCGCACCAGCGGACCGAACCAGGATGGGTGGCGACGTGACGGTCGCCCTCGTCGGCGCGGCACCGGGCGCAGCCCGCCGGCGGGCCACCGTGCAGGTGCTGCGGGTGGTTTCGTGGGCGGCACCCGCCGTCTGCGCCGCCCTCGCTGTGAGCTCGGGCGGCGGCGCCCGGTGGGCCTTCGGTTCCGGCGCCGTCGTGGCCACCGCAGTGGCGTGCGCATACCGGCGCTTCTTCGCGGACTTCGCGCGCGCATCCAGCCTCCCGACCGACGGCTCCCTGGAGGTCACGGCGGATCACCTCGTCGTCCGCCACGCCGGCGTGCTGGCGACCGATATCGCCATCCCGTGGGCGGTCGTGCGGGCGGTCTGCATCGACGACCACGAGGTGCCGCGCAGGTTCGTCCTGCCTTCCGCTACCGACGGCCCGACAGCCGGACGGCCAGTCGCGTTGTTCGGGCCCGGCCAGCGGCGGCGGGGCGGCGTGCCCCTGCTGGCAGCGGCATCTGTCGTGCCCAACGTGCTGGTCCTGGTCGAGCCGCCGGTCGAAGTGCCGTGGCGGTACCCCTTCGCGGTCGGCCCCTTCGACCCGCCGTGGGGCCCCAGGTGGCCGGCCCGCCCGTGGCCCGTTCCCGCCCTCACCCCCGCCTTCCTCGTCGCCTTGGCCGACCCGTCGGCTCTGACTGCATCGGCCGCCGCCCATGCTCCCGTGCGCGAGATCAGCGCCGCTGACGGCCGGTACCTGGCGGAGGGCGGCCTGCTCGACTGAGGCGTCTGTCGAGCCACGCCAACCGTTCTCGTCGAGTTCATCCGGGGTCGTGCTCGGCCAACTCCCGGAACTCGTCGGGCACCCGCCCCTGCCCGTCGAGGGCCGTCCTGGCGTAGCTGACCGCCTCACGCCCGAACCGGGAGCGCACCGCGTCGACGGAGCGGTGCACCGCCCAGCGGGACGCTCCGAGGGTGGTCCCAGGCCGGAGCCGGTCGTCGCCGAGATCGAACGCCAGCTCCAGCTGCAGCGCGGGCTCCCCCACCAGGTTGGACACCGAGATGGCGAGGAGCGTGATCTCCTGCTCGTCGGGGTGGTCGGCCAGCGCGGTTGCGGCCAGCTCCAGGGCGACCTCGGTGAGCGTCCTCGTGGCCGAGATCGCAACTGGCAGGGTGACGGAGCGGGTGACCGACCGCAGGCCGGGGAAACGCACGCGCACGGTGACCGTCCGACCCGCCCGGTCGGCCGCCCGCAGCCTGCTCGCCACCCGGTCGGCCAGGAAGCCGAGCGACGCCCGCAGCAGGTCAACATCGGCCGGCCGGCGGCCCAGGGCCGACTGGGCGCCGACCGACGACGCCCGCCGGGACGTCTCGATCCTCCGGGGGTCGGCGTTGGCGGCCAGCGACCCGAGCTTGGTGCCGGCGGCCCGACCGAGGAGGTGGTGGAGCACCGACGATCTGGTGTCGGCCAGCTCGCCGATGGTGCGGATGCCCCTGGACAGCAGGCGGGCCTGGGTCACCGGTCCCACGCCCCACATCAGCCGGATCGGGAGGGGGCGCAGGAACGCGATCTCGCCATCGGGCTCCACCACGACGAGGCCGTCCGGCTTGGCCACCTGGGAGGCGATCTTGGCCAGGTGCTTGGTGCGGGCCACTCCCACCGACACGGGCAGGCCGATCTCGGAGCGGACCCGCCGCCTCAGCGTCTCGGCGATCACCGCCGGCGACCCGAACAGGCGCCGGGCGCCGGCCACGTCGAGGAACGCCTCGTCGATGGAGATCCGCTCCACGAGCGGGGTGAAGTCCCGGAACACGGCGACGACCAAGTCGCCCAGACGCTGGTAATCCCGGAAGTGGCCGCCCACGAACCGCAGCGCCGGGCACAGCTCGCGGGCCTTCCAGCCGGGCATGCCGGCGGTGACGCCGTGAGCCTTGGCCTCGTAGGAGGCGGCCAGCACGACGGCCCCGCCGACGGAGATGGGGATACCCCGCAGGCTCGGGTCGAGCAGCTGCTCCACCGACGCGTAGAAGGCGTCGAGGTCGGCATGGAGGATTGTGGCTGCGGCGGCCGGCGCCATCGGTCTGGAGGATAGACGAACGTCTGTTCCCCCATTTCGCTGACCGGTGTGGTGTCGTTACCTCAGGGCAGAGACCGCCGGCCGTGGCCGTCGGCGGGCCGGTCGGCTCTGTTCACCGAGCCGACCGGCCGAGGACGATCCGCCGACATCACGAGATGTGCAGGCCTGATATGGCTCTTGCGATGATGAGTCGCTGGATCTCCGAGGTCCCTTCGAAGATCGTGTAGATCTTGGCGTCGCGGTGCCAGCGCTCCACCGGCTCGTCCCGCACGTAGCCGGCGCCACCGAGGATCTGGATGGCCTCGTCGGTGACCTTCACCGCCGTCTCGGCCGCGAACAGCTTCGACATCGAGCCCTCGCCGTTGGGGAAACCGGCGCCTTGACGGCTCATCCACGCGGCGCGCCACACCAGCAGCCGGGCGGCGTCGATGGCGACCTTCATGTCGGCCAGTTTGAAGGCGATGGCCTGGTTCTCCACGATGGCCCGCCCGAACTGGTGGCGGGTACCGGCGTAGGCGAGGGCGTGCTCGTAGGCGGCCCGGGCGATGCCCACCGCCTGCGCACCGATCGACGGCCGTGACGCCTCGAACGTTGCCATGGCGGCCTGCCTGCGGCCGCTGCTCCTGCCCTCCCGGGCGCGGCCCAGCTTCTCGTCCAGGCGTTCCTGGCCGCCGAGCAGGCAGTGCCCCGGCACCCGGCACCCGTCGAGCACGACCTCGGCGGTATGGGAGGCGCGGATGCCCATCTTCTTGAACTTCCGGCCCTGCGACAGGCCGGGCGTGCCCGGTGGCACCACGAAGCTGGCGTGCCCCCGCGACCCGAGAGACGGGTCGACCGATGCCACGATCACGTGCACGCCGGCGATGCCGCCGTTGGTGATCCAGGTCTTGGTACCGTCGAGCACCCACTCGTCGGTGGCCTCGTCGTGGACGGCCCGGGTCCGCAGCGCGCTGACGTCGGAGCCGGCGTCGGCCTCGGAGACGGCGAACGCCGCCACCGCCACCTTGTCCCGCTCGTCACGGAAGCACCGCGGGAGCCACTCGGCCACCTGCTTCGGGGTGCCGCTGGCCATGATCCCCGACACACCGAGCGTGGTGCCGAACAGTGACAGGGCGATGCCGGCGTCGCCCCAGCACATCTCCTCCATCACCACCGGGATGAGCAGCCCAGTGGGGTCGGCGAAGGCGTTGGCCACGAAGTCCAGCGAGTAGAGACCCACCTCGGCCGCCTGCTCGATCACCGGCCACGGCGTTTCCTCCCGCTCATCCCATTCGTGGGCGACTGGCCGCACCACCTGCTCGGCGAAGTCGTGCACCCAGGCCTGGAGCTGGCGCTGGTCGTCGTCGAGATCGAGGGAGAAGGGGGCCACGTGGACTCCTGGGGCGGGAAGGGCGGGACCATGATGCCCGCCACGGGCCCCCCGCCGTGGGAGCCCGCCGTACAGTCGAGCATGCGCGCCGCCGCCATCGGCACAGGTGGCCGCCTGGAAATCGTGGAGCGGCCCGAGCCGCAGCCCGGGCCCGGCGAAGTCGTGGTGGCCGTAGAGCGGTGCGGGATCTGCGGCAGCGACCTGCACCTGCGGGCGTCCGGGTTGCTGCCCGCTGGCGCCGTCCTCGGCCACGAGTTCGGCGGTCCCGTCGTGGTGGCCGCACCCGACGGCGACGGCCCCGCCGTCGGCACGCTGGTCTCCGTCCTACCGGCCCGCCGGTGCGGCACGTGCGAGGCGTGCACCAGCGGTCGCTCGAACCTGTGCCCGCTCCAGGTGACCACGTCGATCGGCCTCGGATGGCGCAACGGCGGCTACGCCGAGCGGGTCGTCGTTCCGGGCTCGTCGTGCCACCCGGTGCCACCGCACACCACAGCGGCCCAGGCGGCGCTGGCCGAGCCCTATGCCGTGGCCCTCCATGCCATCGCCCGCAGCCGGATGGCGGCCGACACCGACCCGGCGGTGGCAGTCATCGGGGCCGGCTCGGTCGGCCTCATGTGCGTGGCGGCCCTGGTCCAGGCCGGCGTCACCCGGGTGGCTGTAGCCGAGCCCCGTACTGTCCGGGCCGCGGTGGCCCGTGCCATGGGCGCGGTCACGGTGGACCGGGCCGGCGACATCGCCCGCGCCCTCGGCCGGCCGCCGGACGTGGTGTTCGAAGCCACCGGGACAGCCGAGGCGCCGGGCCAGGCGGTGGAGACTGCGGCCATCGGCGGCCGGGTCGTGCTCGTCGGTGTCGGCGCGCCCGGCGGCGAGGTGCCCATGCCGGCGCTCCTGTGGGTGGTGAAAGAGGTCGACGTGGTGCCCTCGATCGCCTACACCGACGCCGAGTTCGCCCGCGCCGTGGCTGCCGTCGGCAACGGAGCGGCCGACAAGATCGTCGAGTCCGCCCAACACCGTCGTCTGGCCGACGCCGAGCAGGCCTTTGACGACCTGCGCCGGCCGGACGGCCCGGTGAAGGTCCTGCTCGACCCGACCAGGTGACGACGGCGAACGACCCGGAGGTGCTGGTTTGGGGCTCGCTGCCACAGGGCACACCCTCGAAGATCGATGAGCGATGGGCGCGTCGGAATTCTGCCGAGTGCGAAAAAATGAGCCCGGAAAACCGTTATCCTGAGGGTTCTCGGGCACGGTCGGGTGGGGACAGGTGGGGAAAGGCGAGATGCGGGGGCGGGCGCAGGAGCGGGAGCAGGCGGAGGACGCCGAGCTCGGTCGTCTGGCGTCCGCCGGGGATCTCGCCGCCTTCGAGGAGTTGTACCGGCGCCACGTCGAGGCGGCGTGGCGCATGGCCCTCGCCGTCACGAGCAACCCACACGACGCAGCCGACGCCGTCAGCGACGCCTTCACCCGTGTCTTCCAGGCCCTGCCCCACCGGCCGCAGGCGGCCGGGCACTTCCTCCCCTACCTGCTGGCGGCCGTGCGCAACGCCGCCATCGACGGCTTGCGTCGCGGCGGGCGCCAGGGCTCGGGCCGTGCGGGCGACCACGACGATCGGGCCAGCCTCGTCCCGGGCCCCGGTGAGCGGCTCGAAGCGGACGTCGAGGCCACGATCGTCAGCCAGGCGTTCCGGAGCCTTCCGGAGCGGTGGCGGTCCGTGTTGTGGCTCACCGAGGTCGAGGGTATCGCCGCCCGTGACGTCGCCGTGCTGCTCGGCATGACACCCAACGGCGTGGCACAACTCGCCGTGCGAGCCCGCACCGGCCTGCGCCAGCGGTACCTCCAGGCCCACCTGCGCCAGACGGAGGTCCGCTCCGCCTGCCGGGACGCGGTCATGCGACTCGGCGCCTACGCGGCCGGGGGCCTCGCTCCGCGCGACGTCTCCAAGGTCGACCAGCACCTGGCCGGCTGCGAGGCGTGCCGCTCCCGGCTGATCCAGCTGCGGGAGGTCACTCCCTGCCTGCACCGCGCCGTCCTCCCCCTGCCGCTGGCTCTCGCCGCCCTGTCGGCTGCCAGGCTCCACGTCGCCACCGGTGGGGCGTCGGCCGGCGCAGCGGCCACGACCGCCGCTGCCCCCGCAGGGATCGGGGCCGGCGTGGTGGCCGCCGCGGCCCCGGCACCGTTGGTGGCCACCTTCGCCTCCGCCGCGCTTCTCGTGGCCGGGTTCGTCGGTGTCGGCGTGGCGGCCGAGCGCTCGCAGCACGAGGCGCCAGCTGCCGTCGCCGCGCCGGCACCGGAGACGGTGGATGCGACCTTCGGGGTCGCCGCCGCTCCGCGGGCCACCCCCGCCCCGGGTGGTGACCCGGTGACGGCGCTCCTCGACGGGACCACCGGCGCGACCGGCGTGGCGGCGGTCGGCGAACTGGTGGCCCGCCTCGGGCGTGACCTGGCCAAGCTGCCCGGCGCCGCTCCCGCCACCCTGGCCGCCGCCGGGCGCGGTGACGTGCGCATCGACGTCGGACCGGCAGCCGCCGGCGTGGACCTCCGGCAGGACCCCCAGGCGTGCCCCTCCTTCCGCGTACTCGGCGTCGGTGTCGGCTGCCGGAGCCCCGGCGAGCCGATGGTCGTGGCGCCGGCCGACCCGCATGCCGCCGACGGCGAGGGCGAGGGCGAGGGCGAGGGCGAGGCTGCGCCAGCAGAAGCGATCCCGCTCGCAGACGGGTTGCAGCAACCCGGGGACGAGCCGGCCGCTCCCTGATTACATGCGAAGATTACATGCGAAAGAGCCCCCGACCAGTGGTCAGGGGCTCAGACGCACTTCCTGTGTGCTGCGGTGTGCAGCGTCCGTCCCCTGGGGGTTAGAGCGGGCGGACGCTGGCCGCCTGCAGGCCCTTCGGACCCTCCTGCACCTCGAACTCGACCTGCTGACCCTCTTCGAGCGAGCGATACCCGTTGGTCTGGATAGCACTGAAGTGCACGAACACGTCCGCGCCCTCCGACTGCGAGATGAACCCGTAGCCCTTCTCGGCGTTGAACCACTTGACCGTTCCGGTCGCCACGATGGCGATCCTCCTTCTTGTGTGACTGCTTCCAGGAGAATGCCATCCGTGCGACTGCGTCGTGCGTTGCAGCAAGTCTCCGCCAGAAGACGTTAGCAGCCATCCCTCCCGCCGCAAGGGGTCGCTGTCACCTATGGACAGCGGTGCCTCCAGGTGTGTCCTTCACCGTCCATCCCAGACCCACCAGCTGATCGCGGATCGCATCGGAGCGGGCGAAGTCCTTCGCCGCCCGGGCTGCATCGCGCTCGGCGACCAGGGCGGTGACATCGGCGTCGACGGCGGTGTCGGCGGTGAGCGCCACCAGGCCGAGGGCGGCGGCGATCTGCTCCACCGCGGCCACGACCGGAGCGGCGCCGGCCACGTCGTCGCGGCCGAGCGCGCCGTTGGCGGCCCGCACCAGGGCGAACAGCGAGCCCGTGGCGGCCGGGGTCCCCAGGTCGTCGTCCATGGCGGTTCGAAAGGCGGCGAGGGCGCCGGCGTCCGCTTCGGGCGCAGGCGACGGGCGCCGGTCACCCAACGCCTCCCAGCGGCGGGCCAGCTCGTCGAGACGCTCGAGCGAGCGCTCGGCATCGGAGATGCTCCCGGGAAGCACCTCGAGGGGTGAGCGGTAGTGGGCCTGGAGGGCGAGCAAACGGTACGCCCGGGGGTCGTGGCGGGAGAGCAGGTCCGCCAGGGTGGTGAAGTTGCCCTTCGACTTGGACATCTTCTCCCCCGCCGTCTCGACGAACGCGTGGTGCATCCAATGGCGGGCGAATACGTGGTCGAGGGCGACGGCCTGGGCCCGCTCGTTCTCGTGGTGGGGGAACTTGAGGTCGAGCCCGCCGGCATGGAGGTCGAAGCCGTCGCCCAGGAGGCCGAGCGACATCACCACGCACTCGGTGTGCCAGCCAGGGCGACCGGGGCCCCACGGCGAGTCCCAGGTCGGCTCCCCGGGCTTGGACTTCTTCCAGAGGACGAAGTCGAACGGCGCCCGCTTCTCTGCCAGCACGTCGACCCGCTCGCCGGCCCGCAGGGAGTCGAGCGGCTGGCCGGCCAGGAGGCCGTAGCCCTGCACCGCGTCGGTGCCGAAGTACACGCCGTCGCCCGTCTCGTAGGCGATGCCCTTGGCCACCAACTGCTCGACGGCCCCCACCATGCCGGGCACATAGGCGGTGGCGTGCGGCGCGTCGTGGGGCGGGAGGACCCCCAGCGCGTCGAGGGCGTCGTTCCAGGCTTGCTCGAACTCATTCGACACCTCCTCCTCGGTGCGGCCGTCCTTTGCGGCGCGGGCGATGATCTGGTCGTCGATGTCGGTGATGTTGGAGACGTGGCGCACCTCGAGCCCGCTCCACACCAGGTACCGGCGCAGCACGTCGTACACGAGCATCTGGCGGCCGTGGCCGATGTGGGGCGGTCCGTACACCGTCGGCCCGCACACGTACATCGACACCCGGCCCGGGTCGCGCAGTTCGAGCTCGCGCACGATGCCCGATGCAGTGTCGTGGAGGCGCAGCACGCAGGTACGGTAACCCCACCATGACCGCGACCGTGCCGGAAAAACCGTCTCTCGATGGGCTCGAGGAGCGCTGGTCGGCGCGCTGGGAGCAGGCCGGCACCTACCGCTTCGAGCGCACCGGTCCCCGCTCCGAGGTCTTCTCGGTCGACACGCCACCCCCCACCGTGAGCGGGTCGCTGCACGTGGGCCACGTATTCTCGTACACCCACACCGACACCGTCGCCCGCTTCTGGCGCATGCGCGGCAAGCAGGTCTTCTACCCGATCGGCTGGGACGACAACGGCCTGCCCACCGAGCGCCGAGTCCAGAACTTCTTCGGGGTCCGCTGCGACCCGTCGCTCCCCTACGACCCCGCCGTGGAGCCGCCCGGCGCCAAGGCGAAGCAGCAGCTGCACATCTCCCGGCCGAACTTCGTTGAGTTGTGCGAGCGGCTCACGGCCGAGGACGAGCAGGCCTTCGAAGACCTGTTCCGCCGCCTCGGACTGTCCGTCGACTGGACCACCACCTACACCACCATCTCCAAGGAGGCCCGGCGCGTCTCGCAGCTCGGCTTCGTGCTGATGCTCGGCACCGGCCACGCCTACCAGCAGGTCGCCCCGACCCTGTGGGACGTCGACTTCCAGACGGCCGTCGCCCAGGCCGAGCTGGAGGACCGCGAGCAGCCGGGCGCCTACCACCGCCTCCGCTTCGGCGACATCGAGATCGAGACCACCCGGCCCGAGCTGGTCCCCGCCTGCGTGGCACTCGTCGCCCACCCCGACGATCCCCGGTTCCAGGCCCGCTTCGGCGACACCGTCCCCACGCCCCTGTTCGGCGTCGAGGTCCCGATCCTGGCCCACCGCCTGGCCGACCCCGAGAAGGGCTCGGGCATCGCCATGATCTGCACCTTCGGCGACGTCACCGACGTGGTGTGGTGGCGCGAGCTGCACCTGCCGGTGCGCAGCATGCTCGGCCGCGACGGGCGGGTCTTGACCACGCCCCCCGACGGCGTCCCCGACAACGAGGCGTGGCAGGAGCTGGCCGGCGCCACCGCCAAGCAGGCGCGCGCCCGCATCGTCGAACGGCTCCAGGCGGCCGGTGATCTGGTCGGCGAGCCCCGGGCCATCACCCACCCGGTCAAGTTCTACGAGAAGGGCGACCGGCCTCTCGAGATCGTCACCAGCCGGCAGTGGTTCATCAAGGTCCTCGACGACAAGGAGCCCCTCAAGGACCAGGGCCGCAAACTGCGCTGGCACCCGCCGTTCATGGCGGCCCGGTACGAGAACTGGGTCGACGGCCTCAACAGCGACTGGCTCGTCAGCCGCCAGCGCTTCTTCGGAGTGCCCTTCCCCGTCTGGTACCCGATCGGCGACGACGGCCGGATCGACCACGACCGGCCGCTCACCCCGCCCGAGGAGCGCCTGCCGGTCGACCCGTCCACCGACGTGCCGGACGGCTACACCGAGGAGCAGCGCGACAGGCCTGGCGGGTTCGCCGCCGACCCCGACGTGATGGACACCTGGGCCACATCGTCGCTGACGCCGCAGATCGCCGGCGGGTGGGGGGCCGACCCGGAGCTGTTCCGGATGGTGTTCCCCTTCGACGTGCGGCCGCAGGGGCACGACATCATCCGGACGTGGCTGTTCTCCACCGTGGTCCGCTCGTACCAGATCCACGAGAGCGCGTTGCCGTGGACCGACGCCGCCATCTCCGGGTGGATCCTCGATCCCGACCGCAAGAAGATGGGAAAGTCCAAGGGCAACGCCGTCACGCCCATGGCCATGCTCGAGCAGTACGGCACCGACGCGGTGCGCTACTGGGCGGCCAGCGCCCGTCCCGGCACCGACACCGCCGTCGACGAGAGCCAGATGAAGAACGGGCGCCGCCTCGCCACCAAGGTGCTCAACGCGTCGAAGTTCGTCCTGTCGCTGCCCGACGGCGAAGGGCCGCCGTCGGCCCCGCTCGACCTGGCCCTGCTGGCCGGGATCGACAAGGTGGTGTCCGAGGCCACCGCCGCCTTCGAGGGCTACGACTATGCCCGCGCCCTGGAGCGCACCGAGGCGTCGTTCTGGTCGTTCTGCGACGACTACCTGGAGTTGGCCAAGAACCGCGCCTACGGCGGCGGTGCGGGAGGCGGGTCGGCCACCGCCACCCTCGAGATCGCGCTGTCGGCCTTCCTGCGCCTGTTCGCCCCCTTCCTGCCCTTCGTCACCGAAGAGGTGTGGTCATGGTGGAAAGACGGCTCCGTGCACCGCGCCCCCTGGCCCGGCGAGGGCGAGCCGGGCGCCGGGGCGGGTGGCGACCCGCTCGTGCTGGAGGCGGCCAGCGACGTCCTGCGGGCCGTCCGCAAGGCCAAGAGCGAGGCCAAGGTGTCGCAGCGAGCCGCCGTCGACCTGGTCGTCGTCCGTGACACGGCCGCCCGCCTGGCCGCCCTGCGCGCCGCCGAGCCCGACCTGCGCCACGCCGGATCGGTGGCCGATCTGCGCCTGGAGGAATCCGGCACGGCGTCGGTCGACGTCACCCTCGCCCCGCCGGCGCAGTCGCCAGCGGAGGCCGCGCCCGGCTGATCCAGGTCGGTGCAGGCGTGGGCTTCGACCCGCCGGGGTCGCACGGCTACCGTCGGGAGATGGCAGCGGCGAGGGCCCCGCTGGCGGGCGTGGTGCTGGCCGGCGGCAGCGGGAGCAGGCTCGGGCGGCCCAAGGCGACGGTCGTGGTGCGGGGTCGAACGCTGGCCGAGCGTGCCGTCGAACTCCTGGCGGCCCGCTGTGACCCGGTGATCGTGGTATCCCGGGCCGACGTGCCGTTGCCGGCGCTCGACGTGGCGGTGGTCTTCGACCGCCGAGGGGTGCGGGGGCCGATGAACGCCCTGGCCACAGGGCTGGCGGCGGTGGACACCGACGACGTGCTCGTCCTGGCCTGCGACCTGCCCTTCACAGGGCCGGTGCTCGACCGGCTGCTCGCGGCCCCGCGTGGCCGGGCCGTGGCCGCACGGGATGAACGCCTTCAGCCGCTGTGCGCCCGCTACCCCCGGGAGGAGACCCTCGAGGCGTGCCGCAAGCTGGCCGCCCAGGGGGTGCGGCGGATGACGTCGCTGCTCCTCACACTCGACGCCAGGTCCATCGAGGCGCGCGACGACGAGCTGTTCAACGTCAACACGCCCGAGGACCTCGAGGCCGCCCGCCTCCGCCCACCGGACGCCTGACCGGTCACCCGTCTGTGGCCGGCTGCTCGTCGGCCAGGATCAGGCCCATGGGGACGGCGTCCCAGAGATCGCCGTTGCGGCGCTTGTAGTGGCGCCGCAGGCGGCCCTCGTCGACGAAGCCGAACTTGCGGTACAGCGCCATAGCGGACTCGTTATGGGGCCACACCTGGAGCGCCACCTTGTGGGCGCCGGCGCCGCGTGCCCAGTCGATGCCGGCCCCGAGGAGGGCGGAACCCACACCCCTGCCCCGCCACGAAGCCTCCACCAGCATCCCCATGTCGGCCACGCCGTACGGCTGAAGGGTCATGCCGATCTGGCCGATCACCGTGGCGCCGGCAACAGCCACGAACACGCCCCGCAACGGGTCGGCCAGGGCGGCCCGGAGGTGGTCGTGGCGCTGGGCCCGATCGACCTGCTCGGTCCCGATCCAGCGACCCTCGCCCGCCACTTCCACGACCAGGTCGACCACGGCACCGAGGTCGGCGACCCCGGCCGGGCGCACCGTGAACCCAGGGCCGGACATGGTCCCAGCCTCCCGCAACCGTGCCGCTGCCGCCCGCGAATTGACCGCAACCGGTGACCGTGGCGGGAGCGGGGCACCGCCCGCCGCCCCGCCGGCGTCGACCTCAGGGGGCGACGCGCACCAGGAACGAGCGGGTCTCGACCGGCGTGGCGCCCCATGGCGTGCCATAGGTGAACCGCACCTCGACCTCACCGGGCGCGTGCGCCACCAGCCGGGCGATGTGGCGGGGCGGCTGGTCCGGCGCGAAGGCCTCGGACACCACGGCGACCCCGGCGGCCAGCACGGCCGAGCGCCACATGTGGGCCGGCTTCGGCGTGGTCGCCAGCACAAGCTGGAACTCCTCGCCCACCCGCACATCCAGGGACTCCGGCTGGTGCACGATCGGCTCGCCGCCGGCCTGCCCGGGGGCGGCCGCAGCCGGCCGTGGAGCCACAACCGGCGGCGGCGGAGAGCCGGCGGGAAGGGGGCGCTCGGCGGCCGGGTCGTAGCACGGTGGCGCCGGCTCGGGGGCTTCGGCGACCCAGATCCAGCCGTCACGCTCCTCGACCCGGTGGATGGGCAGGTAGCCGGGCTTCAGACGGCGCAGCGCCTCGGGCGAGGAGTCCCGGGCCGGCAGCACGTTCTCGCCCGTCTCCAGGTCGTAGAGGTACAGGTGGCGGCCGCAGCGGAGCTTGCCCTCGAAGAACGAGGCGCCCTCCAAGGGCGTCTGCTGGTGGGGGCAGTCCGCGGCAAAGGCCACCACGTGGCCGGCGGCCATCCTGGTGACGAGGACGTCGGCGGCACCGACCTGCACGGCCAGGAACTCGGTCTCGCCGGGCGGCCCGACCACGCACTCCGCGCTCGGGAGGACGCGGTGGAAGGTTGGCACCACCGCCGGCGTCAGGGGAGCACGGCCCGCAAGGGCGCGACCCATGCCGTGGGCGGCAGGTCGGGGTCGAGGGCCTCGTCGGCGCCGGCCGGCGGGTTCACGCCGCCGTCGGTGAGGGCAATCACGGGCAGGAACCGGCCGCACGCCTCGGTGCGCAGCTCCATGATGAACTCCCGGCCGGTGGCCCCCCTGGCGTCGACGACGACGACGCCGGGGATGAGCGCACCGCACGCGCTGGGCGCGAACTCGCCGAACGACCTGTGCTCCATCCGGACGTCGCCCAACGCCGTGCTCAGCTCCTTGGCCTTCTGCTCCTCGAGCCCGACCGTGAGGACGAGCGCCGTCGGCAGTCCGGCCACCCGGCGGGCGCCGCCGAGCTCGGCGCTGAAGTCGGCCGAAACGGGCTCGACGTAGTCGGTGAACGGCGAATCGGAGAGGAAGGAGTCGGCCGTGGCCTTGGCCGTCAGGGCTGCGTCCCCCGCGGCGAAGTCGACCGCCCAGAGGGCCCACGACATCTGGCCGAGCGAGATCTGGGTGTAGGTGATCGGCTGGATGAGCGGGTGGTCGACGGCCACCTCGGACAGCCCGACCTTCTTCAGGGCGGCCGCCAGGTCCACCAGCACGGTGGACTCCTCGCGGGGGTCCTCGTTGCGGACGACGAAGACCCCGTCGGCGATCCGGAGCGCGGCGTGCCACCAGCCGCTCAGGATCAGCGAGTCGGCCTCGACGTGCAAGGAAGGACCGAAGGCGCGCCTGGAGCCGTCCTGCAGGAAGGCGTCGATCACCTCGAGATCGTCCACGACCATGACGGTACCCCGCGCCGCACATCTACCGATAGCGCCCGCCGGGCCCGTCTCCGTCCGCCGGCGGTACGGTGCGGGCGTGGCACGGGGCCGGACCGAGCGCCTGCTCGTCGCCCGTCCGGGGCACGGGGCCGGGCCCGACAGCGTCATCGTCGAGGAGCCTCTTGAGATCCGCCTCGACGGCCACCTGGTGGCCACGACGATGCGCACGCCGGGGCACGATTTCGAACTGGCCGTCGGGTTCGTGCACGCCGAGGGCCTGCTGGGGGGCGCACGCGTGCAGCGGGTGCGCTACTGCGCAACCGGGTCGGCGGTCGGCACTGAGTTCAACGTGGTGGAGGTGGGTACCGGCGGCATCGCCCCGGTGCCCGCACCCCGCCTCGGCACCACCGGTTCGGCGTGCGGGCTGTGCGGCAGCGCCGCCATCGACCAGCTGGCCGATCGGCTCGCCCCGCTCGACGGCCGGGTGACCGTCGACGCCGCCGTCCTCGCCCGGGTGCCCGACCGGGTGCGGGCCGTGCAGACGCTCTTCGAGGCCACCGGCTCGGTCCACGCCGCCGCTCCCTTCGACCCCGCCACAGGCGAGGTCTGGCTGGTGCGGGAGGACATCGGCCGCCACAACGCGGTCGACAAGGTGGCCGGCCGCCTGCTCCTCGACGGCCGTCTGCCTGCCACCGGCGCCGGCCTGTTCGTGAGCGGCCGGGCATCCTTCGAGATGGTCCAGAAGGCGTGGGCCGCCGGCTTCGGCCTGGTGGCCGCCGTGAGCGGGCCGTCGTCGCTGGCCGTTGGCACGGCCCGGCGGGCCAACCTGGGCCTGGTCGGCTTCCTGCGGGGCGCCTCGATGAACGTGTACTCGCCGGCGCCCATGGACTAGTCCGCCGACGGCAACGGTGTCGCCCGGGCACGGCGCGTCGACGCCCGCAGGTGCGGCGGTACCCTGTGCGCCACGGAAGCGCACTGGAGGTGGAAGCGCGTTCGATGAATCACCAGGGATTTCTCCGCAGTGGTCCGGACGAGCGGTCGCCGGTCACCGCCAGCGGTTCACCGCTCCTCCCCGAAGCAGCACCGGTCGTGGACTGGGACCTGCCCGGTCGAATATCCGCCGGCGAGGTCGACGAGGCCGCCGTGCTGGGCGGCTGGAGCCCGAAGAGCCGGTACGGCCGCCGGGCGGAGGTCGAGTGGGTCCGGCGCCTCACCCCGACGGGCACGGTTCGACTCGGCCTGCGAGCGGTCGACGACCAGCCGTTCGATCACCACCCGGGTCAGTTCGTCGGTATCGAACTCGGCATCGACGGACTCGGGTACGCCCGCAGCCCGTACTGCATCCTCTCGCCACCCGACGAGGAACGCCGCTTCGAGCTGGTCGTGCGGGTGGTCCGCAACGGTCCCGTCTCCCGCTACCTCGGCTCGTGCCATCCGGGCGAGGTGGTCGCCTTCCGGGGGCCGACCGGGCGGTCGATGATGCCGAAGAACGACGAGCGCGACCTGGTGCTGCTGGCCACCGGTGTAGGCGTCGGCCCCCTCTACTCCCTCGCCAGCCACATGCTCAGGCGGGGATTCGACCGCCGGATCACGTTCTACTGGGGCCTCAGGTTGGCCGAGGACATCTTCCTCACCGACGAGCTCGACGAGTTGGCCCGCCACCACCCGAACTTCTCCTACCGGATCACGCTGTCGCGGCCCCCGGCCGGGTGGACCGGCCTCCGTGGCCGTATCACCGACTCGGTGCCGCCACTCCTCCCCGCCCTCGGTGGCACCTCGTTCTACCTGTGCGGGAACGGGGCCATGACCGAGGAGATGGCGACCGCCCTCTCAGACCTGGGGGCGGCCGACGAGCACATCTACCAGGAGCACTACTTCAACCAGAAGCACGTCCCCGACCCGTTGGTGATGGCCGCCATCCGGGCCCGCTTCGTCGCCGCCGACCTTTTCTCGCCCCTCGCCCACCAGGAGGCCCGCACCTCTCTGTTCCACCTCGATGCGCCACTCGGCGGCAGCGGCAACGCCGACCCGACGGCGCCGACCGAGGTGGGGCGGCCTGTGCCGAAGGTGGTCGAGCGGGCGTCCTCGCTCGCCGGGGAGGCCGGAGCGGGCTGAGGGTCCGTCCAGGGCGAGGAAGGGCTTCTTTGTCTGTACGGCCTCCGTGCTCCGAGGTTTGGCCGGAGCCCCAGGGTGGCAAGTTCCGCCACACATGGCATCGGCGGGATCTACCAGGGGGACGGGCCGGCGGGCCCCTGCGCCTACACCCGGACGTGGACGCATGCGGCGCATCCGCGGCCTTCCCTGGGGACGGATCGCCCTGCTGACGGCGGTGTCGATCGCCGTCATCGGCGCCATTCCGCCCTTGCGGCGGGCGGCCGCAGTCGCATCGAGCAAGGTCATCCTGTTCGCCCTCTCGCCCCTCGCCCCCGACATTGGCGACTTCGACGAGCTTTCCGAGGGCAGCAAGGTCGTCGCCGCCGACGGCAGCGTGCTGGCTGAACTCGACGGGGCGCAGCGGCGCCAACCCGTCGAGCTGGCTGCGCTCCCCGCCCCAGTGAAGCACGCCGTGCTGGCGGCCGAGGACGCCAACTTCTACTCGCACGGCGGCGTCGACCCGTCGGCGGTCTTCCGGGCCGTGCTGCGCAATGCCCAAGGCGGCCGCCAGGGCGGGAGCACGATCACCCAACAGCTGGCCAAGCTGAACTTCACAAACTCCGAGCGCACCTTCCTGCGCAAGTTTCGCGAGGTGCAGTACGCCGTCCGCCTCGAGCAGGAGTACACCAAGGACCAGCTCCTGGAGCGCTACTTGAACCAGGTCTACTTCGGCGACGGCAACTACGGCCTGGCTGCCGCTGCCCAGTCCTACTTCGCGTCTGCCCCCGAGCAGCTGAGCCCGGCCCAGGCCGCCACTCTCGCCGGGATGATCAAGGCGCCCGAGGCCCTGGACCCCCGGAAGATCCCCGAGCGCGTCACCGACCGGCGCGACCAGGTGCTCGGGAACATGCAGGCCCACGGCTGGCTGGAGCGGGCCCAGTTGCAGGAGGCGCTCGACACTCCCCTGCAGGTCGCTCCGCCCGCCGAGGTCGTCGGCCGGACGGCCCCCCACTTCGTGGAGTTCGTGAAGCGGGAGGCAGCCGGCCTCGACGAGCTGGGCGGAAGCCCCGAGTCGCGGGCCAAGCAACTCTTCACCGGCGGCTACACGATCAAGACCACGCTCGATCCGAAGGCACTCGCAGCCGCCGTGGCAGCGGTGCAGACCTCGCTTCCCGACGCCACCGACCCAGACGCCGCTGTGGTCGGCGTGGTGCCCGGCGACGGCGCCATCCGGGTCCTGGTCGGCGGCCGCGACTTCGCCACCAGGAAGTTCGACCTGGCCAGCCAGGGCCGCCGGCAACCAGGCTCGTCGTTCAAGCCGTACGTGTACCTGGCCGCCGTAGCCAAGGGCATCGACCCCCGGTCGACCTTCGACGCCTCGTCGCCCCGGACGCTCGAGTACAGGGGCGAGCGCTACACCGTCTCGAACTACGAGGGAGAGGGCGGCGGACAGTCCGATCTCGACCGGGCCATGGCCCACTCCTACAACACCGTCTTCGCCCAACTGATCCTCGAGGTCGGGCCGACCGACGTGATGAAGACTGCCGAGCGACTCGGCGTGGCCGATGTAGCCGACAACGTGGGCTCCAAGCCGGCCATCGCGCTGGGGGGCCTGCGCCAGGGGGTCACCCCGCTCGAGCAGGCGGCCGCCTTCGCCACCTTCGCGGCCAAGGGCGTGTACGCCGAGCCGTACGCCATCACCGAGATCCTGGACCGTGACGGCGAGCAGGTCTTCAAGCGCACACCGAAAACGCAGCAGGCCTTCGAGGCCCGCGAGGTCGGTGTGCTGAACGGTGCCCTCGAGCGGGTCGTCAGCGAGGGGACCGGGAAGGGTGCCGCCATCGGCCGGCCCCAGGCAGGCAAGACAGGGACCACGCAGGACTACGGCGACGCGTGGTTCGTGGGATTCGTCCCACAGCTGGCCACCGCGGTATGGGTCGGCCACCCGGAGGCCATCGTGGCGATGACGAACGTCCACGGCCGCAGCGTGACCGGCGGCTCGTTCCCGGCCACGATCTGGGCGTCCACCATGCGACAAGCCGTGAGCGGCTTGCCCAGCCAGGACGTGTTCACGGCCACCGCGGACAGCCTCGGCCTCACCCGCCTCGACGCCCGGGCGCCCTCGCTGCCCGGTCCGGGCGCCAGCACGACCTCGTCCACCAGTTCCACGTCCTCGTCCACCACGACTCCGACATCCGACACGACCGTTCCGGTTGTCGGTGGGTCCAATACGACCACTCCCACCACTGAGCCGGCGGCGACAACCACCACTACCACCAGGGTCCGGTCGACCACGACGGTGGCCCCTCCCACGACAACGACAACGACAACAAGCTCGACCACGACGTCGTCGTCCTCCACCACGTCGACGACCACCACCGCTCCGGCCACGACGACCACGACGACGAGGATCCCGTAGGGCTCCGGCCGGCGCGCCGATTATGGCAACCCCTACCCCCTAGTGGTATGGTGGTGGGCGGACGACGAGGAGGCGGACATGGCACAGACGGTCCGCGGCTACACGGCCACCAAGGGACAGCTCATCGATCGCCTGGCCCGCATCGAGGGCCAGGTCCGGGGCATCGCCAAGATGGTGGACGAGGACCGCTACTGCATTGACGTCCTCACCCAGATCAACGCCGTGCGGGCCGCCCTCGACAAGGTCGCGCTCGGCCTGCTCGACGGCCATGCCCGCCACTGCCTGGCCGGTGAAGGTGGAGGCCCGACCGATCCCGACGAGCAGGTGAAGGAACTCATGGGAGCGGTGGGTCGGATGATCTCGCGCTGACGAGCCAATACGCTCTTGCGATGGCAATCGCTCCTGTCGCAAGGAAGGTCTGCTCCTCGATCGTCGGGCTGGTGGCGGCAACGCTCCTGGCCGTGGCACCCGTGCCCGCAGGTGCCGGGGTGACGGCCGGCGAGGACGTGTTCAACTTCGGCGATGCCGGCTTCTTCGGGTCCACCGGCAAGCTGGCCCTCAACGGGCCACTCGTCGGCATGGCGGCCACGCCGTCGGGAGGCGGCTACTGGCTCCTGGCCCGGGACGGCGGCGTGTTCGGGTTCGGCGATGCCATCTTCCACGGCTCCACCGGCAACCTGAAGCTCAACCAGCCGGTGGTGGGCCTCGCCTCCGACCCCAGGAACCGGGGCTACTGGTTCGTGGCTGCGGACGGCGGCGTCTTCGCCTTCGACGTGGCGTTCTTCGGCTCCATGGGCGCCAAGCCGCTCAACCAACCGGTGGTCGCCATGGCGGCCAGCGGGACCGGTGAGGGCTACTGGCTGGTGGCCCGTGACGGCGGCATCTTCGCCTTCGGCGACGCCCGCTTCGCCGGCTCGACCGGCGACATCAAGCTGAACCAGCCCATCGTCGGTATGGCGGCCGATCCCGATGGCGGCGGCTACTGGTTCGTGGCCGCCGACGGCGGCGTCTTCGCCTTCGACGCACCCTTCCTCGGCGCAGGCACCGGGAAGCTGTCGACAACCGACCGGGTCGTCGGCATGGCCGCCACCCCGACCGGCAAGGGCTACTGGATCGCCACCGCGGCCGGCAAAGTGCTGCCCTTCGGCGACGCCGAGTCGTTCGGCGACGCCGCCACCTCCGACCGTTCGATCACCGCCGTCGCCGCCCATCCCGGCGGCAAGGGCTACTGGGTCACGGCCAACCGACCGCTCGCCCGCCCGCCGGCAGCCTCGCTCGCCGGGCCCGCCGACTCCATCCGGGCATCCCAGGGGTCGTCGTGCTGGAAGCCCGACCCCGCGACCGCCCTCCCGTGCAGTGCCGTGGACTTCCCCGCCACCGCATCGATCCTCAACGTCCGCCGGGGCGACAAGGTCACTGTGCGGTTCGACGCCTTCGACAGCCCCCTCTCCGCGCGCGTCTTCGTGGTCGACGCCGCGCCCACCGATCCCGGCAGCGTCCGCGAGCTGGTGGCCGGCAACCCGACGACGTTCACCGCCGACCTGGCGCTTGGCCTCTACCGGGTGGGCGTGTCGACGGACTGGGTGCAGGGCAGCTCCACCTACCTCTTCCGCCTCAACGTGCGCTGAGCGCTCAGCACTCGAACTGGAGGGCGGCCCGCTCCCCGAGCAGGGGGCGCAGCAGCTCGGCCAGCACCCGCTGGTGGGCCGGATGATCGACGTACGCCCGCCAACCCTCGGCGTCGTCCACGTCGGCCACCACCACGAAGTCCCAGTTGCCCGGTGCCAGCCCGGCGTCGCCGCCCGTGCGGTAGTCCCGCAACGCGGGGATGAGCGCCGGCAGCTCGTCCAGCGACCGTTGCAGCTCGGCCACCTGGTCCTCGGTGGTTCCCCCCACCCAACGGAACATGGCCACATGACGCAACACGCCCGCCAGCCTACGGGCCGCCCGTCGCCCCTCGGGCCGTTTGGCGGCGGCACCAGGGCCCCGGAATCCGGGCCCTGACGCCGTCGCCGGCATCGGGCCCGGGGTCAGGCGCCCAGTTCCTCGGCCAGGGCCAGCCAGCGCTCCTCGGCGTCGACCACCCGCTGCTCGGCGCCGGCCAGGGCGTGGGCCACGCCGGCCAGCGCAGCGTGACCGGTGGTGCCCGCCGCCAGTTGCCCCACCAGGCGGTCGCGCTCGGCCCCTGCCTCGGTCATCTCCCGCTCGGCCAGCCCGAGGAGCCGGCGCAGCGTGCTCGGCGACCGCACCTTCGCCTTGGCCGGCTCCGTCGTCGATGCCGCCGGCCGGGAGCCGGCGCTGCCGCCCGCCCCCGACGTCGTCCCCGGCGCCCGTGCCGGTGGCCGGGAGCCGGTCGCCGGCGCCACCGCCCGGGACCCCGGCTGCGGCGCCGTCCGCGCCGCCGCATAGCCGGCGTACCCTCCGGGGGCGAGGGCGGCGCCGCCATGGCCGTCGAGCACGAGGACGTCCTCCACCGTGCGCTCCAGGAAGGCGCGGTCGTGGCTCACGACCACGACGGTGCCGGGCCACGCGTCGAGATGGTCCTCCAGGGCGCGCAGCGTGTCGAGGTCGAGGTCGTTGCTCGGCTCGTCGAGGAGGAGGACGTTGGGCAGGGCGGCCAGCACCAGCAGCAGTTGGAGCCGGCGCTGCTCCCCGCCGGAGAGGGTGCCGACGGGCGCCCACTGGGCGTCGGCGTCGAACCAGAACCGCTCCATGAGGCGGGCCTGCTCCCAGGTGGGTTGGCCGTCGCCGCCGGCCACCGCCTCCCGCACCCGCTGCGTCGGGTCGAGGTCCCGCCCGGTCTGGTCGTAGTAGCCGAGCCGCACGGTGGGGCCTGTCCGCACATCGCCGCCCGCCGGGACCAGGCGGGCGGCGACCACGTCGAGCAGGGTCGACTTGCCGGAACCGTTCGGGCCGACGAGGCCGAGTCGCTCGCCCGGACCGAGGTCGAGGTCGAGGCCCTCGAACAGTGCCGGTCCGTCGCCGAAGCGGTGGGTCACGCCGTGCAGCTCGATGACCTTGTCCCCCAGCCGGGGTGTCGATCCCCAGCGCCCGCCGCCGGCCAGGTCGAGGTCGCCCGGACGATCCTGCGCAGGCGGGCGCCCCTCCACCAGGGCCGTCGCCGTGGCGATGCGGGCCTTGGGCTTGCGCGTACGCGCCGGCGCGCCCCGCCGCAGCCAGGCCAGCTCGGCCCGGGCCAGGTTGCGGCGCACGGTCTCGGCCGTGGCCTCCTGTCCGGCCCGCTCTCCCGCGGCCGCCAGGTAGGCGCTGTAGCCGCCCTCGTGGACGTAGCCCCGGCCCCGGTCCAGCTCGAGGATCCGGGTGCTCACCCGGTCGAGCACATGGCGGTCGTGGGTGACCACCACCAGGCCGCCCCGGAACCGGGACAGGCGGTCCTCGAGCCAGGCGATGGCGTCGAGATCGAGGTGGTTGGTCGGCTCGTCGAGCACGAGCAGGTCGACCTCGTCCACCAGCACGCGGGCCAGGGCCACCCGCTTGGCCTGCCCGCCCGACAGGGTGTCGACGGCGGTGTCCACCAGCCCGCCCATGCCCAGCCGCTCGAGGATGGCGGCCGCCTCCCAGTGCGGGCCCACGGCCGACCGCACATCGCCGGGAGGCAGCGCCGGACGCTGGGCCAAGAAGCCGACCCGCACCTCGCGGCCCCGGCGGACGGCCCCCTCTTCGGGCTCACCGGCGCCGGCCAGCGCCCGCAACAGCGTCGACTTGCCGGTGCCGTTGCGCCCCACCACGCCCAGCCGGTCGCCCGTGCTGACGGTGAGCGAGAGGTCCTCGAAGAGGGGCCGGTCGGGCCGGCGCGCCGCCACCTTCTCGAGGTCCACGAGGATCACCGAGACAGGCTACGGGCCTTCCCCGGGCCCCTCTCGGGCACGACGGCGGTCTGCGACCCTCACCCGGAGGGGATCATCGCGGGTTCATCCGGCACACCGCCGTTTCGAAGGCCCCGGTCCTGGTTTGCTCCGCGGGAAGCGTGACGACCGGCGTTACGCCATCGGGCGGCGGACCCAGGCGTCGGCCGTCTCGGTGAGCCGACGGACCGCCGCCGGCAGCTGCCCACCGGCCACGTCGGCGATGGTCACCTGCTCCAGCACCGCTCGCAGGCTGGCCCGGGTGGCGACCCACACGTCGCGCAGCGTCTCGGCCGGCCCGGGGTAGTCGAGGTCCTCCAGCGCCTCGCCCCGCACGTCGGCCAGGGGGCCTTCCACGGTGCGGATCACATCGGCCACGGTGACGCTGGCAGCCGGCACGGCCAGCCAGTAGCCCCCGACCGAGCCCCGCTGGCTGGCCACGATCCCCGCCCGCCGGAGGTCGGCCAGGATGTTCTCCAGGAAGTTGACCGGCACGCCCTGGCGGGCGGCGATGGCGTCGCCCTTCACCGGGCCCTCCCCCGCTGCCGCCGCCAGCTCGGCCAGCGCCCGCACCGCGTAATCCACCCTCGCCGAAACCCGCACGAGGAGCGGCCAGCCCTCAGTGAGCCCGGGCCGGCGGTCGGGAGACGGCGCCCAGGGCCCGGAGGTGGATCGGCGAGCCGGGGCCCAGGGCCAGCCGGTCGGCCTCGCCCCTGGTGAGTTGCACCCACAGCTCCTCGTCGCCCACCACCACGTCGACCTTCACCTCGAAGCCGAGCCGCACCAGCCGGACGACGGTGGCCGGCACCGTGCCGGTGTCGGGCTCGGAGAACACCTCGAGGTCGTGCGGCCGCACGAGCTTTCCGCCGAGCCTCGTCACCGGGCCGAGAAAGCTCATGACGAAGTCGTTGGCCGGCCGGTCGTAGAGCTCGTCGGGCGGCCCGACCTGCTCGACCACGCCGTTGTTGATCACCACGATCTCGTCGGCCACGTCCATGGCCTCCTCCTGGTCGTGGGTGACGAACACGGTGGTGACGTGGACCTCGTCGTGGAGGCGGCGCAACCAGTCCCGCAGCTCCTTGCGCACCTTGGCGTCGAGGGCGCCGAATGGCTCGTCGAGCAGCATGACCTTCGGCTCGACGGCCAGCGCCCGGGCGAGGGCCATGCGCTGGCGCTGGCCACCCGAGAGCTGCGACGGGAGGCGGTCGCCGAACTGCTCGAGGTGCACCAGCCGGAGGAGCTCGTCGACCCGGCGCTTCACCTCGTCCTTCGGTCGCTTGCGGATCTCGAGGCCGAACGCCACGTTGCGGCGCACGCTCAGGTGCTTGAAGGCGGCGTAGTGCTGGAACACGAAGCCCACGTTGCGGCGCTGCGGCGGCAGGGTCGTGTGGTCCTCACCGGCGATCTCGATCCGGCCGGAGTCGGGCTGCTCGAGGCCGGCGATGATGCGCAACAGGGTGGACTTGCCGCCGCCGCTCGGGCCGAGCAGGGCGGTGAGCGAGCCCGTGGGGATCTCCACCGACACGTCGTCGAGGGCCACGAAGTCGCCGAACCGCTTGGTGACGCCGGTGGCGCGAATGCTCATCTGTTCCTCTCGTCCGGCCGCAACAAGTTGATCACCACGAGGATCACGACGGCCACCGCCGCCAGTGCGACAGAGGCGGCATAGGCGGTGGTCTGGTCGAAGTTCTGGAAGCGCTCCTCGACCACGAGCGTAACGGTCTGGGTCTTGTCGACCAGCCGGCCGGACACCACGGCCACAGCGCCGTACTCCCCGAGGGCCCTGGCCAACGTGAGCACGACGCCGTAGGCCAGCGCCCAGCGGATGGACGGGAGGGTGATGCGCTTGAACGTCTGCACCTTGCCGGCGCCGAGCGTCCATGCCGCCTGCTCCTGCTCGATACCGATCTCCTCCAGCACCGGCGCCACTTCCCGCACCACGAGCGGCAGCGACACGAACACGGTGGCCAGCACCATCCCGGGGAGGGCGAAGATCATCTGGATGCCGCGGGCCTCCAACCAACCGCCGATAGGAGCGAACTTCCCGTAGGCGAGGATCAGGGCCAGGCCGACGACGACAGGCGACACGGCCAGCGGCAGGTCGATGAAGGCGCTGAGCGCTCGTCGGCCGGGAAACCGGTGGCGGACGAGAAGGACGGCGACGCCCACGCCGAACACGGTGTTGAGCAGCACCGTCCAGAACGCCACGATCCCGGTGACCTTGAAGGCGTGCAGCACCGACGGGTCACCGAGGGCGTCGAGTACCGGCCCCACCCCGTGCTCGAACGTCCGCCAGAACACCAGGCCCACAGGAAGGACCAGGAGCATGGCCAGGTAGGCGAGGGCCACGACCCGCAGGCCGAGCCGGGACCGCCGGGGGCCGTCACGCACGGCGGGCCGCCCAGCGCTGGAGCATGTCGAGGCCGACCAGGACCACCAGCGCCACCACCAGGAGCACGGTGGCCACGGCGGCCGCGCCTGTCGTGTTGTCGGTCTCGATCTGGCCGTAGATGTGCACGGCCGCCACCTTGGTCTTGAACGGCAGGTTTCCCGAGATCAGCACCGTCGACCCGAACTCGCTGATGGCGCGGGCGAAGGCCAGGGCGGTGCCGGCGGAGATGGCGGGCAGCAGATTGGGCAGCACGACCCGGCGGAAGGTGGTGAGCCGGCTCGCGCCCAGGGAGGCGGCTGCCTCCTCCATCTCCCAGTCGAACTCCAGCAGGACGGGCTGCACGGTGCGCACCACGAACGGCAGAGTGACGAACAGCAGCGCCACGACCACACCGGCACGCGTGTACGCCAGGGTGATGCCGACCGGGCTGCCGACGCCGTAGAGGGCCAGCAGCACCAGGCCGGCGACGATGGTGGGAAGGGCGAAGGGAAGGTCGATCAGCGCCTCGACAATCCGCTTGCCCCGAAAGTCGTCCCGCACGAGGACCCACGCGATGAGGGTGCCGAACACCACGTTCACCAGTGCGACGATGAACGACGCCACCACGGTGAGGCGGATGGCGGCCGCCGCCTCCGGCGCGGTGACGGCGTCCCAGAACGCGCCCGCACCGTCCTCCTGCGCTCGCCACACGACGGCGGCGAGGGGGATGAGCACGAGCAGGCTGAGCCACATGGTGGCCAGGCCGGCGCCGAACATCGTCCCCCGGTCCAGGCCGGCGAGCCCGCGTGGGCGAGCTACGCGGGCGGGGACGGCGAGGGCGGTGGGCCCGTCAGCCAACCGAGACGCCGATCTTGCGCTCCACGTCGGCCATCACGCTCCCGGCGGGGTCGAAGAACCTCTTGGAGACGTCGGCCCAGGTGCCGAAGGTGGTGATGTCGAACAGAGCGGAAGGCTTCGGGAAGTCGTACGGGGCCTTCACGCCGTCGAGCACCGGGCGGTACCCGTTCTTGGCGAAGATCGCCTGGGCTTGCGCACCCTGGAGGTACTCGACGAACGCCTTGGCCTGCTCGGGATGCTTCGACGACGCGGTGACGGCCACGGGGTTCTCGATCAGGATCGTGTCGTCGGGCACCACGTAGTCGATGGGCTGGTTCTTCCGCTGGGCGAAGATCGCCTCGTTCTCGTAGGCCAGCAGCACGTCGCCCTTGCCGGACGTGAAGGTCTGCAGCGACTTGCGGGCGCTGTCGTCCTGCACCGCAACGTTGGCGAACAGCTTCTCCAGGTACGAGATGCCGTCCGCTTCGATCTTGTCGCCCGCGCTGGCCTGCCCGTAGGCGGCCATGACGTTCCAGCGGGCGCCGCCCGAGGTGAACGGGTTGGGGGTGAGGACCTCGACGCCGGGCTTCACCAGGTCGGCCCAGGCCTTGATCTTCTTGGGGTTGCCCTTGCGGACCACGAACACCGACAGCGACTCGGTGATCATCCCCTTGTGCTCGCCGGTGTTCCAGTCCGCGGCGACCAGGCCCTTGTTCACCAGACGGGTCATGTCGGGCTCGAGGGAGAAGGCGACCACGTCGGCCGTGAGGCCGGACTCGACGGCCCTGCTCTGGTCGCCGGAGCTGCCGTAGGACTTGGCGAAGGTGATGTTCCTGCCCTGGGGCGTCTTGGAGAAGGCCTTGGTGATCTGGTCGTAGGCCTCCTGGGGGGTGGAGTAGGCGACCAGGGCCAGCTCGGCGGCGGGCAGGGCGGCGACCACATCGCCGCCGCCGCCGGCCGCAGCGGTCGTCGAGCGAGCCGTGTCGGAGCCGCTGTCCCCGCCGCACGCCGCCGCTGCGGTCACGCTCAGCAGCACCGCCAGCGTGGTGGTCCAGCGGGTTCTCATCGGTTCCTCCCGGGCATCTCTCATTCCAACTGATTCCGTTGGGAACTCCACGGTACCGACGAAGGCGGCTTCACCACAAATCTGATTGGTTAAGTCATGTATCCACCCGGATTGGCGCCGAGCGGGCCCGGCGAGCAATTGTTGAGGAATCCGATCAGGATTCTCACAATTTGACGGTACGATGAGAGTCACTCGGAAGGAGGGCCTCGGATGAGCCAGACAATCGACGTGGAGGTGGGCCCTGGGGCAATCAGTCCCGAGGCGCTGGCCGACATCGAGAAGTTCGAGCGCATGCTCGCGCAGTACCTGGCCGGCGACCTCGAAGAAGACCGCTTCCGCATCTTCCGCCTCAACAACGGCGTGTACGGCCAGCGCCAGGGCGGGCACAACCAGATGGTCCGGGTGAAGGCGCCGTACGGCGCCCTTCGGCCCGAGCAGCTGGAGATGCTGGCCCACGTGGGCGACACCTACTCGCGGGGGTGGGGCCACATCACCACCCGCCAGAACCTCCAGTTCCACTTCGTCCAGCTGGAGCAGATCCCCGCCGTGCTGCGCGACCTCGCCTCGGTCGGCCTCACCACCCGCGAGGCGTGCGGCGACACGGTGCGCAACATCACCGGCTGCCACCTGGCCGGCGCCTGCCCCTACGAGGTGCTGGACATCAGCCCGTGGGCCGAGGCCGCCTTCCGCCACTTCCTGCGCAACCCCTACGCACAACGCCTTCCCCGCAAGTTCAAGATCAACTTCTCGGGCTGCGTCACCGACTGCGGCCAGGCCATGTTCAACGACGCCGGCGTCATCGCCGTCAACCGCCCGAAGCCCGACGGCACGGTGGAAGCCGGCTTCCGGGTGTTCTTCGCCGGCGGCCTGGGCGCCAACCCGCACCCGGCCGTGGCCCTCGAGGAGTTCACGCCCCGCGAGCAGCTGATCCCCACCCTCGAGGCCCTGCTGCGCACCTTCGACCACTACGGCAACCGCGACAACAAGCTGCGGGCCCGCATGAAGTGGCTGGTCGACACCATGGGCGCCGACGAGGTCCGTACCCGGATCGTCAAGGAGCGCAAGCTCCTGCTGGCCGCCACCACCTGGTCGCCCGACCTGCCCGACTACGTGGCCGAGCACGGTGACGCCCCGGCCGGCACGTCCGCCACCACCTCCCCCACGCCCATGGGCTGGGGCCACGACGTGGTGTTCACCAGCCGCGACCCCTACGTCCGCTGGGAGAACGCCAACGTAGTGCGGGGCAACGCCAAGGGCACCGTCTCGGCCTACGCCTACGCCCGCCTGGGCGACATCACCTCGGACCAGTTCCGCGCCGTCGCCGCCCTCCAGCGCGAGCTCGGCATCGAGGTGCGGGTCACCAACCGCCAGAACTTCGTGTTTCGGGGCCTCACCGAGGAGCAGCTGCCCACACTCCACGCCCGCCTGTCCGTGCTGGGCATGGCCGAGCCGGGCGCCGAGCTGGCGCGTGACGTGGTGAGCTGCCCGGGCGCCGACACCTGCAACCTGGCCGTCACCCAGTCCCGCGGCCTGGCCGACGCCATCGGCGCCGCCCTGGAGGAGGCCGGCCTGGCCGACGTGGGCGGCGTGCGCATCAACATCTCCGGCTGCACCAACTCGTGCGGCCAGCACCACGTGGCCGACATCGGGTTCGTCGGCATCGAGCGCCGCGCCCACAAACGGGCGGCGCCGGGCTACCAGATGCTGCTAGGCGGCCACGTCGGCGTGGAGAGCATCGAGTTCGGCCGCAAGACGGTCAAGCTGCCGGCCAAGGCGGTCGGCGCCGCCACCGTGCGGGTCATCGGCCGATTCGCAGCCGAGCGCGAGGCGGGCGAGACGTTCACCACGTGGCTGGCCCGCTCCGGGGGCGCCGACGTCGTGGGCGGCGAGCTCCAGGACCTCGACCACTTCCCGCCCTTCGAGGAGGACCCGAGCTACTACGTCGACTACGACGAGCAGGGCCCCTACGTGGCCGAGGTCGGCGCCGGGGAGTGCGCCGGGTCATGAGCGGCCCGGGAGGACGGTCCACCAGGCAGCCCAGTGGGGCGACAGGCGAAGGGATGGCGCACCGATGAGAGCGGCCACCGCCCCCTCCGCGGTTCCCGACCTGGCCGAGCTGGCCGCCGAGTCGGCCCGGCTGGAGGCGATGCCCGCCGGCGCCGCCGTCCGGTGGGCGGCCGACCGCTTCGGCGACAGCCTGGTGATCGCCGGCTCGTTCCAGGACGCCGTTCTCATCGACATCGCCGAGAAGGCCGCCCCGGGCATCGAGGTCGTGTTTCTCGACACCCAGTACCACTTCGCCGAGACGCTGTGGTTCGTGGAGGAGGTGCGCCGCCGCTATGACCTCAACCTCCGGGTCGTGAGCCCGCTCCCCGACGTGGCGCCCGACAACCGCTGGCAGGCCGACGTCGAGGGCTGCTGCGGTGTCCGCAAGGTGGAGCCGCTGGCCCGCGCCCTCGCCGGCAAGGCGGCGTGGATCACCGGCCTGCGCCGGGTCGACGCACCAACCCGGGCCAACGCCCCGGTGGTGTCGTGGGACCTGGCCCGCAGCATGGTGAAGCTGAACCCGCTGGCGGCATGGACCGACGGCGACATGGCCGGCTACATCGCCGACCACGACCTGCCGGTCAACCCCCTCACCGAGCGGGGCTACCCGTCGGTGGGCTGCTGGCCGTGCACCCGTCCGGTGGCCCCGGGCGAGGACCCCCGTGCCGGGCGCTGGTCCGGCAAGGACAAGACCGAGTGCGGCCTCCATGCATAGGCCGGAGACCATGAGCGATCCCCGCCGCGGGAGGGCGGCCCGATGACCACCACCACACCACTCGACAGCCTGTTCCTCGACGAGCTCGACCTGGAGGCCGCTGCCGCCACCCGGCCCGCTCCCAACCACCTCGACGCCCTCGAGGCGGAGGCGGTGTTCATCCTGCGCGAGGTGGCGGCCGAGTTCGCTCGCCCCGTCCTGCTGTTCAGTGGCGGCAAGGACTCCGCCGTCCTGCTGCACCTGGCCGAGAAGGCCTTCGCACCTGGCCCCCTCCCCTTCCCGGTGATGCACATCGACACGGGCCACAACTTCGACGACGTTCTCGCCTTCCGCGACCACCGCACCACCGGGAAGGGCCACCGCCTGATCGTCGCCTCCGTACAGGACACGATCGACCAGGGCCGGGCCACCGAGGAGGCCGGCGGCAGCCGCAACCGCCTCCAGGCCACCACCCTGCTCGACGCCGTGGCCTCCCACGGCTTCGACGTCTGCCTCGGCGGCGGGCGCCGCGACGAGGAGAAGGCACGGGCCAAGGAGCGGGTGTTCTCGTTTCGCAACAAGGCCGGCCAGTGGGACCCGTCCGGCCAGCGGCCCGAGCCGTGGAGCATCTACAACGGGCGCATCCACGCCGGCGAGCACATGCGGGCCTTCCCCATCTCCAACTGGACCGAGCTCGACGTGTGGGAGTACATCTCCCGCGAGGGCATCGAGCTGCCGTCCATGTACTTCGCCCACCGTCGCACCGTGCTCGAGCGCGACGGCATGCTGCTGGCCGTGTGCCCCCAGGTGGTCCCGCGGGGCGACGAGGTGCCCTTCGAGGACACCGTCCGCTACCGCACGGTGGGCGACATGTCGTGCACCGGCGCCGTGCGCTCCTCTGCCGCCACCGTGGCCGAGATCATCGACGAGCTGGCCATGACCCGGGTTACCGAGCGGGGCGCCACCCGCGCCGACGACCGCTTCTCCGAGGCCGCCATGGAGGACCGCAAGAAGGAAGGGTATTTCTAAGCCGGTGAGCGTCGACGCAGAAGCAGGCCTCCTGCGGGTGGCCACGGCGGGCTCGGTGGACGACGGCAAGAGCACCCTCATCGGGCGTCTCCTGTGGGACGCCAAGGCCATCCTCGAGGACCAGGTCGCAGCCGTCACCCACGCCAGCGCGGCGCGCGGCCACGACGGCGTGAACCTGGCAATGCTCACCGACGGCCTGCGGGCCGAGCGCGACCAGGGCATCACCATCGACGTGGCCTACCGCTACTTCGCCACGCCCCGCCGCCGCTTCGTGCTCACCGACACGCCGGGTCACTTCGAGTACACCCGCAACATGGTCACCGGCGCATCCAATGCAGACCTGGCCGTGGTGCTCGTCGACGCCCGCAACGGCGTCCTCGAGCAGACCCGGCGCCACGCTGTCATCGCGTCGATGCTCCACCTGCCGCATGTGGTGGTGGCCGTCAACAAGATGGACCTGGTCGACTGGGACGAGGCGGTGTTCACCCGCATCTGCGAGGAGCTCACCGCCTTCGTCAACCGCTTCGACGAGCCGTCGCTCACCTTCATCCCCATGTCGGCCAAGCTCGGCGACAACGTGGTGGACCCGTCCGACCACATGCCGTGGTACTACGGCCCTCCCCTGCTGCAATACCTCGAAGAGGTGCCGCTCGATGACCCGGCCCACAACCTTGCCGCCCGCCTGCCGGTGCAGTGGGTCGCCGTGCCGGCCGTGGCCGCCGACGAGGGCCCGAACGGCAACGCCAACGGCGGCCCCCGGCATCCGGGGTACGCAGGCCAGTTGGTCGCCGGCACGCTGCGCACGGGCGACAAGGTCGTGGTGTTGCCCGGCGGAGCCACGTCCGCCGTCGCCTCCATCGACGCCCTGTCCGGCCCGGTCGACGAGGCGGCGGCCGGCGCCGCCATCACGGTGCGCCTGGCCGACCCCGTCGAGGTCCACCGGGGCGACACCATCGCCCTGCAGGGCGCCGAGCCCCAGGTGGGTCGCTGCCTCGAGGCGCTCCTGTGCTGGATGGCCGACGCCCCCCTGGTGGTGGGCGCCCGGTACCGGCTCAAGCAGACGAGCCGCTGGACCACGGCCGTGGTAGCCGACCTCCACTACCGCCTCGACATCGAGACGCTCGACCATGCCCCCGCCACCGCCCTCGGGCCGAACGACATCGGCAGCGTGGCGCTGACGCTGAGCGACGACCTGGTGTTCGATGCCTACCGTGCCAACCGCAGCACGGGTAGCTTCATCCTCGTGGACGAGGACACGAACGTGACGGTGGCGGCCGGCATGATCGTCGCCGCAGACTCCGCCACGCACGAGCAGGACCGGCCCGTCCCCACCGCCGGCTGACCGTGGCCCCCAAGCCCAAGGAGGTCCTCACCTTCCTGGTCCGCAGCTCCAAGCGGGTGGCCATCTCGGTCGTGGGCGGCGTGCTCGTGCTGACCGGCCTCGCCATGTTCGTGCTCCCCGGGCCCGGAATCTTGGTGGTCGTCCTCGGCTTCGCCGTCCTCGGCACCGAGTACGCATGGGCGGCTGCCGCCCTCGAACGCACCAAGAAGCTGGCCGAGAAAGCTGCCGCCATGGCCAGGAACACCGCCGGCGGCGCTGCCGGCACCGTCGGCAGGACGGTCAAGCGCCCCTTCCGGAGGTAGTCGAACTCGAGCCGCAGGCGACTCAGCGCGGCGTGTTCGGGATACCGAGCTTGCTGACGGCCTGGAAAGCTTCGAGCATCTCGATGGGGATGGGGAAGATGATGGTGGAGCTGTTCTCGGCGGAGATCTCGGCCATGGTCTGCAGCTGGCGGAGCTGGAGGGCGCCGGGCGAGGCGGCGATGATCTGGGCCGCCGCACCCAGCTTCTCGGCCGCCTGCAGCTCGCCTTCGGCGGCGATGATCTTGGCCCGCCGCTCCCGCTCGGCCTCGGCCTGGCGGGCCATGGCCCGCTGCATCTGCTCGGGCAAGTTCACGTCGCGGATTTCGACGCGGTGCACCTTCACGCCCCAGGACTCGGTCTGGGCGTCGAGGGCGGTCTGCAGCTCGGCGTCGATGCGGTCCCGCTCGCTGAGCAGCTGGTCGAGCTCGTGGCGGCCGACGGTGGAACGCAGGGTGGTCTGGGCCACCAGCTGGGACGACGAGTACCAGTCGCGGATCTTCACCACCGAGGCGGCCGGGTCGACCACCTGGAAGTAGGCCACCGCATCCACCGTGGCCGTGACATTGTCCTTGGTTATCACCTGCTGGGATGCCACCGGCACCGCCGCGATCTGAAGGTTGGTCTTGATGATCTTGTCGATGACCGGGATGACGAAGAAGATCCCCGGTCCCTTGGCGCCGACACAGCGGCCGAGGCGGAAGATCACGCCGCGCTCGTACTCCTGCACGATCTTCACCGACGACGCCAGGAGGATCAGTGCGAGGACCACAACGACGAACAGCGCGCCGAGAGCGCCTTCCATGGTGACCCCCTTGTCCGGATGCAGACCCTACGGGACGGGGGCGCCCAGCGCGACGTGGACCGTCATGGCGGTGAACCCCTCCACCACCACCGCCGTCCCCGGCGCCAGTGGGAGGCGACTGCGGGCGTTCCACAGCGACCCGTCGAGGCGCACAGTGCCAGCACCGTCGGCCCACTGCACCACCGTTCCCCGCCGGCCGACCATCGCCTCCATGCCGAGCTGCGGCGGCAACTGGCGCAGGCGGCTGGCGGCCCGCAGCAGCGGGCCGAAGCAGAATGGCAGAGCGGCTGACGTGGCCACGCCGAGCGCCACCGTGGCCGGGTCACGCGCCAGCAGGCCGTACCCGACACTCCCGGCCGCGAACAGGCCGGCCGCCACCAGCTGAGAAGCGGGCGCCGCCCACTGCCCCACCAGCAGGATGGTCCAAAGGCACACGGCTGCGATCACCAGCAACAGCGGCCACCACGGATGGTCCTGGTCCCCCGCCGCGTTGAACCCGACCACGGCCAGGGCAAGCGACGTGAACCCCGCCACCCCCAGGGTGGGAAGGGCGACCTCGATCAGGAACAGCGCGGCCGAAAGGGTGAGCGCCACAAGCACCACCGCCGGCGCCTCAGGCAACCAACCCATACGCCCAAGGGTACGCCGCCGGTGAGGTCCGAGACGCGACGGAGCCCCCGGCACAACGGCCGGGGGCTCCATGCTTCCCGGGGGGCGGGACAACACCATCGTACTCCCTCCAACCGGGAAAGTGGTCATTTGCCCGATGGCCAGGACGGGCGTCGCCGTTTACCCTTCGAAGCAGCAGCAAGGGGGGCAGGGACGGCGGGGGGACAGGGAATTCGGGGGGCAGGGAGTGCGAGGAGGTCGGGACGGCGGCCCGGCCTTCCTTGCGCCGAGGACGGGGGCGCTTCCGAGGAGACCGGGCTACGGCCCGGTCTCCTTCGTCATGCGGTGAGTGCGCCCGGCCTCCGTCACTCGGTTGCGTCAGTCGGTTGCGGCCGTCGCCGTGGCGGTGGCGACGAGGCGGATCTGGGCCAGGTAGCACTGCGCGAACCGGCGGGCCGCCTCGGGTGCGAACAGCTGGTGCGGGTATCGCAACGTGAGGTGCAGGCGGTCGGCCACGATGGCGGCGCCGACCGAGAGCCCGAACGGCATGCGGGCGGGCGTTGAGATCCACAACTCGGTGACCTCGCCCGCCGCGCCGCCGAACGACGGCGCGTCGAGACGGCCGAGGAACGACAGCACGGCGCTGTCGAGCAGCTGGTTGGCGGTGAGCGGCTGGAGCACGACCACCGACTGACGGGCCCACAGGGCGAGGAGCCCGTTGCGGTCGAGAGCGTCCATCAGGGCCGTTCCTGTGCGGCTGCGGATGTTGCGCGCCGTCTGGGCGGCGACGGCCCGCAGTGCGATGGCGGGGCTGGCCCGGTCGGCGGGGGTGGTGGACACGCGGGCGGTCACCGAGAAGTTGCCGACCACGCCTTCGCGCCACGGGTCGCCCCGGAGGTCGACGGGCACGAGCGCCGCGATACGGCCGTCCGGGCGGCCGTGCTCGGCGTTCCACACGGACACCGCCAGGTGGAGCGCGGCCACGAGGACGTCGTTGTCGACGTCGGGACTCGGTACCCGGGCAAGGCTCGCCGCGTCGTTGGCCCCGACCGTGATCAGGTGGAAGCCGTGGCCGGGTTCCTGTCCGGGGTGGTCGGGCATGAGCCGGGTGGGGCGGGCCAGCGCGTCCCGGACCTTCTCGAGACCGAGCTGGTAGCGCCGGGCCAGGCGGTGGCGGTCGGGCGCCACCGGGCGCACCGGCACCTCGCGCGAGGCGAGGAAGTCGACCGGCGGGAATCGCACCGGATGGGCCGCATAGGTGCGGGCGACGGTGCGCAGCACCATCAGCACGCCCGGCCCGTCGGCAGTGGCGTGGTTCACGTTCAGCATGAGCACGTCGCCACTGGCATGGCGGGCCAGGACGGCACGCAGCGGCGGCGTGTCGGCCAGCGGCACGGCCACGGCCTGCAGATCCTCCCGCGCCTGCTCCAGGGCGACGTCGCCCGGGCAGTCGACCACCGTGAGGCGGTCGTCGCCCGGTGCCGCCGATGCCAGGGCCTGACGCAGGCGCTGCTCGTCGAGCGTTCCGGTCACCCGGGCCTCGAGGTGCACGCCCCACGGGCTGCGGTCAGGTTCCAGCAGCGGCTGGTGGCGGTCGGGCGGCGCCGCGCCCTCAGGCACCGGCATCCACTCGCAGTCCAACTCGCAGCGGTGATCGCCCTGGCGGCCGCGTAGCACCCGCCCCACATCGGAGGCGATGCCGGAGGCGTTGTGGAGGGCGATGCGACCGAGCGAGTACCGAGGCGCCCGCTCGTTGCTCAGCCCGAGCGGCGAGACCCGGTCGACGTGGGCCGACACCCGGTTCCCGTCGATCGACACGTGCAGGCTGTCGCTGGGCACGTTCTCCCGCAGCGACAGGGCGCCGGGGTGGTACACCCGGCCGAGGCGGCGGTCGCGGTGGAAGCGGCCGCTGCGTTCCAGGCTACGGAGCAGGGTGACGGGGTCGTGGAGCTCGAGGGCGGGGTTCCGTGCCCCGTCATCGAAGGACCGGTCGGGCTCGTCCAGCAGCGCCTGGAGTGTGGGCGCGACGGCTTCGTCGTCGCCCCCCGGCTGCGCCGGCTCTTGTTCGCCACCCTCGCTCACCCGTCAACTCTATGGGCCGCGCCACGACCGGCAGGGAAGGGCTTCTCGCCCGTCTCCTCCCTGAGCACCGCTTCGCAGACGTCCCGGAGCTGGCCCAGCTGGGCGGGCGTGAGCCGGTCGAACAGGTGCCGGCGAACCCCCTCGACGTGCCCGGGCGCCGCCGCCGCCAGCACCTCCAGACCGGCAGCAGTGAGCGCCGCGTGGTGGCTGCGCCGGTCGCTCGGGCACGGTTGGCGCTCCACCCAGCCCGCCTCCTCCAGACGGGCAACCGCGTGGGACAGACGGCTGCACGACGATGCGGTGGCGGCGGCCAGGTCCGTCATCCGCAGCCGGCGGCCCGGGGCCTCCGACAGGGCCACCAGCACCACGTAGTAGCCGTGGGGCATGCCGGCCTCGCGCTGCAGCTCGCGGTCCAGCTCGTCGAAGATCAGCCGGGTGGCGCCCAGGAACGCCCGCCACGTCTTCTGCTCCTCGTCGCTGAGCCACCGCACCTGGTCCATCACCGAAGGGTACCGCGATAGTTGAGCATTCAATGATACCCGGCGCGTCGTGAAACGCAGAGCCCGGCGACCGCTCCCTACAGCAGCCTCCCCGTCCACACGAGGGCGGCGCCCATGGCGACGAGGAGGAGGACGACGCTGATGCCGACGAACACCATGCCGATCTCCTTCTGCTCCGTGGTGTAGCCGACCCGGCTTCCGATCTTCTCGTAGACACCCTTCAACTCCTTGCCGGACGCCGCCTCGAAGAAGGCGCCGCCGGTGGTGTCAGCCAGGTCGGACATGGCGGCCGAGTCGGCCGGGACCGGGATCAGGTTGCCGCCGATGCTGACGGTGCCGTTCTCGGTGCCGAAGGCGATGGTGGTGACGGGCACGCCCTGCTCGACAGCGGCCTGGGCCGCCTGGTCGACCGGAGTGCCCACAGTGGTGACACCGTCGGACAGCAACACGATGGCCGCCGTCTGCTGGCCATCGGTGGTGCCGGCACCGCCGGCCGTGGTGATGGCGTCGAGGGCCACGAAGATGGCGTCGCCGGCAGCGGTGCCCGGACCGGTGGTCAGGTTCTGGATGCCGGCCTCGACGATGGCGTGGTCGGTGGTGGGCGGGGCGATCACCCGGGTGGTGCGATCGAACGACACGAGGCCCAGGCGGAGGCGGTCGGGCAGGTCGCCGACGAAGGACAAGGCCGCCTCGCGGGCTGCCTGGAGGCGGGTGGGGGCGACGTCGGTCGCCTGCATGGACGCCGACACGTCGACGACCAGCATGACCGTGGCGGCCTCCTTGGGCACCCGCTCGTCACGGGCGGGACGAGCCAGGCCGACCACCAGCCCGGCCAGGGCGACGGCCATGGCGGCGGCGGGCACGTGGCGACGCCAGCCGGGCCGACTGGGCGCCACCGAGGCCAGCAGGTCGAGGTTGGTGAAACGCACCGCGTAGTCCTTGCGGCGGCCCTGGAGGAGGACGTAGGCGGCGGCCAGCCCCACCACGAGGAGCAGGAGCCAGAGTCGCCCGGCGGCGAGGAAGGTCATCGGCGGCGGCGCCTTCTGGCCACGAATCGGACCACGTCGAGCATCCAGTCACGGTCGGTGGAGAGCACGAGGTGCGCGGCGCCGGCCGCCTTGACGGCCCGGTCCTTGGCCGCCACCTGGGCGGCGGCGGCGTCGGCGAAGCGGGCCCGCACCTTGGCGTTGGCGGTCTGCACCTCGAGCTTGCGGCCCGTCTCGGGGTCAACCAGGGTGAGCAGGCCCACGGATGGCAACTCGGTCTCGCGGGGGTCGCGGATCTCGACCACCACCACGTCGTGGCGGTGGGCCAGCGCCCGCAGCTCCTTGTCCCAGGGGCCGGTGTCCATCAGGTCGGTGATCACCACGATCAGGCTGCGGCGGCGGGCCGTGAGGCGGGCCCGCTTCAAGGCGTCGGCCAGGGCGAAGGCGCCCTCGGGCGCCCGCTCCCGCTTCTCCAGCCTGGACAGGATGGCGAGCAGCGGCCCCCGCCCGGAGAGGGGCGGGACGACGGTGGAGCCGTTCGGCCCCCACAGCAGGGCGCCGATGCGGTTGCCGTCCCGGGCGGTGAGGAAGCCGAAGGACGCGGCCGCGGCCAGCACGTGATCGCGCTTCTCGCAGTCGGCGGTGCCGAAGTCGAGGCTGGCCGAGTTGTCGACCACCAGCCACATCTCGAGCTCACGGTCGGCCACCGTGGTGCGCACGTGGGGTGAGCCCGAACGGGCGGTGAGGCTCCAGTCCATGCGGCGGACGTCGTCGCCCGGCTCGTAGAGCCGGCCGTCCGCCAGATCGGTGCCACCACCGAGCACCAGGCCCTGGTGGTCGCCGTGGAGCAGGCCGTCGAGCTTGCGGGTAACCGCCAACTCGAGCTGGCGGAGCCGACTCTCACCGGCCGGGACGTCCACCCGGCGGGGCGGGGCGGGCGCCGGCGGTGGGCTTGTCACTGGTGCACCATCGGGTCCTGATCGGCAGAACGCTGTGCGGTTCGCACCGGTTCGCCGACCAGAACGGCCCCCAGGGGGCGGGGGCGGGTCATGAAGCGACGCCGGCGGAGAGGCCCACGCCGTCCTGGCCGGGGGTGATGCGGGGGGCGACGATGGTGCGCACGACCCGCTCGGCGACCGCCTCGGGCGTCACGCCGTCGGCCATGGCCTCGTACGAGAGGAGCACGCGGTGGCGGAACACGTCGCGGGCCACGTCGTAGATGTCCTGGGGCAGCACGTAGTCCCGGCCCCGCAGCAGGGCGAGCGCACGGCCGGCGGCCACCAGGCCGAGGGTGGCACGGGGGCTGGCGCCGTGGGCGATCTGGGGCGCCAGGTCAGCCAGGTAGTGTTTGGCGGGCTCGCGGGTGGCGATGACCAGCCGCACGGCGTAGTCGACCACGGCGTCGTGGACGAAGACCCGGTCGGCCGTCTGCTGGAGCGAGATGAGCTCCTCGGCGTCGAGCACCGGCTTCGGCGAGGGCGGGTTGACGCTCATGCGCCGCACGATCTCGCCTTCCTCCCGTGCCGTCGGGTAGTCGACGAGCACCTTCATGAGGAAGCGGTCCCGCTGGGCCTCGGGCAGGGGGTACACACCCTCGGACTCGATGGGGTTCTGGGTCGCCATGACCAGGAACGGCTCGGGCACCTCGTAGGTGGTGCCGCCGATCGAGACCTGGCGCTCGGCCATCACCTCGAGGAGGGCGGACTGCACCTTGGCCGGTGCCCGGTTGATCTCGTCGGCCAGGACGACGTTGGCGAAAACGGGGCCGAGCTCGACGTCGAACGCCTCCTGGGATGGACGGTAGATCCTGGTGCCGACCAGGTCGGCGGGCACGAGGTCCGGGGTGAACTGGAGGCGGGCGAAGTCGCCGCCGATCACGCACGCAACCGTCTCCGCCGCCAGCGTCTTGGCCAGGCCGGGCGCACCCTCGAGCAGGACGTGCCCCCGTGCCAGCAGGCACACGAACAGCCGCTCGATCATGCGGTCCTGGCCCACGACGACACGCTTGACCTCGAACAGGGCCTGCTCGAGGGTCTCGCCGGGCGTTCTGGTGGGGTTCATCGTCGAGTGCTCCTCGTGGAAGATGGCGACCGGCGGTCGGACGTCGACCGGTCCATGGTGGCCCGATTCGGGCGGGCCCGGGGTGGTGGGCTTCATGGGAGAGCTTGGGCCGTCAGCCTTCAGCTTCTCTGTGCCGAGGCTGCGGGTTCCCTGCACCAGCTGTACCAGGCTGCGCCTCGGGTCAGCCGCCGGGCTGGGGCGCGAGGGTCGCCTTGACCGTGCGCTCGGCGCCGTTGCGGATCACGGTGAGCTCGACCTGCTCACCGGGCCGGCGGGCGCGCACGGCCGACGCCAGGGCGGCGGCGCCGTCGATGGCCTTTCCGCCGACGTGGGTGATCAGGTCGTCGGCCTGGATGCCGGCGGCCGCTGCCGCCGACCCGGCGGCCACGCTCATGACGGTGGCGCCGCGGCTCCCGTCCTCCGGGTCAGCGGTGCTGACGCCGAGGTAGCCCTTGCTGGCGGCCGCCGTTCCGGTACGCAGGCGGTCGAGGACGGGCTGGGCCTGGTCGATGGCGATGGCAAAACCGATATCGCCGGTCGCCCCGCCCCGGCTGGCGGACGCCACGGCCGTGTTGATCCCGATGACCTGGCCGGCTGCGTTCACGAGCGGACCGCCGGAGTTCCCGGAGCTGATGGAAGCGTCGGTCTGGATGAGGCCGCTGATGGTGCCGCCGTCGGCGTCGAGCGACCGGTCGAGGGCGGACACGATGCCCCGGGTCACGGTGGGGCCGCCCCGCAGGGCAAGGGCGTTGCCGATGGCCACCACGTCGTCGCCCACGGCCACGTCGGACGACCTGCCGAGCTCGGCGACGGGGAGGTCCCTGGCGCCGGGGATCGTGATGAGGGCCAGGTCGTTGCCGGCGTCGGCACCGACCAGCTCGGCGGAGCGGGCCTGGGACTCGCCGGCCAGCGTCACGCGGATGGTGGCGGCGCCCTCGACGACATGGGCGTTGGTGAGAATCTCGCCGGTCGAGCTGAGGATCACGCCCGTGCCGGCGCCTGCGCCACCGCGCCCCCCGTAGCTGATCTGGATCGACACGACGGCTGGCTCCACCTTGGCCACCACGCCGGCCACGTTCAGCTTGTCGCCGCCGAGCACGACGGAACGGCCGCCGGACGCCGCCTGCAACCCGGGTGACGTCTCGTCGTCGAGGGCGCGAGTTACCAGCGACCCGACGGCGCCGCCCAGGAGAGCGACGATGAGCATGGCGGTCAGGCTCACCTTGACCGGAGTGGCGGTACCGCCGCCGGTGTGCCCTGGCGCCGCTGCCGGCATGGTGAGGGTGCGGCGTTCGAAGGGCGGGTAGCCGGGGCCGGGATCGGCGGAAGGAATGCCGAGGGGCGGGGTGTCGTTCTCGTAGGGCGGAAAGGTTGCGCCGAGAGGCAGCGGCTCGAGCGTCTCGAGAGGGCCGTCAGCCGTGTCGAGCCACATCGGGCCCATCGGGGGAGTCTCCATGCAATCAAGGATTCCCTGCGCGCCTGGCAGTTTCCTGTGAATCAGCTGCAGGTCTGATGGGTTGTGGCTTTCGGCCCTTTCCGGGCCCGTCGACTCTGTCCGTCCTGGTGCGCCCGTGCGATCGGCCCTGGAGGGGGTTCCACGCCCGGTGTCGTGTGGAACGACCGCGGCACCGCCCGGCGGAACCGGCAGTGCTTCCACGCCCGGAACCCTATGGGCCGCCTCTCCACCGGGCCGCCGGCGCAGCCGACGAATGGGACCAGACGGGGATGGAACGGGTATCGTTGGGCGTCCCGCAGCCGCGTGCGTCCGAGGTCCGTAGCTATGAACCCAGCTGGTGCGGAGGCGTGGGCGTTCCCCCCTGAGCCGTCCAGCAGCAGGAAAGCTCGGCGTCGCGTCTCCAGTGCCCTCGAGGCCCGCCACCTGGAGGCCGTCTCCGTCACGGTGGCGCAGGTCGTGAGCGAGCTGGCCACCAACGCGGTCCTGCACGCCAGGACGCCGTTCGAGGTCAGGGTGCACGTGCTCGACGGCTACGTGCGTATCGAGGTCCACGACCGCACCGGACGCAGACCCGTGCGCCGGTACTTCAGTGACCAGGCCACCAGCGGCCGCGGCCTGCGCCTGGTCGAGGAGCTGTGCCATGCATGGGGGGTCGATCCCGATCCCGACGGCGACGGCGACGGCGACGGGAAGACGGTGTGGGCCGAGGTAGCCCTCGCCGGTCCCTCCCCGGCCGAACCGTTCGAAATCGGCGCAGCGGGCGCCCCGTGACCATCGACCCCGGCAAGCTTCGGGTCGTGCGCCTCCTCGAGTTCCCGCTCGACGTCAACCAGCGGGCGACCGAGGCGTTCGAGGGGATGCGGCGGGAGTTCACCCTCGTCGCCATGCGCACGCCCGAGGCATCCGATGTCCCGACCCGGTTGCTCGAGCTCATCACCGCGTTGACCGACGAGTTCGAGGACGTCGGCGCCGGGCCCGGGCGGGAGGGGGATGAGGCGCTGGCGCGGGGCGAGACCGTCCTGGCCGAGCTCGTCCATCGCGTGCCCCCGTCGGTCGTTCCGGCGTTCGTGGCCCTGAACGACATGTGCGACGAAGCCGACGGGTACTGCCGCCAGGGGGACGTGCTCCTCAGCATGGCGTCGCCCCCCGAGGCGATCGCCTTCCGCCGGTGGTTCCTCGGTGAGTTCACCGCCCAGGTGGCCGGCCAGGAGCCGCTGCCGTGGCCGGACGCCGATCAGGAGACACTGCTGTGCGATGCCCGCCTCCGCGGCACGTTCGCCGGCTGAGACGTGCCCCAGCCTGCGCCCGGCCGGGACGACGCGGTGCTCCCTGCCACGCGGGCATTGTCGGCGGCCATCGTCCCCTTCCTACTTGTGGCCTTCGTGGTGCTCTACCTGTTCCCGGACGACACGGACCGGCTGTTCGCCTGGGCCATCGCGCCGTCCATGTCTGCGAGGACACTCGGAGCCGTCTACCTGGGTGGCGCCTACTTCTTCGTGCGCGCCTTTCGGGCCACGTCGTGGCACACCGTCCAGGCCGGCTTCCTGTCCGTCGCCACCTTCGCGTCGCTCATGGGCGTGGCCACCATCGTGCACTGGGGCCGCTTCAACCACGACCACGTCGCCTTCTGGCTTTGGGCCGGGCTCTACTTCACGACCCCGTTCCTCGTCGCCGGGGTGTGGGTGGCCAACCAACGGCGCCGGCCGGCGCCGGCCCCCGGCGACCTGCTCATCGCGCCGGCCGCCCGCTGGGTGATCGGGGGCGCAGGACTGCTCGCGGTGGCCGCCGGCTGCTTCCTGTTCCTCCTCCCCGCCACCGCCGTCGACACCTGGCCGTGGAAGCTCACGCCGCTCACTTCACGAGCCCTCGGCGCCATGTTCATGCTCGGGCTGGCGGGGATCGGCGTGTTCGTCGATGCCCGCTGGACGGCCACCCGCCTGATGCTCCAGGTGCAGATCTTCATGATGGTGCTGATCCTCGCTGCTGCCGGCCTCGCGTCCGGAGAGTTCGACACCTCGAACCCGATGACATGGCTGCTCCTCGCCGGCTTCGCAGGAGCGCTGGTGGGAGCCATCTCGCTGTCCGTCACCATGGATCGACGCGCCGCCGCCCACGCGTCCATGGAGTAAGGCCCGCGTCCGCGGCAGTGCCCGGCCCGCTGGGCGCAGCCGGGCGCCGGTCCCACCATCATCCCGCGGCATCGCAGCGGGGCGGGGTCAGTCCGTCCCGGTCGCGTCCTCGGCGGTGCGACGGCCGTGGCGACCGGCGCCGAATGCGCCACCATCGACGGTGCCGGTCACTTTGAAGTCGGCGTCGACCTTCACGACCACCTCGGTGCCGTCGGCCTTGCGGACGTGGGCCTCGTAGGGCGACCCGTCGGAGTCGGTCTCGACCCGGATGATGGTGCCGCCGGGCAGGGCGGCCAGGGCGGCCGCCTTCACCTTCTCGGCCACGTCACCGGTCAGCTCGGTCTCGGCGACGCGGGCCGGCTTGGCCGCCTCCGTGCTGCTGCTCGAACTGCTGTCGGCGTCAGCATCGCCGTCGGATTCGCGGGCCGCCGGGGTCGGTGCGGTCTCGGTGGTGGACTCCGTGCCGGCCGTCGTGTCGCTCGAGGTAGCCGCCGTGGTGGACGTCGTGTCGGCGCTCCCGTCGGTCTGTGCGGCCGCGACGCCGAGGCCGGCGAGGGTGATGCCGAAGGCGACGCCGGCGGCGACGATGCTCGAGTTGAGACGCCGCTTGGGAGCGGCGGCGTCGGTATTCCTTTCGGGCGTGCCCATCCCTATTCTCCTTGTTCGGGTCGGTGACGATGCTGCTTGTGAGAAGAAGAGTGGCGGCCGAACCTTTGAGGACCATGTGAATGCGTTGCGCAGTTGGTGGCAGGCCGACAGCGCCCGGAGCGGCAGTCCGCCCGGAAGTTTCTCGACCAAGGAGGGCCTCGGCGCCGTAGGCCCCTATGCGACAACGAAACCGAAGGAGCTCCCCGTGGAACGTATCTCCCGCCTGTGCGCCGTCACCTTCCTGGTCATCGGCGGCCTCGTCCACCTCCAGCTGTGGCGTATGGGTTACCGAGGCATACCCAGGGTTGGCACCGCCTTCCTCGTCAGCATCGGCCTGGCCTTCGGGCTCGCCCTCGCCGTCCTGGTGCGCAACGACTGGCGGCTCAACCTTGCCGGCATCGGCTTCGCCATCGGCTCCCTCGGAGCCATCGTGATGAGCCGTACCGTCGGTATCCTCGGCTTCACCGACAAGGCGTGGACCGACCGTGCCGTGCAGGCCACCACGGCGGAGATCGGCGCCATCGTGGCCTTTGCCGCCGTTCTCTTGATCACCCGCCGAGGCCGGCTCACCCTGGCGGCCGTCCGAAGTGACCGGCCCCCGTCACGCGAAGGGCGCGCCGGCGGGCCAGAATTCGGACGTGCAGGGAGACGGAGGTCGTCATGACCGTGGTGAAACCAATGACCGCACCTGAGGTCGAGGCGCAGGTCATGCCTGCAGTGTTCTTCGGCCACGGCAGCCCGATGAACGCCATCGAGCACAACCGCTACACCGAAGCCTGGAGTGCATTCGGCGCCGGAATCCCCCGGCCCCGGGCCATCCTCGTGATTTCGGCCCACTGGTACATCAACGCCACCGCCGTGACCGCGATGGGCGCGCCCAGAACGATCCACGACTTCTACGGGTTCCCCGAGGAGCTGTTCGCTGTGGCGTACCCGGCGAGCGGTGACGCCGACCTGGCCGCAGAGGTTGCCGACGTCGCCTCGCCGACGTGGGTCGGCCAGGACCATGACAGCTGGGGTATCGACCACGGCACCTGGTCCGTGCTGGTGCACGCCTTCCCGGACGCCGACATCCCTGTCGTCCAGCTGTCGATCGATGCCACCAAGCCGCTCGACTACCACGTCGGGTTGGGCGCCAGGCTGGCCCCACTGCGCCGCCGCGGCGTCCTGATCGCCGGCAGTGGCAACGTCGTGCACAACCTGCGGCGCACCGACTGGTCGTCGCCGGACGCCGGCACGGATTGGGCCCGACAGTTCGACGACGACGCCCGTTCGCTGCTCGCGACGTCTCCCGGCGACGCCGCCTCCCTCCAGTCGCACCGGCACTACGACCTGGCCGCCCCGACCCCGGACCACTTCATCCCGCTCCTTTACCTGGCCGGCTTGGCCGACGCCGACGGGCAGCACCCCGACGTGCTCGTCGACGGGTATGCCTACGGCTCCCTGTCGATGATCGCCTACACGTTGGGTGCGTCCGGCCACACCGACCCCACGGGGCCGGGCGCCGCCCCGGAGCCCCCGGCCGCGCCCATCGAGAGTTCCAACATCTGAGCCCGGCACGGCCACCACTTCCGCTGTTCCTTCACCGACGACGACGTCGCGTCGACCTGGGCCGCGCCGTCGGGCTGACCGCCGTAGCCGAGGGCATCGAAACCGCCCAAACGGCTCGCCACCTCCAAGCGCTCGGGGACGACCGGGCGCAGGGCTGCTACAACCGATCGAGGAGGCGCCGGCGCAGCATGTCGAGCAGGGAGATGGTGGCGAACTGGCGGACCCGCTCACGGTCGCCGGGCAGGCGGCGGTAGCGCACGTCGGTGGCGCCGTCGAGGTGGAGACCGAAGAACACGGTGCCAACCGGCATGCCCTCCTGCTCGGCCGGACCGGCGACCCCCGTGACCGACAGGCCGACGTCGGCACCGAGGACCTTGGCCGCCCCCGCGGCCATGGATGCCGCCGCCTCCTCGGACACCACCGGGCCCTCGGGTATGTGCAGCACGTCGAACTTGACCTGCGAGTCGTAGGCCACCACCGAGCCCTTGAACCAGGCGCTCGACCCCTCCACGTTCACCAGCCGTGATGCCACCAGCCCGCCGGTCATCGACTCGGCCAGGCCGAGCGTGAGGCCGGCGTCCTCCAGCAAAGCGCCGACGGCCGATTCCATCGTGTCGTCGTCGACCCCGAAGACGAGCGAGCCGAGGATGGCCCGCAGCTCGGCGTCCTCCGCCTCCACCACGGCCAGCGCCGCCTCCGTGGACTCCGCCTTGGCCGTCACGCGGATCTTGATGCCCTCGACCCCGCCGGCCAGGAAGGCGATGGTGGGGTTCCCTGCCGCCTCCAGGGCCTCGACCCGTGGCGCCACCCGCTCGGCCAGGGTCGACTCGGCCAATCCCCACGTGCGTACCACGCGGGACACGATCGTGGAGCGGGTGCCGGCCCGCTCCATCAGGTCCGGGAGAACGCTGCGGGCGGCCATGTCCATCATCTCGTGGGGCACGCCGGGCATGGCGTATAGCACCCTGTGGCCCACGGCGCAGATGAGGCCCGGCGCCGTCCCCCTCGTCTGGGGGATCACCACCGCGCCCACCGGGACGTCTGCCTGGCGCTCGTTGCTCACCACCATCTCCCTGCCCCGCTCCTCGAACAGCGCACGGATGCGGGCCAGCACCGCCTCGTCGCGCTCGAGCGGCACCCCCATCACCTCGGCGATGGCGTCGCGGGTGACGTCGTCCTGGGTGGGGCCGAGCCCACCCGTCACGACGACGGCGTCGGAGCGGTCGAGGGCGATGCGCAGAGCGTCGACGATGCGACCGACGTTGTCGCCGACCGAGGTGTGGAAGTGGCAGTCGATGCCGGAGGCCGCCAACTGCTCGGCGAGCCAGACCGAGTTGGTGTCGACGACCTGCCCGAGCAGGAGCTCGGTGCCGACCGCTACGAGCTCACACCGCATGACCCGACGCCGGCTGCTGGGCGGCGGAGACCTTGCGGGCGTCGAGCAGGTACTGCGCGCCGGTGACAAGGGCCAGGCCCACGCCGGCCCACAGCCCCACGTTGGCCACCTGTCGGGTCCCGGCCGTGAGCGGCAAGAGAGCACACGCCACCGCCACCTGCTGTACGACCGTCTTCACCTTGGCCCACCAGCGGGCCGGGATGCTCACGCCCTGCCTGCCCGCCCACGTGCGGTAGACGCTGATCGCCACCTCGCGAACGGCGATGAGCGTCACCGGCAGCCACCAGAACACGCCTTCGGCCACGAGGGCGTACATGGCCCCGAGGACGAGGAACTTGTCGGCCAGCGGGTCGAGGAAGGCGCCCGAGCGGGTGCTGCCCTGCTTGCGGGCCAGCCACCCGTCGACCCAGTCCGTGCCCGACAGCACGATCCAGAAAGCGAAGGCGGGCCACGAGTCGCCGCCGCCGAGGATCATGGCCAACAGCACGGGCGTTACCAGGAACCGCACGAAGGTCACGGCGTTGGCCGGGGTTGCAAGGGCCGTCGGCCCGAACGGCACGGTGGACACGCCCGGGCTCCTAGAGCGCCCGGGCCTCGAGGTCGGGGCCCTCGGCCCCGGTGACCGTCACCTTGGCGAAGCTGCCGGTCGCCAGCCGACCGGGGAGACGCACGACGCCGTCGATCTCCGGCGCCTCGCGGTGGCTGCGCCCTTCCCCGGGCCGGTCGACGAGCACCTCCAGAGTGTGCCCGATCAGCGCCTGTCGGCGCGCTGCGGTGATGCGGTCCTGCAGCTCGCCCGCCTCGGCCAGCCGCTCCTGCACCAGCGGGGCAGGGACCGCACCGTCGAGATCGGCGGCGTAGGTGCCGTCCTCGCGTGAGTAGGCGAAGAAACCGCACCAGTCCACCTGGGCCACGTCGAGGAATCGCAGGAGCTCGTCGTGATCGGCCTCGGTCTCGCCCGGGTAGCCGACGATGAAGTTGGTGCGGAAGGCGGCGTCGGGGAACCGGTCGCGGATCGAGGCGATGCGCCGCAGGAAGCGCTCGCCGTCGCCCCAGCGGCGCATGCGCCGGAGCAGCGGCTTCGACGCATGCTGGAGGGACAGGTCGAAGTAGGGAACGCCGGTCGCGCCAATGGCGTCGACCAGCGCGTCGGTGAGGTCGGACGGGTACAGGTACAGCAGGCGGGTGCGTTCCACCCGGGCCGCCACCGCCTCCACCAGGCCGACGATGGAGCCGGCGGCCATACCGGGCACGTCCTTGCCGTAGGAGGCGAGGTCCTGGGCGACAAGGACGATCTCCCTGGCGGCCAGGGCGTCGACCTCGTCGAGGATCGCCTCGGCCGGCCGGGACCGCTGCGGGCCCCGGAAGGAGGGGATGGCGCAGAAGCCGCACGTGCGGTCGCAGCCCTCGGCGATCTTGACGTACGCCCACGGGGCGGCGGCCGGCGGGCGGGGCAGGTTCAACAGGTCGAGTCGGGCCTTGTCCGGTCGGCTGCCGAGGGTGACGGGCACGCCGAACCCGGCCACCAGGTCGGCCTCCGGCAGAGCGGCGGCCAGCTCCTCGCCGTAGCGCTCTGCCATGCAGCCGGTGACCACCAGACGGGCGCCGTCCGCCTTGGCGCCGGCCAGGGCCAGGACGGTGTCGACCGATTCCCGGCGGGCCGCCTCGATGAAGGCGCAGGTGTTCACCACCACCACGTCGGCTTCGCCCGGGGACGCGGCGGGCGACATCCCGTCGGCGGTGAGGGTGCCTACGAGCTTGTCGGAGTCGACCTGGTTCTTCGGACACCCGAGGGTCTCCACCCAGTAGAGCCCGCTCATGATCCCCTGAATCTACTTCCCAGCGCCTGTCGCCCGGCGCCGGCCGACGCGGTCGGTACGATCCCCGACATGGCCACCGCCGTCCCCTCCCCGTCGCCCAACCCCAACGCCGTCCGGTTCCAACTCGATGTCACCCTGCCGGCCACCCTCACGGTGAACAGCGCCGACGAGGCGACCGGCAACCCCTTCGCCGAGGCGGTCTTCGCCGCGCCGGGGGTGGCCGCCATCTTCGGGGTCAACGACTTCGTCACCGTCACCCGCAGCGCAGGGGCCGACTGGGGCCCGATCGTGGAAGCTGTCCAGCAGGCCGCCGCCTCGCACCTGTAGCGCAGGGGCCGCGACTCGCCGAGGGTCTCCGCCAGCCGCTTGCGCAGAGCGTGCACGTGGCCCTGGAGCTGCACAAGCTCAGCCCCGATCGTGGACGCCCGCAACTCGTCGGCGTCCGCTCCCGTCCTGGTCATGGGGCAATGCTGGCGGAAGTGTTGCCCGATTGGAATGGGTAGGCCTTCCCAGCGGCGGCGGCCGGACGTAGGCTGGCGGGCGGAGCCGGAGGCGGCGTCCCTACACCGAGGAGGCTGGCATGTTCGCACAGGTCATCACCGCCAAGATCGTGGACGCCGACGGGCTGTGGCGCCAGGTCGAGCGCTGGGACAGCGAGATCCGCCCAGGGGCCGACGGGTTCCTTGGCAGCACGAGCGGGGCCACCGACGACGGCCGCCTGTTCGTGATGGCCCGGTTCGATTCGGAGGAGTCGGCCCGGCGCAACAGCGAACGGCCCGAGCAGGCCGGCTGGTGGGCGGAGACCGAAAAGACGCTGGACGACGTGTCGTTCCAGGACAGCACCGACATCGTGGTGATGGGCGGTGGCGGGTCGAACGACGCCGGCTTCGTGCAGGTCATGCGAGGCCACGTGCTCGACCCGGACAAGATGGCGGCGCTCCGGGACCGGATGAAGGAGTTCGAGGACACGATGGCGAAGGCCCGCCCCGACGTGATCGGGGACATCACCGCCATGCACGCCGACGGCACCTACACCGATGTCGTGTACTTCACGTCCGAGGCCGAAGCCCGCAGCGCCGAGACCCGGGAAGTCCCGGCCGAGATGCAGTCAATGTTCGAGGAGTGGGCGAGCGCCGCCGCCGTCGACGAGTACATCGACCTCAAGCAGCCCCGCCTGGCCTGACCACGGCGCGCGGCAGGAGTCTGCCCGGCGCCCGCCTACCGGGTCAGACCGAGGTCCTCGTACAGGGCGTTCATCACCGGCTGGGTGCGACGGTGATGGCCCGCCTCCCCCGCCATGCCGTTGAAGATCACGACCGCGGCCAGGCCGGCCTCGGGGTCGGCGAACGCCACCGACGACTGGCTGCCGCCGTGGCCGAAGGCACGCAGCGAAGCCGAGTCGCCGTAGCCGTAGGGCGCCGCCCGCTGCCCGTACTGCCAGGAGTTCACCATCACGCCCAGGCCCCAGTCGATGACGACGCCGAACGTCTCGTCCTCCAGACCGGCCCGGTGACGGGCGCACATGGCGTCCACCGTCTGGGCCGAAAGGACCCGTACGCCGTCGAGCTTGCCCCCTCCCACCAACGCCCGCATGACGCGCAGCAGGTCGACCGCAGGCCCGATCCCACTGCCGCTCGGCGAGACGGCGGCGAAGGCCTCGGGCCCCGTGAGCGACTCGATGACGCGGGCCCTGCCACCGCCCGTGTGGTGCATCACGCCGATGCGGTCGCCGTACGCCTTCCAGCGTCCGGGCGTGAGCGCCACCCACGCGTCGGCCATGCCGAGGGGCTCGAACACCTCCTCGCTCACATACGCGTCGAACGCCCGCCCGTCGGTGCGCCGCACCACTTCACCGAGCACGTGGAACCCGTGGCGGGGCGAGTACGCGGCGCGCCGGCCGGGCTCCCATCCGGCCACCAGCGAGGACGAGCAGGCGATGGCGAGCAGTTCGTCCCACGCCTGCCCGGCGCCGGTAGTGGCGGTGGCGGCCAGACCGGCCGTGTGGGTGAGCAGGTGGCGGATCGTGACCCGCCCCTTGCCCGCGGCGCCGAACTCGGGCACGTGGGCCACGACCGGGTCGTCCAGGGTGAGCCGGCCCCGCTCCCACTGCTGGAGGACGGCGACGGCGGTCACCAGCTTGGTCATGGAGAACCAGGGCAGCAGGGTGTCGTCGCGCAGGGGGCGACCTGGCGCCGCAAGTCCGTCGACCATGGTCACCGTCCGCTCCCCGAAGGCGACGGCGACCTGGGCGCCGACATGTAATCCGTCCGCCGCCCCGGAGCGGACGGCGGCAAGGGTGGCCGGTAGCTCGGGTGTCAGGGGTGCGATGCCTCCACCGTGGTGGTGATGCCACCGCGCACGAGCCAGTCGGTGTGCACCGTCATGCGACGCGGCTCCACCGCGGCCACGAGGTCGTCGAGTATGCGGTTGGTGACGTCCTCGTGGAACGCGCCCTCGTCGCGGAAACTCCACAGGTAGAGCTTGAGCGACTTGAGCTCGACGATGGACTCGTCCGGCACGTAGGTGATCGTGACGGTGGCGAAGTCGGGCTGCCCGGTGAGCGGGCAGACGCAGGTGAACTCGGGTGTCCGGCAGCGGACCTCGTAGTCCCGACCAGGTTTCGGATTGGGAACAGCGGCGAGGCTCCGGGACGGCTGGCTGGGCACGCCCCGACGCTACCGGCGACCCGGGGTCAGGCGTCCTTGCCCAGCATCCGGTTCATCTTCGTGCCGCAGGTGGGACAGGTGCCCTGAGCGGCGCGCCGGCCGTTCGCCATCTCGACAACCTCGCCGTCGAACGTCCGCTTCTCGCGGCACTTCACGCAGTAACCCTCGTAACTGGCCATTCCGAGACGCTAGTGCACACCCCACGGCGCCGGTTACTCGCCGACGACGAGGCCGTCGACGTCGGGGGCGAGAAGCAGCGCCGTCCCCTCGACACCGGCGTCCGCCAGCAGCGCCTCCCCAGCAGCGCGGACGTGGGCAGCGGCGTCCGTCGTGCACAGCGCGAGCAGCGTGGGACCGGCCCCGGACCAGCACGACGCCAGCGCACCGACGTCGACCAGCCCGGCCAGCAGGGCCGGCGCCTCGGGGAACAGCGACGCCCGCTGCTCCTGGTGCAACCGGTCCTCGGTGGCGGCGGGCACCAGCAGGCGGTGGTCGGCGAGGCCGGCGAGGAGCAACCCCATTCGGCCGAGGTTGAAGGCGGCGTCGGCGTGCGCCACGAACTCGGGCAGAGCGGCCCTCGCCTCCTTGGTCGCCAGCGTGCGCTGCGGCACCAGCACCACGAAGGCGAGGGCGGGGTCCAGCGCAAGCTTTCGGGCGACTGCCGCGCCGTCGACGGTGCTCGCAGTAACGAGGCCACCGAGCACCGACGCCGCTGCGTTGTCGGGGTGGCCGTCGACCATCGTGGCGATGGCGAGCGGGTTGGTGGCGCCCGCCGCCGCCGCCGCCGCCGCCGCCAGCGCGGCGGACGAGCCGAGGCCCCGCCCAACCGGGATCGACGAACGGACGGTGACGGCCAGGCGGTCGTGGCCGACGACGGCGGACGCGACCCTGGCGGCCAGGTGCGAGCCGTCGGCCGGATAGTCCGAGCCCTCGCCTTCGGCCACCACCGACAACTCGTCGGCGGGGACGACCTCGACGTCGACGTAGAGCGCGAGCGCGAGGCCGAGGGTGTCGAACCCTGGACCGAGGTTGGCGGAGGAGGCAGGGGCCCGGGCGCGCACGGCGTCACGGTAATCCTGTTACCCCGCAGCCCTCCGGACGGTCATAGATGCGACGGGAACCCAACATCCCGTCAGGAGGAAACAACAGCCATGTACACCTTCGCCGTGATCCTGCTCCTGGGGCTGGCGCTGTTCAAGATCGTCGACGCGTTCGAGGACCTGGCGCCCGGTACCGCCAAGCTGCACGGCCTGCTGACCCTCGGCATCGCCGTGCTCGGCACCTTCGCCATCGACTTCTCACTGTTCGATGGCTGGGGCGTCGCCCTCCGGGAGAACTGGATGGGCACCTTCCTCACCGGCGCAGCCGTCGCCGGCACCACCAGCGTGTGGCGGGCCGCGTTCCACTGGCTCGGATCATCCGAGGGCGAGGAGCCCGAGGTGCGCCACACGCACCGAGCGTCGGTGCGAGCCGCCTAGCCCCTCAACCTCATTGCATCTGCGGAGGCGCCCTCAGCGGAGAGGGCGCCTCCGGCGCGTCCGGACCACGGTGCCACGTCCGCTACCCTCCCGCCGTGCTGCTGGTGCTGGCCCTCGTGCTCGGGATCGGCCTGGCTGCGTGCAGCGACGGCGACGGGACCGGGGCGGGCCGCACCACTACCACGGTCACCGAGGCCGGGAGCGGCGCAGAGGACGGCGGGGTCAACTCGCTGGCCGTCGACATGAAGGAGTACTCCTACGCCCTGTCAGGCCAGCTCCAAGCAGGCACCAGCACGGTGAGCCTCAAGAACTCAGGCGCCGAACTGCACATGGCCGCCTTCTCCTTGCTCAAAGACGGGAAGACCGAGGCCGACGTGCAAGCTGCCCTCCGGTCGGAGGACGACAGCGCCCTCGAGTCGGTCGTCGAAGCCCAGCTGGATGCCCCCGGCACCGTCCTGAGCCCCGGTCGGTCCGAGAAGGTGACCACCGACCTCCTCGGCGCGGGCACCTACGCCATCATCTGCTTCATCCCCACCGCCGGCGAATCGGCACCGATCCCCCATGCGGCCAAGGGGATGCTGGCCACCTTCACCGTGGCCCCCGGCGCCGTCGAGGGCAAGGCCGCCCGGCCCGACGCCGAGTACACCATCGACGACGGGAGGAACGATGGCCCCCCTACGCTGAAGGCGGGCGAGAACGCGCTGCGCATGACGTCGGCCGGCGCCGGCCCGCACGAGTTCATCGTGGCCAGGAAGTCCACGCCGTCCACCACCTACGACGACATCGACACGTTCTTCACCGACCTGTTCGAGAGCGACAAGGCGCCGCCCACCGGGTACGCCGACACCGCTCCGGGGATAATCGCCGCCAGCTCGTTCGACGTGGCGACGGGCAAGACGATCCTCGTCACCGTCGACCTCGAGCCCGGAGACTACCTGATCGGGTGTGCCCTCCCCGGTGAGGAGGAGGGCGACAAGGACCACACCGGCGAGATGCTCGAGGTCAAGGTCACCTGACGCACCGCGGCGGATCGGGTTCGGCGCTGTCCGGTAGCGGCGCGACGCCACTACGCTCGTGGGCGTGTCGGACCTGGACCGCAATATTGACCGTTGGCTCTCGGCCGTGGTGCAGCTGCGCCCGGTGGCGGAGCGGGCACCGGGCGATGAGATCGTCGCTCCCGAGATCCCGCACGTCGGGATCCCCGAGGGCGTGCACATCGCGCCTGCCCCGGGCGAGAAGACCCGCGAGGTGAAAGTGCCGGTGGCCGTGGCCCAAGTGGCCCGCACCAAGCAGTTCTTCGCCAACTCCGGCTTCGAGGTGCACGCACCCGTGGGCAGCACGTTCTCCATCGGCGGCAAGCAGTCGACCTTCGAACGGTTTTTCGACTGCGAGCTCACCATCGACGAGAGCCAGCTGGGCAGCCCGGTGTCCACTGTCGCCGGTGACCGCCATCTGGACCTCGGCACCCTGTCGGACGAGTTCCGGGAGATCATCCAGTCGATCACCTTCCCGCCCGCCGTCCACATCCCGGGCCTCTCGACGGAGCACCCGGCGGCTCCCCCCTCCGCCTAAGCGGAAGCGGTACTTCCCGCTCGCTCTTCGAGTTCGTCCACCGTCATGAGCACGGCGCGGGGCTTGGAACCTTCGGACGGGCCCACCACGCCCCGCTGCTCCAGCAGGTCCATGATGCGCCCGGCCCGGGCGAAGCCCACCCTCAGCTTGCGCTGGAGCATCGAGGTGGAGCCGAGTTGCGAGCGAACGATCAGCTCCTGGGCGGCGACCAGCATGGCCTCGTCGTCGTCGTCGTCCGGACGCGACCCGGTACCGGCGACTCCGTTGGCGCCGGCGGGATCGGGCGTGTCGCCCTCCACGCCCTCGACGTAGCGGGGCGACGCCTGGCGCACCCAGTGCGCCACCACGGCGCGCACCTCGTCCTCCCCCACCCACGGGCCCTGGATGCGGCGGGCCACGTTGGACGAGGCGGTGAGCAGCAACATGTCGCCCTTGCCCACCAGGCGCTCGGCGCCCGGCTGGTCGAGGATGACCCGGCTGTCGGCCAGCGACGACACGGCGAAGGCCAGGCGGGACGGCACGTTGGCCTTGATGACGCCGGTGATCACGTCGACCGACGGGCGCTGGGTGGCGATGACCAGATGGATGCCGAAGGCGCGGCCCATCTGGGCGATGCGGCAGATCGACTCCTCGACGTCGCGGGCGGCCACCATCATCAGGTCGTTGAGCTCGTCCACCACCACGAGGACGAAGGGCAGCCGGTGGTGCTCGACGGCGGCGGGGATGCCCGGCGCCTGCTCCTTGGTGAGCTCGCCCCGGTCGTAGGCGGCGTTGTAGCCGCCGATGTCGCGCACCCCGACCTCGGCCAGCAGGTCGGTGCGCCGCTCCATCTCGGTGACGGCCCACGCCAGCGCGTTGGCCGCCTTGCGGGGGTTCACCACCACGGGCGTGAGCAGGTGGGGCAGGCCGTTGTACTGGCCCAGCTCGACCCGCTTGGGGTCGACCAGGATCATGCGGACCTGATCGGGGGTGGCCCGCAGCAGGATCGACGTGAGGATCGAGTTGAGGCAGCTCGACTTGCCCGCGCCGGTGGCGCCGGCGATGAGGATGTGGGGCATGGAGGCCAGGCTCTCCATCACCGCCCGGCCGGCGATGTCTCGGCCGATTGCCACCTCCATCGGGTGGCGCGAGGCGCGGGCCTCGGGCGAGCCGAGTACGTCGCCCAGCGAGACCAGCTGGCGGGTGATGTTCGGCACCTCCACCCCGATGGCCGAGCGACCCGGGATGGGCGCCAGCAGTCGGATGTCGGGCGCCGCCATGGCGTAGGCGATGTCCTTCTGCAGGCTGGTGACTCGGGCCACCTTCACGCCCGGGCCGAGCTCGAGCTCGTAGCGGGTGACGGTGGGCCCCACCGTCTTGCCCACCAGGCGCGTCTCCACGCCATGGGCGGCCAGCGACTCCTCGAGGGTGCGGCCCCGGGCGTCGAGGACCTTGTGGTCGATCTCGGTGTTCTTGGCCCGCTTCAGCAGCGCCAGCGGGGGAAGCCGCCAGTGGGTGGCCATGGCGGCGGGACCGAGGTCGATTGCCAGCTGGTCGGCTTTGGGCGCCGGCTCGTTGGGCACGTGCACCCCGAGATCAGGGATGGGCGCGGGGTCGTCGTCCTCATCGGCCCGGTCGATCGGCACAGGGGGGAGGTCGTCGGCCGTGGCGGTGCCGTCGTCGGCGCCCTTCCTGGGCATACGGGAGGACGGGTGGCGGACGGCGGTGGCCTCGACCTCGGCGCTGCGCCCGAGGGTGGCAACCCAGCGGGCGGCGGGCACGATGGCCCGCCAGACAGCGGATGCGCCGGCGCCGATGCGTTCAGCCGCCGACCGGGCGGGGGTGCGGGTGAGCACGAGCACGGCCACAGCGGCCGCGCTCACGAGCACCAGGCCGGCGCCCCACGGGGAGATCAGGGCGCGCAGCGGCCCTGCCACGGCGACGCCGAGGTACCCGCCGGCCCGGCGCAGCAGGCGCCCTTCGGCGTCGAGGCCGGGGGCGCCACCGAGCAGGTGCCCGAGCCCGGCGCACGCCACCAGGGCGAGGGTGGAGCCCACGACGGCCCGGCCGGGCTCGGCCCGGGGACGGCCCCGCACGAGCGACAGGCCGATGCCGGCCAGGGCCGGCGGGACGAGGAAGCGGGCGGCGCCGAGCACCCTGCCGGTAGCCTCACCGAGGGCGCTGCCGGCGGGGCCGGCCAGGTCGGCGTAGATGCCCAGGGCGGCCAGCAGCCCGGCCACCAGGAGGGCGACGCCCCACACGTCGTCGGCCTGGTGCCCGAGGGAGCGGGCCAGGGCGCCGCGCAACCGCACGCCGACTGACGGGCCCTTGGTGGGCTTCCGGGCGGCCGCCCTGCCCTTGACGGCGGGGCGGCGCGGGGGGGCGGGGCGGCGCTTGGCCGGAGGACCCTTGGTCGTCGTCACAGTGACAACAACAGTAACAGCAGCACCATGCGCCCCAGGGGAGCGTTCGTTCGCTAGACCTCCATCACCACCGGCACGATCATGGGGCGGCGGCGGGTGCGCTCGTTGATGAACTTGGCCAGCGCCGTGCGCACGTGGCGCTTCATGACCTCGAAGTCGGTGCCGCCGTCGTCGAGCGCCACCTGCTCCAGGCGGGCCAGCACTACCTTGCGGGCCTCCTCCAGCAGTCCCTCGGCCTCCCGCTCGAACACCCAGCCCCGCGTGATGATCTCGGGGCCGGTGAGCACCTCGCCGGAGCGCGAGTCGACGGTGACGACCACCAGCACCACGCCCTCCTCGGCCAGCACCAGCCGGTCGCGCAGCACGCCGTGCCCCACGTCGCCCACGATGCCGTCGACGTAGAGGTAACCAGCGGGCACCTCGCCTGCGAAGTCGAGGCCCGAGTCGCTCAGCTCGACGACGTCGCCGTCCTCCGCCAACAGCACCTTCTCGGTGGCCACGCCCATCTTCATGGCCAGGCGGCTGTGGTGGGTGAGGTGGCGGTACTCGCCGTGGACCGGGATGAAGTGCTCGGGCCGGGCGATGGCCAGCAGGGTGGACAGCTCGCCCTGCATGGCGTGGCCGCTCACGTGCACATCGGCGATGCCGGAATGGATCACCTCGGCACCCCGGCGGTGCAGGCCGTCGATGACCTTGCCCACGTTCATCTCGTTGCCGGGGATGGCGTGGCTGCTGAGAATGACGAGGTCGCCCTCGCCCACCTTGAGGCGCTTGTTCTCGCCCGCCGCCATCAGGGCCAGGGCCGACATGGGCTCACCCTGCGAGCCCGTGGAGATGACGCAGACCCGCCGGGGGTCGAGGTCGCCGATCTTGTCGATGTCGACGATGGACGCGTCGGGGATCTGCAGCAGGCCCATGTCGCGGGCGAGCGCCATGTTCTTGGCCATCGACCGGCCGAGGGTGGCGATGGTGCGCCCGCTGGCGATGGCGATCTCGGCCACCTGCTGCACCCGGTGGATGTGGCTGGCGAAACAGGTGACGATCACCCGCTTGTCGGCGTGGTCGCGGAAGATGATTCGCAGCGTCTCGCCCACCGACGACTCACTGGCCGTGTAGCCCGGCTCCTCGGCGTTGGTGGAGTCGGACAGCAGGAGCCTCACGCCCTCCTGCGACGCGATGGCGCCGATGCGGGCCAGATCGGTGAGGCGGCCGTCCACCGGTGTGAGGTCGAGCTTGAAGTCGCCCGAGTGCAGGATCACGCCCTGGGGGGTGTGGAAGGCGGTGGCGAAGCCGTGGGGCACCGAGTGGGTGACGGGGATGAACTCCACGTCGAACGGTCCGATCATGCGGCGCTCACCGTCCCGGACGGTGATCAGCTCGGTGCGGTCGAGGACTCCCGCCTCCTCCAGCCGGTTGCGGGCGAGGCCGAGGGTGAGGGCGGAGCCGTAGATCGGGAACGACAGCTCCCGCAGCAGGAACGACAGGCCGCCGGCGTGGTCCTCGTGGCCGTGGGTGACCACGCATCCCTCGACCCGGGCCGCGTTCTGGCGCAGCCAGGTGAAGTCGGGAAGCACGAGGTCGACGCCCGGCATCTCCAGGTCGGGGAACATGAGGCCGCAGTCGAGGAGCAGGATGCGCCCGCCCAGCTCGACCGCCGCGCAGTTGCGGCCGATCTCGCCCAGGCCGCCGAGGAAGGTGATGCGTACGGGCTCAGCCATACGGAGCCGGCGCGTCGTCGCCGAGACCGGCCAGCACGGCCCGGGCTTGGTCCTCGAGGCCGTCCGGCGCGGCGCCCATGGGCAGGCGGCACTGGCCGACGGGCAGGCCCAGGACCCGCAGCAGCGCCTTGGTAGGCACAGGGTTGGGGGCCTCGTCGCCCGTCTCGAAGGCGAAGCTCGCCAGCAAAGACGAGTTGATGCGCCTGGCCTCCTCCACGTCGCCCTTGACGAAGGCGTCGATCATCCGGCCGTGCAGGCGGCCCGTCCAGTGCGTGGCCACCCCCACGGTGCCGACCGCCCCGATGGCGAGGAGCGGGAGGGTCACGCCGTCCTCGCCGCTGTAGACCTCGAAGCCGGCTGGGGCCTCGGCGACAAGGCGGGCCGAACCCGCAAGATCGCTGGTGGCGTCTTTCACTCCGACGATGGTGGGCACCTCTCGTGCTAGCCGCAGCAGCGTGTCGTGGGCGATCTTTCGCCCGCTGCGGATGGGGATGTCGTAGAGCATGACGGGCAGCGCGGTGGCCCCCGCCATGGCCCGGAAGTGGGCCTCGATGCCGGCCTGCGAGGGCCGGTTGTAGTACGGGGTGACGGCCAGGAGCCCCGCCGCGCCGACGTCGGCCGCCCGCCCCGCCAGCCCGACGGAGTGCGCCGTGTCGTTGGTGCCGGCGCCCGCCAGCACCGGCACGGTGACAGCCTCGACGGCCGCCCGCCACAGGTCGACCCGCTCGTCGTCGGTCAGGACCGGCGCCTCGCCGGTGGTGCCGGTCACCACCAGGCCCTCGCTGCCGTTGTCGACCAGCCAGCGGGCGAGGACGGCAACGGCGTCGAGATCGAGGCGGCCCTCGTCGTCGAAGGGCGTGACCATGGCGGTGAGGACGGCGCCGAAGCGACCCCCTGGCCCGGTGGCGTCCATCGCCGCAGGCTACAGCAGCATGGGACCGCTCTTAGGAGACCAGATGACCGGCGAAGAGCTCGGTCAGCTCTCCACGCTCGCCCAGGTGTTCGACGAGGAGCCGGGCGAACAGCTCCATGAGCACCACGGAGGTGACGGCCAGTCCGTCCGGCCCTCGGCCGACGGCGCACAGCGTGCCGAAGACCGTTCCGTCATGCATGAGCACCGGCACGGTGACCAGAGAGGTGGCGCCGAAGGAGCGCACGAGGTGATCGTCGCCATAGCGGATCGTGAGGTCGGGCACGAACCGGGCACCGCCCCGGAGCATGTCGCAGCACGGCGAGCCGGGCCACGGCACCCGGGTCCCCTCGACGAGGACCTCCTGATCCGTGCTGAAGCGCAGTTCCTGGTCCGGGTCGGCCCAGTGGACCTCGGTGAGGAACACGGCGTCCGCTCCCGTCACCCGCTGCAGCTCGTACAGCACCGGGCGGATCCGATCGCTGCCGTCGGCCGGGCGGGTGGTCTCCGCCACCAGGCCCATCAGCGACTGCTCGGCCGGGCTCAGGCCGCCGCTTGCGGCGCCCGCGGGTTCGAGGAGCCCGCCGGGGTCGGCGAGGAGCTGGAGGAGGCGCTCTCCGGGCAGCGGACGCGACAGCAGGTAGCCCTGCACCTCCTCGCACCCGTGCCGGTGAAGGCAGGCGAGCTGCTCGGCCGTCTCCACGCCCTCGGCGACCGTCGTGAGCTGCAGGCTGTGGGCCATGGCGACGATGGCGGCCACGATCGGGGCGTCGTCGTCCGACGACGTGATCTCGGAGATGAACGACTGGTCGATCTTCAACTTGTCGACAGGGAACGACCGCAGACGACTGAGCGACGACCAGCCGGTGCCGAAGTCGTCGATGGCGAGGCGGACGCCGAGCGCCCGCAGCGCTTCGAGGGTTGGGACGATGGACGTGGCGTCGCTCATGAGGGCGCCTTCGGTGATTTCCAGCACGAGGCTGGACGGGGGAAGGTGGCTTTCCGCCAACGCCTTGCGCACCTCGTCCAACAGCCAGGGGCTGGTGAGCTGGCGGGCGGCCACGTTGACGGCCATGGCGAACGGCGGCTCGGTCGGATACGCCTCCTGGAAGCGCTTGGCCTGGCGGCAGGCCTCGCCCAGTACCCACCGGCCAAGGTCGACCACCAGGCCGCTCTCCTCGGCCAGCGGCACGAACTCGGCCGGCGACACCATTCCCCGCTCGGGGTGCTCCCACCGGGCGAGGGCCTCCGCTCCTGAGATGCGCCCGCTGGGCAGCTCCACCACGGGCTGGTAGTGCAGGGTGAGCTCCCGCTTGCGCAGGGCGACGCGTAGGTCGGTCTCAAGCTCCACGCGGTCGAGGGCGGCTGCGTGCATCTCCCGCTCGTAGACCTCGTAGATCCCCTTGCCCTTGGACTTGGCCACGTACATGGCCAGATCGGCGTTGCGGAGCAGTTCCTCGGCGTTCAGCGTCGACGTGGACCCCAGCGCGACGCCGACGCTGCCCTGGGTCACGATCGCCTTGCCGTCGATGTCCACCGGTGCGCGCAGGCGGTACACGATCCGCTGTGCCACCACCGCCGGCCCTTCGAGATCGGCCCGCTCGAGCAGCACGGCGAACTCGTCACCGCCCATGCGGGCCACCGTGTCGCCGGCCCGCAGGCAATCCTGCAGCCGGTGCGCCACCTCGGTGAGCAGCCGGTCCCCGGCATCATGGCCGAGGCTGTCGTTGACCTGCTTGAACCCGTCCAGGTCGATCATGAGCACGGCCAGCAGCTCCGGGTTGCGCCGGGCCCGGGCCAGGGCGTGCTCGAGCCGGTCACGGAACAGCACGCGGTTGCCGAGACCGGTGAGTGGGTCGTGCAGTGCCTGCAGGCGGAGCTGGCCCTCGAGGGCGGAGCGCTCGGTGATGTCGCGGCTGGTCAGGACGAATCCCCGCACGGCTTCGTTCTGGAGAAGGTTGCTCACGGTGATCTCGGCCTGGCAGAGCGAGTCGTCCGAGCGCCGGAGCTGGGCGGTGATCACGGTTGGGCCGGCAGGAGGAGGGGCGGCGGCCCTCACCAGCTCCAAGGTCGACCGGCGCTCCTCGGAGTCCTCAGACGCCAGCAGGTCTTCGAGGCGCTTGCCGACCAGATCCTCAGCGAGGTGGCCGAGCACCCGCGTGACCGATGCGCTCTGGTAGCTGATGATCCCGCTGCTGTCCACAACCGTGAGCACATCCGAGGCGTTCTGGGCGATGGAGCGGAAACGGCGCTCCTGGCGCCGCAGCGCGGCGGTGCGGCGCCGCACCCTCGCTTCGAGCTCCTGGGTCAGCTCCAGGTTCTCCAGCTGGGCGAGCATCTGTCGGGCCAGCAGCAGGACGATGATGACCGCGCCGTTGACGGCCAGGAACGCAGGCGCTCCCCGGTCGACGCGGTGACCCACCGCCACCGCCGCGGCGAGCACCAGCGGGATGTACGGGACAAAGATCCCGAGCTTCCCTCCGGCCCGTGATTCGGTCGAGATGGGGGACGTGCCGACGTCGAAGGCCAAGGCGGCGATCCCGACGAGCAGGCAGCCGGCCAGCCAGCTGAACGACTGGGTCCACGGCGCCGAGTCGAGCCCGGCCAACTGAAGGTAGGCGAAGGAGCTGTGGCCGACGGCGAACAGGCCGAGGCCCGCTCCCAGCAGCGCCCACGGTAGCCTCGAGCCGCCGTTCACGCGGCCCGCGGCCACGAGGACCAACGACGCCAGCACCACATCGCCCATGGGGTAGGCCACGCCGAGCAGACGCGCCGGCCCGTCACCGGCCGAGCGGTAGAGGCCCTCCAACACCGCAGCCCAGCTGACGAAGAGCAGCGAGGCGGCGATCAGCAGTCCATCGAGCAACGTCCGCATCCGCGCCGCGCTCGACAGTGCCCCTCCGAGGAAGGCCAGCAGCGCCAGCACCGACAGCAGGAGGGCGACGTTGCTCGGCACGTCGGCCGGCGACGGGAAGGCCAGGCGGCGGCCGGTGGTCACCTCCCGGAACCCGGCCGTGGCCTGGGAGACCACCCAGCATGCACCGGTGAGGCCGAAGAGGGTCCATCCCCGGCGCGTCCCGCCCAAGGTCCGGCGCGCCACGACGAAGCATGCGACCGCGGTCGCCACGGAGCCGAGCAGCAGGCTCCCCCGCAGCACGAGCTGTGTGACAGTCGGGCCCCCCACGCCGGTCAGCGCCCATGCCACGTGGGCCCCTGCGAGAACGCCGGCGCCGATCGCGGCCCGCCAGACCCGCGGAGTCATCGGTCCTGCACCTCGACCGAGCCCGGCAGCCCCACCACCCTGGACTCGCTACGGGGGTCGGCCCGCGTCGGACCGTCGATCCACGTCGACTCTGTCGGGCACGCGACGGGGGCCGCCATCACAACTTCCTTCGGCATCCGCGGACCCCGCCTGTTGGGGTAGTTTCGGCTGCCGGGGTGCCGGGTCCGACGCCCTTCCCGGGCTACTGCTGGTCGCCGGCGCCCTCGGCCAGGGCGAACATCGCCTCGTGCTCGGGGTCCTCCCAGTGCTCGAAACCGATGACACCGAGCTCCACGAAGCGCTCCCGAAGCCAGCCGCCGTTGGCGTCGAGCAGGCCGAGGCGGCGGCAGTTGGGCACGATGCGGGAGAAGAGCATCGACTGGAACATGAGGCGCTCGGGGGCCTGCTGCACCAGCGGGGCGGCGATGGCAGGCGAGATGCCCATGCGCTCGAACACCTCCTGCTGGAGGAAGCGGTCGCGCATGCGCACGGCCGCCTCGAAGGCGAACTCCTGGCGCTCCTTCATCTCGGCGTCGCTCAACTCGGCGTAGTAGTCGGAAAGGCTCAGCACGCCGAAGGCCACGTGGCGGGCCTCGTCGTTCATGATGTAGCGCAGCAGCTGCTTGAGCAGCGGCTCCGTGCTGAGCTGGGAGATGAACCCGAAGGCGGCCAGCGCCAGTCCCTCCACCATGATCTGCATGCCCAGGTAGGTCATGTCCCAGCGACTGTCGGAGATGATGTCGTCGAGCAGCAGCTTCAGGTGGGCGTTGATCGGGTAGTGCCCCGACAGCTTCTCGTCGAGGTAGCGGGCGAACACCTCGACGTGACGGGCCTCGTCCATCACCTGGGTGGCGGCGTAGTACTTGGCGTCGATCCACGGGACCGACTCCACGATCTTGGCCGTGCACACGAGCGCGCCCTGCTCGCCGTGGAGGAACTGCGACAGCGTCCAGTTCTGGCTCTCGATGCCGAACTCCAGCCACTCCTTGTCGCCCCACAGAGCGAGGGGCGTGCCGCTCACGTCGGCGTTGCCCCCGAGCAGGCTCTGGGCCGCGAAGTTGTTGTCGGCGACCACCTTCTCCTGGTCGACGTCGGTGTCCCACGCCAGGTCCGTCCTGGCGTTCCACATGGAGATCTTGGACTTCTCGTAGAGGCGCTCCAGCTTGGGCCGGGCGCCCTTGGTGTAGTCCCACGTGAAGATGGCGTCGGCGTTGTCCCGCACGGCGTGGAGGGCCTCGTCGACGTCGGTGTTGGTCACGGACATGACCGCCTCGATGTCGCTGACCTCGTCCCGCCCGGTCCGTTGATCGTCACCCACAGCCATGGAACGAAGATACCGCCGACCGATGCAACCGCGCCGACCCGGCGGAGCCCGGCGGTAGCGTCTCGACCTTGCACGCCACCTGGCCGCAACGGCCGCCCCCCAGCCGACGCACCCTCGCGCTCATCGTCGGGCCCATCCTGGCCGTGGTCGTCGTCGGCACCCTCGGCAACATGTTCCATCCGGCCCTGTTGCGGGACCATCCCCTGTGGCTGGTCGCCATGGAGCCCCGCAACCGGTTCCTCCTGCTGGTGGCGGCCGAGGTGGACTTCGTACCCTTCCTGGTGGTGGCCACCGTCCGCCGGCTCATCTCGGACCCCCTGTTCTTCCTGCTGGGCTACCTGTACGGCACCGCCGGCGTGCGCTGGATCGAGGGCCGCATGGGCGACGAGGTGGGGATCGTGCGGGCCATCGAGAAGGGGTTCTCCAAGGCGTCGCCGGTGATGGTGTTCCTGTTCCCGGGCGCCGTGGTGTGCGTGCTGGCCGGGGCCACAGGCATGAGCCCGGTGGTGTTCCTGGCACTGAACCTGGCCGGCACCGTCACCGTCGTGACGCTGCTCTACCGGTTCGCCGAGGTGTTCGACGGCCCCCTCGGCGCGGTGAACCGGTTCTACGGCGACAACGCCCGCCTGCTCACTGTCCTGTCCGTCGTGGTCGTGGCGGCGTGGGTGTGGGGCCAGCGCCGCCGAGGAAAGTCGGACCTGCGCTCCATCGCCACCATCGAGAAGGAGCTGGCCGACGCGGCGGGCGAGACCGCCCGCGGTCGTGGGGACGATGAAGCCGAAGGGAGGTCGTCCGGATGACGGGGGCCGAGCCCGCCGGCGAGGGTGCCGCCGGCACGGAGCCCGTCCCCGAGGCCGCCGACGGTACGCAAGCGGGTGGCGCAGGGGAAAGGCCGGCCCACAGCCGCCGGTCGCTGTACCTGGTCCTCGCCCCGATCGTCGTGCTCACCGCCCTGTCGTACGTGGGCGACGCCCTCTCCCCCACCCTGGTCAACAGCCATCCGGTGTGGCTGCTCCTGCTCAACGCGCGCAAGCGCTACCTCGTACTGGCGTCCACCCATATCGACCCGGTGACATTCTTCGTCCTCGGGGTCGGCCGCCAGCTGCTGTCGGACCCCCTCTACTTCTTCATCGGTCGCCGCTACGGCGACGCCGGCGTGCGGTGGCTGGAGCGCAAGCTCGGTGACGGGGCGGCCAGCGTCAGCATCTTCGAGGGGTGGTTCAAGAAGGCGGCCTACCCCATGGTGGCCATCGCCCCCAACCCGATCATCTGCGTGCTGGCCGGCGCATCCAAGATGAAGACGGGCGTGTTCTTCGCCCTCAACCTCACCGGCACGATCGTCACGATCATCCTCCTGCGGATCTTCGGTGACGTGTTCTCGAGCCCGCTCGACGGCGTGTTGGGCTTCCTGCGCCACTACCAGTGGCCGCTCACCGCTCTCTCGGTCGTGCTCGTCTTCGTCCAGATCGTCATGGCCCGCAGGAGCGGCACGTCGGAGCTGGAGTCGGTGTCGACCATCGAGCGCGAGCTCGAACAGGAGCGGGTGGAGACCGACGAAGGCGGCGGGCGGGCAGCAACCGGCGCTGACGGGGGATGAGGGCCGTTCGGTAAAGGGCATGAGAGGCGGGCGTGCATAGCTCGACCACCGGACCGTGCGCCCGTAGGCTGGGCATATGGCGATGGCGCTGCCGCGAGGTCCCCTCACCGTCGACGACCTCGATGCATTCCCCGACGACGGTCACCGGTACGAACTCATGGACGGGACACTGCTCGTGACCCCTTCGCCCGGCGCTCCTCACCAGCTCGCCCTCGGTCGCCTCCACCCCGACCTCGGCGTCACGGTCGACCCGGCGCAGCTCTGCCGCCCCGCCTGCTGATGGCGGCCGGCCGGCGCCGGCTGACTGGCCAGCCGGATGAGGCCGCCGCGGTACCGATCGGCTGACCGGAGCGGTCGGCCGGCCAGGCGCCGGCTAGAGGCCGAGCAGCGTATCGAGGCCGACGGTGAGCCCGGGGTGGTCGACCACCGTTTTCACCGCCAGCAGGACGCCCGGCATGAACGACGACCGGTCGAACGAGTCGTGGCGGATGCTGAGGGTCTGGCCGGTGGTGCCGAGGAGCACCTCCTGGTGCGCCACCAGGCCCCGCAGACGCACGGAGTGGACCCGGATGCCGGGCACGATGCTACCGCCCCGGACTCCCGCCACCACCTCGTCGGTGGTGGGGTCGGGCGCCCACTCGTCGGACGCCGCCGCCATGCGCTCGGCGGTGAGGCGGGCCGTGCCCGACGGGGCGTCGATCTTGGCGTCGTGGTGCAACTCGATCACTTCGGCCGTCTCGAACCACGGCGCCGACATCTCGGCGAAGCGCATCATGAGCACGGCACCGATGGCGAAGTTGGGCGCCACCACGCAGTTCACGCCGTCGACGAACGCCACCCGGAGCCTGTCGAGGTCGGCCTCGGAGAGACCCGTGGTGCCCACCACCGCATGCACCTTGTGGGCGGCGCACCACGCAAGGTTGTCCCTCGCCGCAGCCGCCTCGGTGAAGTCGACGACCACCTCGGCACCGGCGTCGGTGAGGGCCGACGCGTCGCCGGCGATCTGGATGCCGGAGACGCCGGGGCCGACGACCTGACGAAGGTCGATGCCCCGGTGGTGCGGGTCGACGGCGGCCACGAGCTCCAGGTCGGGGTCGTCGGCCACCGCCCGGCACACGGTGGACCCCATCCGCCCGCCGGCGCCGAACACGCCCACCCGCACGGGGTCAGGCCACCCGTGACCTGTCGAAGGCACCGTCCTCGACGGGGCCGACCACGGCCAGCACGCGCTCGTTGCCGAGCACCGTTGCGGCCACCCGGGCCACGTCGTCGAGGGTGACGGCGGCGATCTGCGAAACCACGTCGTCGACGGTGAGCACCTTGTCATGCAGGAGCTGGCTGCGCCCGATGCGGCTCATGCGGGCGGCCGAGTCCTCGAGGGAAAGGGCCAGCTCGCCGACCAGGTGGCCCTTGGCCACCTCGAGCTCGCGCTCCTTGATGCCCGACGCCGCCATCGTGTCGAGCTCGGCCCGGATCAGGTCGAGTACTTCGGACACCCGGGTGGGCATGGTGCCGGCGTAGACGGCGAGAGCGCCGGTGTCGACCAGTGCGGACCGGTACGAGTACACCGAGTAGGCCAGGCCCCGCTCCTCGCGGATCTTCTGGAACAGGCGGGACGACAGCCCGCCGCCGAGCACGTGGTTCATCACGGCCAGGGCGTAGCGGTCCTCGGAGTGGCTGTGCAGGCTGCGCATGCCGATGACGACGTGGACCTGCTCGGTGGGGCGGGGGTCGACGGCCAGTGGCTGGGGCGCGGCGGTGGGCGGGGTGCGCACCGGCGTGACACCGCCGTCGGCACCGGCGAAGCGGCGCTGGATGCCCTCGACGATGGCGGCGTGCTCGAGGTTGCCGGCCGCCGCGAAGACGGTGTTCCGGGGTCGGTAATGGTGGGCGTGGAAGTCGGCGATGTCGGTGCGGCTCATGGCCTCGATCGACCGCTCGTCGCCCAACACCTCGCGGCCCACCGGATGGTCCGGGAAGAGCGCTTCGGTGAAGACCTCGTGGACGAGGTCGGCGGGCTCGTCGGCCCGCATCAGGATCTCCTCCAGGATCACCTGGCGCTCGGCCTCGACCTCCTCGGGCCGGAAGGCCGGGCTCCAGAGGATGTCGGAGAGGATGTCGAGACCGAGGTCGAGGCTGTCGTCCAGCACCCGGAGGTAGAACGCCGTGTACTCCTTCGTGGTGAAGGCGTTCATGTCGCCGCCCACCGCGTCGACGTCCTCGGCGATCCGGCGGGCCGTGCGCGTCGCCGTGCCCTTGAAAAGCAAGTGCTCGAGGAAGTGGGAGGCGCCGAACAGCCCGTCGCCCTCGTCACGCGACCCGGTGCCCACCCAGAACCCGGCACTCACCGAGCGCACCCAGGGGATGCGCTCGGTGACGACGGTGAGGCCGTTGTCCAGGGCGGTCGACTCGATCACTGCCGCAGACTAGTGACGGCCGCCGCCTCCGCCCCGCCGGGGGTTGCGACGAGGGCCGTCGCCGCCCCGCTCGTCGGACCGCCGAGCGCCGCCGAACCCCTCGCGAGGTGCACCGCCGGCGGGGGCGGGACCGAGGTCGCCGAACTCCGACGCCGCCTCGGACTCCCAGGCCGCCTCGAAGGAGACGGTCTCGGCGCCGGACGCCGCAGGGGCATCAGCCGCAGGCCTCGGGGCACGGGGGCCCCGGTCGCCGGACTCACGCGACCGGCCACCACCTGAGTCACCCCGGGGGGCGCGCTCACGCGCCGGCGCCGGCGCCTCGCCCGACGTCTCGCCGTCGGGCCCGACCGGCGACAGGGACACTTTGCCCTGTTGGTCGATGTCGTCGACCCGCACGGTGATCTCGTCGCCCAGGTCGACCACGTCCTCCACCCGCTCCACGCGCTTGCCCTGGCCCAGCTTGGAGATATGGACCAGGCCGTCACGGCCGGGGAGGATGTTGACGAAGGCGCCGAACTTGGTGACGTTGACCACCCGGCCGGTGTAGATGGTGCCGATGACGGCCTTCGGCGGGTCGAGGATCAGCTCGATGCGACGCCTTGCCTCGGTGACGGCGGAGCCGTCCTTGGCCCCGATGGTGACGGTGCCGACCATGCCGTCGTCGTCGACGTTGATGTCGGCGCCGGTCTCCATCTGCAGGGCGTTTATGACCTTGCCCTTGGGACCGATGACCTCGCCGATCTTGTCGATCGGGATCTGGATGCTGACGATCTTGGGCGCAGTGGCGGCCACTTCCTCGCGGGGCTCGGCGATGGCGCCGGCCATGACCTCGAGGATCTGCAGGCGGGCATCGCGGGCCTGCTGCAGGGCCTTGCCCAGCACGTCGGCCGGGATGCCGGCGATCTTGGTGTCGAGCTGGAGGGCGGTGACGAAGTCCTTCGTGCCGGCGACCTTGAAGTCCATGTCGCCGAAGGCGTCCTCGGCCCCGAGGATGTCGGTGAGGGTGGTGTACTTGCCCTCGGCGTAGATGAGGCCCATGGCGATGCCGGCCACCGGCGCCTTGAGGGGCACGCCGGCGTCCATCAGCGACAGGGTCGAGGCGCAGACCGACGCCATCGAGGTGGAGCCGTTGGACGACAGCACGTCGCTCACCACGCGGATGGCGTAGGGGAACTCCTCCAGCGGCGGCACGACGGGCAGCAGGGCCCGCTCGGCCAGCAGGCCGTGGCCGATCTCGCGGCGCTTGGGGCCCCGCATGAAGCCGGTCTCGCCGGTTGAGAAGGGCGGGAAGTTGTAGTGGTGCATGTACCGCTTGCGGACCTCGGTGCCGATGGTGTCGAGCAGCTGGTCCATCCGCGGCATGCCCAGGGTGGACACGCCCATCACCTGGGTCTCGCCCCGCTGGAACAGGGCCGAGCCGTGGGCGGTGGGGATCTGGGAGACCTCGGCGCTGAGGGACCGGATGTCGGTGGCGCTGCGACCGTCGATGCGGAAGCCGTCCTCCACCACCCGGCGGCGGATCAGCGCCTTGGTGAGGGACTTGATGGCCGCCTTGATCTCCTTCTCACGTCCCTCGAAGGTGTCACCCAGCTTCTCGGCCACCGTGGTGGCGGCGTCGTCCAGGGCGGCATTGCGCTCGGCCTTGTCGACGATGGTGATGGCCTTGCCGACGGGCTCGGCGCCCGCGTCCTTGACCGCGTCCCACACGTCGTCGGCGTAGTCGGCCGCCTCGGGGAAGGCCATGACGTCCTTCTTGCCGCCGATCTTCTCGACCAGCCGGCGCTGGAGCTCGATCGACTCCTTGATCCAGGTCTTGGCCGCTTCGAGGCCGGAGGCGATGACCTCCTCGGTGACCTTGGGGGCGCCGTCCTCGTAGTAGCGCCAGGCGTTCTCGGTGCCGCCGGCCTCCACCATCATGATGGCGACGTCGCCGTCGTCGAGGGCCCGGCCCGCGACGACCAGCTCGAACGTGCCGGCGTCACCCTCCTGGTAGGTGGCGTGGGGAACCCAGCCGCCCTCAGTGTCGTAGGCGATGCGGACGGCGCCGATGGGACCGTCGAAGGGGATGTTGGAGATCATCAGGGCGGCCGAGGCGGCGTTGATGGCCACGATGTCGTGGGGGTTCTCCTGGTCGGCGCCGAAGACGGTGGCGACCACGTGCACCTCGTTGCGGAAGCCGGAGGGGAACGACGGGCGCAGCGGCCGGTCGATCAGGCGGCAGGTGAGGATGGCCTGGTCGGTGGCCCGGCCCTCCCGGCGGAAGAACGAGCCGGGGATCTTGCCGGCGGCGTACATCCTCTCCTCGACGTCCACGGTGAGGGGGAAGAAGTCGACGCCCTCGCGGGGCTGCTTGGCAGCGGTGGCCGCGACCAGCACGACGGTGTCGCCGATACGGCCGACGACTGCGCCGCCGGCCTGCCCGGCCAGCTTGCCGGTCTCGAAGGAAAGGGTCTTGTCGGTCCCGCTGACGGGACCGGAGACGGAAATGGCCTCTGCCACTTGCGCTCCTCTCGTGAAGGGGCGGCGGCCGGGCCAGTTCCCAGTGGTCACGCTCCCACCCCCTCAGGGTCGGGCTCGTCGCCACTGGCAGCTGGACACCGTCACCGCCTGCGATATGCGAAACGAGCGGCCCCGTTGGGCCGCTCGCGGTGCTGCTTGGTACTTATCGGCGGAGGCCGAGGCGCCCGATGACGGTCCGGTACCGCTCGACGTCGTTGGATTTCACGTAGTCGAGCAGGCGGCGGCGCTGGCCGATGATCTTCATGAGGCCACGGCGGGTGTGGTGGTCGCCCTTGTGCATCTTGAGATGGGCGGTGAGGTGGTCGATGCGCTGGCTGAGCAGCGCGATCTGGACCTCGGACGATCCCGTGTCGGTCTCGTGGAGTCGGTGTTCAGCGATGGTCGCCGCCTTGTCGGGCATGTATCAGGAACCTCAGCATCCAGCCTTGGGACGCGGACCGGCGGTCGCCGGAGCGCTGACGCATCGTAGCAGTGTTCTTTTCCGGGCCGGGCCTCCATCGAAGTCCCGAGCGAGCCGGGCGCCATCTCGGGCGCGGGCGGGCCGGGTGCGGATCACCCGGCGATAGAGTTCGACGTGGTCGATGACCTGCGGGTGAGCGGGTCGCTTCGCATCCCGCTGGCCGAGCTGGAGTGGAGGTTCTCGCGAAGCGGTGGGCCAGGTGGCCAACACGCCAACACTGCCGACACCAGGGCCGAGGTCCGCTTCGACGTGGCCGCCTCCCCCACCCTCGGCCCCCGCCAGCGGGCGCGCCTCCTGGAGCGCCTGGGCCCCGTGGTCCGGGTGGTGGCGTCGGATTCCCGGTCACAGGCCCGAAACCGCGAGCTGGCCCTCGAGCGCCTGGCTGCCCGCCTGGCCGAGGCGCTGCACATCGAGCGCCCCCGCCGGCCCACCCGGCCGAGCAAGGGCGCCAAGGAGCGCCGGCTCGAAGCCAAGCGGCAGCAGGGCGAGCGCAAGCGCATGCGGGCCGGTCACCCGACCCGAGACGACTGAGAGAACTCGTTTCCCGAGGTGTTTCCTACTTGGCTGGCTCGGTGTCGGCGCTGGCCGGGAGGGCCGTCTGGGTGCGCACACCGCCGGTGCGGACGCGGGCGACCCGGCCGAGGAGGTCGAACCAGAACGGGGCGCCCATGGAGATGGCCACGGCGGTGAACAGCCAGCCGGCCAGCGCCCCGTACCAGGTGCTCGGCCGGGCGCTGTCGGTCCAGCCGATGGGCAGGCCGATCCCCCCGACCGTCTTGATGCCCGCCTCGACCTCGTCGAGTTGCTCCTTCACCGACTCCGCCCCGGCGTCGGCCGGCGGCTCGACCTTGGTGGCCGTGGCCGCCACGGCGGCCCGCAGCGGGGCGTCGCTCCACAGCTGCTGGGTCACGGTGACGGCGTTGACGTTCATGCCGACCGCCAGCACGATGCCGAGACCGAACAGAATCGCCTGGGTGAGGCGCCGGTACCAGCCGGCCACCCGCTCCATGGCGTCGTCGAACCACGTCTCCACGCCGGCGCGGAACCTGGCCGCGTCGCCCCTGGCGTCGCGCCAGAGCACGTCGAGCGATTCGCGGATCCGGCCCTCCGGCAGGCCGGCGATGGCCTTGTCCACGGCCGCCGCCTGGTCGGCGGCCGAGCCGACCGCCGGCTTCACGTACTTGTCGACGAAGGCCAGCGCGAACTTCTCCCGGGGGATGTACGACGGCGGGCGCTTGCCCCGGTAGAGCGAGAGGATCAGCGGGTGGGCGTAGATCGCCTCGGCCTTCTCCGGGTCGGCCACCAGGTTGGCGACGCCCTTCTGCAGCGTCTTGGCCCGCAGCGCCAGGACGGCGGCGATCATCTCGTGGGCCCCCGATGCGATGAGGCTCAGCGAGGCGAACAGGAACGACAGCCCAAGCGCCACCTCGATGACCGCCGACAGCGGCATGTCCGTTCTCCCGTCTCGACGCCGCCGCGGATCATGGCATGACGGGTCTCCGGCGACGCGGACCCCCGCCGGCGGGCGGCCGCAGGCGAGCGGGCCGAGGTCGCCGGCCACGGCGCCCCAGGTGCGCGCCGGCGAGCGGATGGCGACCGGCGCTGCGTACGCCTCGCCGGCTTCGTCCACCCAAAGCTCGGGGCGGGCGACGTCAGGCGGGCGTCAGCAGGGCCCGGGTGGCGGTGACGTCGTCACCCATCTGGGCGACCAGGGCCTCCACCGACTCGAAGCGTTCCTCGCCCCGGATGCGTGCCGAGAACCGGACGGCGGCCTGCTCGCCGTAGAGGTCGCCGTCGAAGTCGAGGAGGTACGCCTCCAGCACCGGGGCGTCGGCGTCGGCGTGGAAGGTGGGGCGGCGCCCGAGGGAGATGGCGGCCGGGTGGGCGGCGCCGCTGGGGCGACGGTACCAGCCGGCGTAGATGCCGTCGGCCGGCAGGAGGATGTCGCCCGGCACCACGACGTTGGCGGTCGGGAACCCGAGCTCCCGGCCCCGCTTGTCACCGGGGACCACCGTGCCCCGCACCTCGTGCGGGCGCCCGAGCAGCGCCGCCGCGCCGGCCGCGTCCCCCTCGGCCAGCAGGCGCCGGATGCGGGTGGAGGAGACGGGCTCGGCGCCTGGCCCGCCGTCGGCCACCAGGCTGATGCCCAGCACGTCGAAGCCAAGCTCGGCCCCCATGGCCTGAAGGAGCGGGACGTTGCCCCGCCGCCTGTTCCCGAAGTGGAAGTCGTGGCCGACGACGACGGCCCGGGCGGCCAGGCAGTCGACCAGCAGCTCCCGGACGAAGTCCTCGGCCGACTCGGCCGCACGCGCCTCGTCGAAGCGCACCACGTAGACGTAGTCCACACCCGTGGTGGCCAGCAGCTCCAGCTTCTGGGCCAGGTCGGTGAGCAACCGGGGGGCCGACTCGGGCCGCACCACGGTCGCCGGGTGGCGGTCGAAGGTGACGACGGCGACCGCCGCTCCCAGTTGGTCGGCCATGCTCCGCACCCGGGCCAGCAGCGCACGGTGACCGAGGTGCACCCCGTCGTACGCTCCGATGGTGACCACCGTGCCCGAGGCCGGGCGGGGACACGCGGCCGGCTCGGCAAGCACCTCCACGACGCCGAGGCTACCGACGCCCGGGCCCGGCCCCGCGGCAGCCCGTACCGGGTACGAAAATGCACGCCAGGGGCGCGCGTTCCCTTACCCACAATCCGGTGGCGGGGGTCAGATGGGCGTGGTGAGGACGACGGCGGGCTTGACCCGGCCGTCAGGGTGGCGCTCGTAGACGGCAAGGAGGGCGCCGTCGCCGTCGAGGACGGCCCAGGGGCCGGCGCCTTCGATACCCAGGTCCACGTCGGCCAGGACCTTTCCGGTGGCCACCGCCACCGCTACATCGGGGCCTACCGCGACGCTCGGGTAGTGGGCCACGGCCGCCGAGGGCGGGAGAGCCGCCTGCGGCGTCAGCTCCTCGAGGGGGACGGCGCCGGCCAGCGTGAAGGGCCCGATGGCCGTGCGCCGCAAGGCCCGCAGGTGGGCGCCGCCGCCGAGGGCGGTGCCGACGTCGGCTGCCAGGGAGCGGATGTAGGTGCCAGACGAGCAGTCGACGGCGATGCGGAAGACGCCGGCCTCGGGCGCCGGCTCCACGTCGTAGCGAAACACCGTCACCCGCCTGGACGGGCGCTCCACCTCGACGCCGGCCCGGGCCAGGGCGTGTAGGCGCTGACCGCCGATCTTGACGGCCGACACCATCGGGGGCACCTGGTCGATCGCACCGACGAGCCGGGCGGCGGCGGTCCGCACGTCGTCGAGGGTCACCGCCGCCATGTCCCACCGGCCGGTCTCCTCCCCCGCCGCGTCCAACGTGGACGTGGCGACGCCCAGCACAAGCTCGCCCTCGTAGGTCTTGGGCAGGTCGGTGACGTACCGCAGGAGGCGTGTGGCGCGGCCGAGACCGACCACCAGCACGCCGGTGGCGTCGGGGTCGAGGGTGCCGGCGTGGCCCACCCGCTTCTGGCCGAAGATGCGCCGGCAGCGGGCCACGGCGTCGTGGGACGTCCAGCCCGCCGGCTTGTCCACCACCACCACCCCGTCGGTGACCGGCCCGCCCCGCTTCTGTGGAATCCTACGTCCCCTCTCCGGATGCATATCTCCGGAGAACCCGGAGCCGGCCGCCTCGCCGTCGCCGCCGGGGGCGCCGGCGCTCACTGCCCGGGTGCGGGCGGGGGGTCCTCGGCCAGGGCGGCCCGGAGGGCGGTGTACACCTCGGCGATCGTGCCGTGGGCCATGAAGCCGGCCGCGTAGCGGTGGCCGCCGCCGCCGAAGCGGGCCGCCAGCTTGGACACGTCGGACGAGGTCGCCGCCCGCAGGGACACCCGGATGCCCTCGTCGGTCTCCTTCAGCACGCATGCCACCTCGGCCTCCGCCGCCCGGCGCACGATGTCGATCAGGCCCTCGGTCTCCTCCAGGCTGCACCCGTGGTCGATCAGGTCCTGCTGGGTCACCCACGTAGCGACGAAGTGCAGGTCCCTGTCCAGCTCGGCCCGGGCGATGCACCGGCTCATCAGCTGGAGGTACTCGAAACGGTGCTCCTCGAACAGCTGCCGGCTCATCGAGGCGATCGGGAGGTCGAACGCCGACAGCTCCTCGGCCAGGGCGAACACCTCGGGCGTGGTGTTCGAGTACTGGAACCGCCCGGTGTCGGTGACGAGCCCGGTGTAGAGGCAGATGGCGGCGTCGCGGGTGAGCGCCCAGCCCAGGCGGTCGGCCAGCCGGCGCACCAGCACGGCGGTGGCGGCGGCGTCGGGGTCCACCAGGTTCACGGTGCCGAACCGGGCATTTGTCGCATGGTGGTCGACGACGATGAGCGCCCTGGCAGCGGCGGCCGGAGCGGCCAGGGACCCGAGGCGCTCGGGCGACCCGCAGTCGAACGTCATCATCACGTCGGGCTCGACCGGGAAGTCGGCGGGCTTGGTGGCGGCCGAAAGGCCCGGCAGGAAGCGGTAGTGGTGCCCCACCTCGAACGGCTCGGCCCACGAGGCCACCGCCGGCTTGCCATTGGCCCGGCACAGCTCGTGCATGGCGAGCAGCGAGCCCAGGGCGTCGCCGTCGGGGATCACGTGGCAGGCGAGCGCCAGCTCCGACGCACCGGTGATCGCCTCCGCCGCCCGGTCGAGCTCATCCGCCAGCATCCGCACCGCCCTCCCCCGTCCGCAGGTCCCGGAGAATCTCCTCTACCCGCTTTCCACTCTCTACCGCAAGGTCGGCTCCGAAGGAAAGTTGAGGCGTGCGCTTCAATCTGACCTGGCGGTTGATGGCCCGCTGGATGGGAACGCGGTGTTCCTCGAGAGCCTCATCGGCGCCCGGGGGAAGTGAACTGAGCATGACTTTGGCCCTGCTGAGATCAGCGTCGGCATGGACGGCCGTGACGGTGACCATGAGCAGGCGCTCGTCGGTGTCGGAGAGGAGTTCGAGCTCCTCCGCGATCACCTCGCGCAGCAGCTCGTTCACCCGCGCCATGCGCGGGTAGCGGCGGCCGCCGCCGCCATCAGGCATGGTCGTCCACCGGCGCGAAGCCCGTAGCGGTGTCGAGGACCTCGGCTTCGGGAAACGACCAAACGAACCTCTCCACCGCCGCCAGCACCTCCTCCAGATGACCGGCATCGGCGCCGACCACGGCGAAGCCGAGAGCGGCGCGCTGCCATGTTCCCTGATGCCCCACCTCGGCCGCCGATACGTGGAACCGGCGCCTCGCCCTTTCGAGGATCGGCTTCACCACAGCCCGCTTCTCCTTCAACGAGTGGCTGGACGGGATGCGGAGGTCGACCCGGAGATGCGCTACGTGCGTGGGATCTCGCGCTCCTCGTAGGTCTCGATCACGTCACCCGAGCGCAGGTCCTGGAAGTCGGACAGGCCGATGCCGCACTCGAAGCCGGTCTGCACCTCCCGGGCGTCGTCCTTGAACCGCTTGAGCGAGGTGACGCTGCCGTTCCAGATGACGGTGCCCTCTCGGAGGAAGCGGACCTTCGAGCCGCGGGTGATGACGCCGTTGAGCACGTAGCAGCCCGCCACCTTGCCGACCCGGGGCACGCTGTAGACCTCGCGCACCTCTGCGTCGCCGGTGACCACCTCTTCGTACTCGGGCTTGAGCATGCCGATCATGGCCGCTTCGATGTCCTCGATCAGCTTGTAGATGATCTCGTACGTGCGGATGTCGACGTCCTCGGCCTCGGCCAGTGCACGGCCCTTGCGGTCGGGGCGCACGTTGAAGCCGATGATCGTGGCGCTGGACGCGGCCGCCAGCTGGACGTCGTTCTCGGTGATGCCACCGACGGCCCGGTGGACGAAGCTCAGCTTCACCTCGTCGCGCTCGCGCTTGCGCAGGCTCTCGGTGACGGCCTCGAGCGAGCCCTGGACGTCGGCCTTGAGGATCAGGTTCAGCGTGGCCGTCTCGCCCCGCTGGATCTGCTCGAAGATGTCCTCCAGCTTGGCCGTGGTGCCGGCCATGGACGGCGTCTTGCGCAGGTCGGCCGAGCGGAAGCGCTGCTCGCGCTGCTCGGCGATGTTGCGCGCCACCTTGTCGGTGGCGGTGACCCGGAAGTCGTCGCCCGCGCTGGGCACGTCGGAGAAGCCCAGCACCACCACGGGGGTGGACGGCGGGGCCTCCTTGATGCGGTCGCCCCTGTCGTCGAGCATGGCCCGCACGCGGCCCCATGCGGCGCCGGCCACGATGGCATCGCCGACGCGCAGGGTGCCGGTCTCCACCATCACGGTGGCGACAGGGCCCTGCCCGGGGTCGAGGTTGGCCTCGAGCACGGCGCCCCGGGCCTTGGCCTCGGGATTGGCGACGAGCTCGTCGGCGATCTGGACCTCGGCCACCAGCAGGAGCTGCTCGAGCAGATCGTCGACACCCAGGTTCTGCAGAGCCGACAGCTCCACCATGATGGCGTCGCCGCCCCAGGCCTCGGGGGTGAGCCCGAGCTCGGACAGCTGCTGCATTACCCGGGTGGGGTCGGCTTCCTCGCGGTCGATCTTGTTGATCGCCACGACGATGGGCACGTCGGCCGCCTTGGCGTGGTTGAGCGCCTCGACCGTCTGGGGCATCACGCCGTCGTCGGCCGCCACCACGAGGATGACGATGTCGGTGACGTTGGCGCCCCGAGCCCGCATGGCGGTGAACGCCTCGTGGCCCGGGGTGTCGATGAAGGTGAGCAGGCGCCCGTCCTTTTCGACCTGGTACGCCCCGATGTGCTGGGTGATGCCGCCCGCCTCCCCCGCGACCACGTTGGTCTCGCGGATGCGGTCGAGCAGCTTGGTCTTGCCGTGGTCGACGTGGCCCATGACGGTGATGATCGGCGGGCGGGGACGCAGCAGGTCCTCGTCCTCGTCGTCGTCGTCGTCCTCGAAGTACTTCTTCTGGAGGGCGGCTTCCTTCTCCTCGCCGGGCTCGACGAGGCGGATGGCGGCGCCCACCTCCTCGGCGAACAGCTCGATGGCCTCGTCGGACAGGGGCGAGGTGGCCGTGGTCATGTCGCCCTGGAGGAACAGGAAGCGGACGATGTCGCCCGCCGACCGGTTCAGCTTGGGGCCGAGGTCCTGGGCGGTGGAGCCGCGCTCCACCAGGATCTCGCCCGTGGGGACGGGCTGGTTCGAGGGCGCGTAGCCCTTGCTCGGGTCGAACGGCTCCAACTCCTCGAGGGGACGCCGACGCCTTCCGCCCTTGCGACGGGGCGGGCGGCCGCGGCCACCGGGGCCGCCGGGGCGGCCGCCGAAACCACCACCGGGACCGCCGGGACGGCCACCGAAGCCACCACCGGGCGCGCCGCCACCAGGACCACCGCCGCCGGGGCGGGCACCGAAGCCACCACCGCCGGGTGCCCCACCGGGGCTCCCGGGACGGGGCGGGAAACCACCGGGACGGGGCGCCCCGCCGCCGGTGCGGGGCGGGCCACCGGGACCGGCGGGGCGGGGACCGCCCATGCCGCCGGCGCGGGCGGGGGAACCCGCAGGCGCGGCGCGACCGCCCATGCCGGGGGGCGGGGGGATGGGCTTGCCGGAGCGCGACGTGGGCGGGCGACCGGGCG